>CALXRE010000032.1 GCA_944390645.1 uncultured Alphaproteobacteria bacterium | reverse complement strand
TTAAAGATATCGCTTCTGCTATTATCTTAGCCCTTGCTCTTTCTTCTTCTAGCTTCTCTTCATCTATCTCTTCTTCTTCCTCAACTAAAATACCTCTTTGCTCTTGAAGATACGCTATATATCCTCGAACATCTGAACCAGATGGAAGCTTCGATAACTCTTCTTTGGTATCTGATGAAATGTTCAAAAGCATCTCATTATAACGCTCTTTCGCCTCATCGCTTAAAACCGACATTTGACGAAAAATGTTTATTAATTTCTGCGCTTGCGAATGTATCGTATCCGTCGTATTACCTTCTTCATCAGTAATACCTAAAAATTTCCTCTTCCATCGCTTTAAATCGGATATCCTTGATGACTTAACCATCCTGCTCTCTAATAAACTCTACTTAATCTTTACCTTATCGTTGATTCTAAAAGAAAAAAAGTTAACATATGGTAATTTTAATAAAAAAAACCTCTCTGTAGAGAGGTTTTTTATTCGTTTCCTATTAAACGTTTAAATCAAAGATATATATACTACCTTATGCAGCGTATCTGTACTCGATATCTTTATCCTCTCTTCAGGATTGACTTGAACTCCATAAAGATTCCCTTCACTGTCTTCTCTTAAGCTAACAAGCTTTATTACATTTTCTCTCGTATATAAAATCCCTATATCTCCTGAAACCGCATCTCTCGATGGATCAACTATAAATATCGAACGAGAAGGAAAAAAATTACCTAAACGATGTGATGAGGAAATACTAACTGCATACGCTTTCTGTGGATCTATAACTGAAGGCGGGCACATTATCAAACCAGAAACATTGTTCTTATCAAGAATAATATCTCCATTCTCTCCAGGCTTGCCATATACTTTTAATGATACTTCGCTCCTCTCCCTAGACTTAAGTCCCATTCGACCTATCGGTAAGTCTGCATAAGAATTCTTCGCTGATGTAACTGCTCTAAATTTCGCATCACCTGGTTGAATAAACTCTTCTAATGCTCCCGTCTTATCTAAATCATATACCTTAAGTTGAAGCTCCTCAGGCGTAAAACCAAGAGCTAATGATATATCCTTAAACTCTTTCTCTGTAACTTCCCTTTGACCCATCTCTATACGATGATAAACTGATAATGTAAGACCTGATGCTGCTGCAACTTCTGCTAAAGTTAAATCCTTTTGACCCCTAAGATAACGAAAACCTGCTCCCATCGTCTTAATACCACTTCTCTCGTTAATCTTACTTCGACGCTCTTGTTCCTTCTTCCACGCCTCAACAACTTCAGGCTGTGATGTCGCTTCATTTACAAAAATATCTTGCGGATTACATTGTAAAAAATCTGAAACCCTTATCAATTGATCCTTATCTATTCGTCTATATCCTTTCTCTATCTTACTAACTGCCGAAAGACTTATACCTAAAAAATCTGCAAGCTCTTGCATCGAAAGATTACGAATACGGCGATATATCCTTATCTGGTTCGGAAATATTATTTCTTCCATGATTCTTCCCCTTAATTAAATCTCTCGTAACTTTAACAGTAATTTGACAAAAATCTAGTTTTTTTTCTCAACAAATTACCAAAAACTATGAATTGCGCTCCGATTCATTGTTAAAGTAATTCTTCCATCTTTCTAAAAGATTATTACCTATGTTCCTTATGTTTATTCTAGATCTCGAAGAACCTACTATCCTAGACCTTAAATTGTCTGGAATGTTCTTTACATTCGTAGCTACACGGTTAGGAATATCTCTTATTTGGTTTATTGCCCGTTGTGGCGCTAAAGATATATTCTCTCCTGCAACCCTCGCTTTGTTAACAGCATAATCTTTAAAATTCTTCGGCATCGATTTTATTCGACTTCCTGTATCCTTAACATACTTCTTTACTGATGCCTTAGCAGCCTGCCTACCTGCCTTAGTCGATAATGAAGCCATCGAACCTAATAACTTACCTGCTCCACTTGCTGCTCCAATCGTTCCTTTCGCCGCAAGACCTGCTATCGCTACTCCTCCTGTGGCAACGGTAGCTGCTGCTTGTATGGTCGTCGCTGCCATAGATGCCATCTTCGCTCCAATCGATGCCCCAACATTCGTGGTTTGTAATTGCAATTCTATAGAAACAAAATGATTCGCTATTTGCTCCGTCTTACTTACTAACATTAAGGCTATTATCGCTATCGCTATAAATAATAACCAATCTATACCATTAGTATAAATATGCTGATACAATAACTGAACTTGATCGTTATTTAACATTGTATCTAATTCTTCTGAACGACCTATGGATTCCATAACTATCTTCAAAACTAAAGCTATAGCTATTGCTATACCTAGTAAGGCTATTAATGCATGAAGGAAAAAGTCCCATGCCTTCTTCGTATAAATCCTTGTAATCGGAAAAACCCATGCAACCATCAAAAGAGGCAATAACATCAGTACAAAACTTATACGAATAACAAAATCTATTACTCGAAAAGAAAAACTTAACGTGATCAAAAAGAAAACTACCATTACCAAAATGCCTATAGTAAACATTCCCATGTCAGGTATCTTGATAATCCATAAATCTACTTTACCCATAGAATAACAATATATACTATTCCCTAAAGCTATACCTTTCGCAGCCTCCATATACATAGAACGAATTATACAACCAAGCGAACTCTTTAGCTGTGGAGATAATGCAAAACCTGTTTCTCCTTCTCCATAAATAACATTGCCTTGTTCGTCATACGTTAATTGTGAACTATCTGAATCTTTAAACTGTTGACAGATATCGTTCTTTATAAGTCCTGTCGCTATCGCTGCATCCGAACTTTGAACATTTAAATCTGTAGATAATATACCTAATGTAATCTCTGTTGCCATAGAAACTATAGGAGAAACTATTAAATCAAATGCTTTCTGCGTAGGTACCGCTAATAATGCCGCTACTAATGTTGTACGAAAAAAACATTTCCCTACTTCTGTAAAAAAACCTTCTGGAGCCTTGTATTTATAATTTACAAAATACGTACCAAATTGCCATAAAATCCATAAACCTAAACCAATAATCAAAAGATACAATGAGGGCTTCTTTATTGCATTATAACATGCCGTAACTATATTGTTTACCGCATCAAAAACCATGTCTACAAAAGTACAAATAAGACAACCATTATAAAGGTCTGCCATTACCTCCGCCGCCGTCCGACAAGCCGCATGAGCTACTTCCGGAAATAAACATACGAAAGTTATTGCAACCACTACCTTTATCTTATCTGCAATATCTTGTATCTTCATCTCTTTCTCGTTCCTATTTGTCCTCTGCTTCCTCGCTACCCTTAACAAAAAACGAAACTTTCTTCTGTTTCCTAAACTTCAATGTTAACCAAATAGCTGCCCCAAAACTTAAAAATATAACCGTTCCCGAAATAACGTAAATCAAACTATTATCAAGTAAACCTGAAATCCCCGTCGCTCCAAAAATTATGATCAAGGCTATAAAACTTATATAATACGCTAAATTCCTTAACATCTCTAATAACCTCTCTAACTATTAGGAGTAATACTATCCCTCCCACTAAGCTTCCTCTTTGCTAACATAGCTACACCTACTCCTCCTTGCGCAATCAATGCTCCTGCTGTGGAAAGACGACTCATCGCTTTACTAAATACCGCTGAATTCGCTTTCGCTCCCGCAAATTGTGCCGCCATGCGATTCATTGTCCCTATCAGCTTTACTAAATAAAGTCCTAAAAAAATCATTAAAAGTAACGATAATGGAAAACTAAGATTCTCTTCTATAAATTTCGGATTGGCATCCATAATAGTTGCTGGTAACGGGGAACAATTACCATCTTCTCCACACTCAAAACGCCATGATCCATCTTGAATCCTACATACTTCTTGAACTTGTCCTATAATATTCTTCGTGTTCGCACATATTACCGTATTACCCATAAAATCTGTATATGTTCGGGTAATATACACTGACTCTGTGCCCGCCTGATTCAATAACATCTTCTCTGAATCAAAAATTTCTAACTTCATCGTAAATTGAACTAGTATCTCTATCGATAACGTCAAAAATATCGCTATCATCAATATCTGCATAAATGTTGATAAAAATATCCGCCAACCAACTAAAACATATTGTCGCAAAATCTTAAACGGCCAAAATGCTATAAATATCGGTAATAAAACAAACGCTATCCCTAACTTAAACAATCCATCTATTAGGTAAAAAGGAAATAAAAAATTTAAAATGCCAAAAATTATAAACAAACAAATACCAAATACTACAGCTATAAAATCTCCGCTCGCTATCATCTTCTGCGCAAAAAAACTTCCATAAATCATCCTCGTATGCATCTTTGCTATCAAACAAGAAAGCGCATCCGATACTCCTTGCTGTAATGCATGCCCTGTATCAATAACCATACTGTTAAAGCTATTACTACAACCACTATAATTACTACCATAACTACCAAAACCTGAATTAATAACAGATAATGATAAATCTATAAAACCTTGAAAAACAGGAACTATGGTATAACTGATAAGCTCAAAAATACTGCCTGAACTCATCAGTAAAACTCCACAACACATAACTGCAAAACTAGTCTTTAAAGAATCTGTCCAAAATTGATTAATGTCTGGCATCTTGAAATTTAAAAAAAGACGTCCTACATGAAAAAGTATCCATATCGCAAAAATCATCGCTAATAAAGCTAAAGAACCACTCGATATCTCTTCATAAAAAACTATTATTAAACTATCTAATGCAGAAAAAACCGTCTTGAAAAGACTACAGCTCCAACAATTGCTCATATAGTCTTTTTCTAACTCTTCTAACGAAACATCATAATCCTTAGGATTACAACCAGAAAGAAAAAAACAAAGAATTATAACTAATGCCAAAAATGACATTAATTTATAATCTTTAATCTTTATCCCTACCTTATCCATTGTTCTTTCCCTTTATGGCTTTTTCCTACTCTCTTCTGAAACCTTAAGTGCTTCCTTATAATTAGAAAATTGAGACTCACTCATCGTTAATGATAACTTTATATTATCATCTCCTCTTTGAACCATATCATATACTCTTTGCTCTTCTCCTAAAGATACCCTTCCTTGACGAACTTTATCCGCTAATTCTATGTCCTTCTTTAACCTGTAAAAACTTTCATCATCTAGTGCCATCATCTGATCTATTCTTTCACTACCTGTCTTGCTTGTGAAGCCGTAAAGCTCTCCTTTGTATATTAAACCTTCTCTCTCTATCGATGACATCTTTTCTAAAGTACTTGCTCCATAAATTGTCCTCAAAATCTTTGCATTGTTGTACGCTTGCTCTGATCCCCTAAGAACTCCTTCTCCTCCATCATAAATCTTCCTCGCATTACTATTAGCTCTTAATGCTAGCTTTGCCTGTAATACTTCTCCCTTCGAATACTTTCCTTCTATATTAATAGCTCGTCTAGCTAAAGAAATATCCTTCTCTAAAATCTCAAAATTAGAACTACTTAATCCTGCATATATCAATGCCTTTTCGTCTATATCCCTAGGCAATACCTTAACAGAACTGCCTGTATTACGAGTTCCTCTCCCTGTATATTGCTGCTTCGGCGCCGCACCAAAAGATTCTAAATGTTTCCTTGTAGCTCTTAAATTAGATATCCTATTTATTCCACTTTGCGTCTCGGTAATCGCTAACGTAGCTGTAGCCTGCGCAACTACAGCTGTAACTCGCGAACTAACCATACCTAAACGATCTCCTATATCTGAACCAACTCCAACAACACTCGAAAACTCTGTCGCAAGTTGATCTATTAAAGATAAAATCTTTATCGCAAAAATACAGCATAAACCTGCTATGATAAAATTAAATAAGGAAAACTGTATCGCATCATTCATCTTAAATACTTGATTCGTATTAAAATAATCTTGCAAACTCGCTGCATCTTTTATTATGGTACTGCCTGATATACTCTCACTATTACCTCCAAACGCTATCTCAACTAAAGCTATCGCTAAAGATAAAACTATCGCCATAGAAATAAAAACCATCATTACATGAAGTAAAAGTTGAAAACCTTTCTTCGTAAACTCTACTGTCGGAGGAAATACCCACGCTACTATCAATAACGGTAATAAAACTAGTAAAATACCTAAACGAAAACACACATCTATAAGCTTAAATACAAATAATAATGACAATAGAAAACAAACTAACCAAATAACTACTCCTGTAAAAAGCATCTTTAAACTTGGAAATTGTATCGGCAAAATACCTGATTGCTCTGCTGTCCACGCATGACACAATATCGAAGATGCCATCGCTTGACCATAGGCTGTCGTGTTATGTAAATTATTAATCATACACATAAGTGCATTATAAAGTTGACTATTTAATGCTACTTTTTCTTCTACTCCAGGAGAACTATCCATAAGAACGCAATAATATGGAAGCATACTTACTCCATAAAGACCTATAATCGCATCACTCTGATCTTGCTCTAATGCTTTATATTCATTCTCTTTCTGCTTGTCTAAATTATAAATCGCAGCAAAACAATTCGGTGAAGAACCACAATCTTCTCTCGGTGGATTGGCTTTACACTCTTCACACCTCTTTTGTTGCAACGGCGTCTTCGCTAAACCTGAACATTCCGATGAACATCCATAACGGATATATACTTCTTTCTTCTTTAAATCATATCGCTCTTCTATTTGCTGCCTTTCTACAATATAATCCCTATTTAAATTCGATATCTGATCCTCACTCGGACGAATCTTTTCACTACCCGTAAAACCTTGCGTAATCGCTATACTTATCTCTGTCGTCCCTACTACTAACGGCGAAATTAATAAATCTGTAACTAAACTTACTGGTTGAACCAATATCGCTCCTGCTATCATCGCTTTACATAATATAGATATAATACCTTCAAAAAATTCTACAGGATTCTGCTCCGCTAAAGATCCTATATACCTTCCTACTTGAATAATAAGCCAAATACCCAAAAAAACTGTTAAAAGCTCTATACAACCATACGATATCTTATTGTAAACCGACGTCGCTAACGTATTGATAGAACGAAAAATCGTGTCAAATAAAGTACAAGACCAACACTTATTTATATGAGCTAATAAAACCGTACCACTAGCCGGACAATCTCCATGTAATGCATCACTATATATCGCAGCAGATTCAACTATGTCTCCTGCTCCCTCTGTAATAATCTCAT
Organism: uncultured Alphaproteobacteria bacterium; assembly: GCA_944390645.1. GTDB lineage: Bacteria > Pseudomonadota > Alphaproteobacteria > CACZRW01 > CACZRW01 > RGIG5556. Next base: position 5,876 of record CALXRE010000032.1, on the reverse strand, counting down.
TCGCTCCCTCTACAACTTCCTCTACCGTCTCTTCTTGATTCTCTGTCGTATAGTGTACACTCGTACTCTCTTGCCCATAAACCGGTAAAATAGGTAAAAACAGCAACCATATCATTATGGCTGCGAATGATATCGACTTGATTAAAAATTGCCTGGGCCGTTCTATCATTCTTTAGTCCTTCTTTTAAATTAATACTCCTATTATACTTCTTTTACCTATTCTTGTGTGTGACACTTTTTTGATTCATTCATCGCTAAAATATAAACTTACTCCTAGCTTTCAAATACTTCGTATACTCTAAACGATCCTTCGTATCTGGAACCGCTTCCCTCGCTCCCTTTATGTTGTCTATTGTCTGTGCAAAATAGCTCTTCTCTCCTTCTGTAAGTTTATCATAATAACGCTGCTTTAATCGCTGATATTCTAATTGTCTCTCAAGCCTCGATAACTTCATCTCTGCTGAAGAACGCTCCTCATATGAATATCTTCCTCTATTGTCATTAACAATCCTTAACTGATCCGCTATCTCCTTAATCTTATCAAATTGATCATCTGTAAGGTTAAAAAGTGAAGCATTGTTATCTTTAAACTTACCTGTCTTTATATCATATAACGCTTTGTCCATAACTTCTGTTTGATTCTGTGGCAACTTAGGCTTCTTACTCAAATCTTCTAAATCTTTTTGCTTGTCTGGAGGCATATTTATATCATTTGTCCTCTCTGGTTCATTAACTTTCTTAACACTTAAGGCCATAAGTGTCGCTGCTCCTTGAAGCGTCTTCGCTGTAACATATGACGCCATAACTCCTATCTTGTCTCCTGCTTGCGACCCTATCTCTACCTCCGTGTATTCCCTTGCCGTACGATCTACAACACTCAATGCTTTTATACCAAAAAAACAACACGCAAAGGCAAATAAAAACGATGCTCCTGATAAATCCATCGAATCCCTAAGTCCTTGAACATTGTTTAACATACACATCTGCCTTAAATCTCCATCATCTAACTGAAAAGCATGCATAACCATAAGCATCGCTAATGCTATCACTATCGCTAAAACTATAAAATTCATAACTATATGAACTAAAATCTTAAATCCTTGCTTCGCATAACTCATCGATGAAGGAAAAACCCACGCAATTATCAAAAACGGTAAAATAGATCCTATAATCCCTAAACGAATTATTGCATCTAATACTTTAAAAACAAAAATTACTAATAAAATTAAACATGTACCCCAAATCATTATCCCAGATATCAACATCCCAAAATCTGGTCCATTGAATATTATATAAGACGCTGCATGCCATGATTGACATATTATTGCAGATGCAAATGACATCCCAAAAGATATCTCCTTATGTAACATCTCCGTCAAACACCATAACGCATTATATATCTGGGTGTTCAACATCCTTCCTTCGTCAAGATCTGGCTCCGCTAACGAAAGTGAACAACCACTCATCGTAGAAATAGTCGGCTTTAACGATAAATTCTCATACGCATCCATCTCATCAAGCCATTTCAATACTAATCCATATGCCGTATGCGTAGAAACTCCTATCGGTATAAACAATGGTATCGAAGACATAATATCTGATGATATCTGTCCCCCCTCTAATAATAAACGTAATATGTTCCTTTGATCCTTCGTAATTGAATCATAAAAAAGTGGGGCTTGTATCTTATCTTCTCTAACAAAATCTTCATTCCGCTCATCAAGACTTGCATAACTCTTTATGATAACTTGATTAAATTCTACAGCTCCTACAATTATTGGCGAAATTAGTAAATTAGAAACATAACTTATTGGCATACTCAAAAGAGCTCCAGCAAACATCGCCTTAAACAATATCCTACCCGTCTTCGTCCAAAAATCTGCCGGCTCTTGAGGACTAAATGACATTATGTGCTTACCTACATGATATAATAGCCAAAGACCTAATAAAACCGTCAAAACTACCCGGCTAGGTCCTGAAACTATCTCATAAACTCCTGTACTAACAACATCTACTGCATTAAATATCTTCTCTACTAAATAACAAGACCAACAATTCGAAACATGATCCGCTACTATCTGAGTACAGGTCTTACAATCTCCATAAATAGCCTTAACTATGTTATCATATGCATCATTTATACTAGAACCCATCTTTATTAATGATAAAAAAGTGTCCCTTAAAATATTAACATCTGCTCCTGTCTCTTGGCTAAATGCTCGAAAAGGGCTAAATAAACAAAATAATAATACCGTAAACCAAGGCGTATGCTTCTTTATAATATCTCTTCCCTGTCTTATCTTCATATTTTATCCCTCTGTCGTCGAAGACTTAAACAGCTTCTTACCCGTGGACGTAACTAATGATGCACTAGCTTGACCTATCGTTGCTAATGAATGCCCTGCTGCTGAACCCATACGATCCCCTATCGTTGTCCCAAAACCTGTATCCGCAACCGAAGAAAACTCTAAGCTAACATTGTCTACTATCCCTACTATCAAAATCGCAAAAACAAAACAGGCTAACGCTATCAACATACTGCTACCTGATAAATTTAAACTATTCGAAAGTTCTTCAACATTATTTAAGTAAAATAACGTTCGAATGTCGCTAACTCCTGCTTGCCCTGTATCTCCTTGAAACGCCATCATAACTAATAAAATTGCTAATGCTAAAATTATCGCAAGAATCACAAACATCATAACTATATGAACTAACGACTTAAATCCTTGCCTCGCATAGCTAGAGGTAGAAGGAAATACCCAACAAACTATTAATAATGGCAATAAAACACTCAAAACTCCTAATCGAAGACATGCATCTAAAAGCTTAAATGTAAAAATTAGCAATAGTAAAAAACTTGCAAGCCAAATCATCGCTCCTGCTAAAAATGTCGGAATATCTGGATAGGAAATAACTAAATAATGATTCGCTCCCTTAGAATAGCACATAATACTAGAACCAACTGATATCCCAAAACTAAGCTCCTCCTGCATGTTCTTTACCATACACATTAACGACGCCTTTATCTCTGGATTTAACGCTCCCTTTAATGTCGCTACGTCTCCACTCTCCTGCGCTGCCTTCGTTGCTGCTTCCGCTGTCGATGCTATATTGTCCGTACAATTCGTAAGTGATGCAAAATCCCTACCTCCACTTAAACGACCTAAAGCTATCGATTTATACATCTCTTCTAATTGCCTATCCGCCTCTATACTCTGAACTATGCCTATACCTGTAACCGCCCCTCCTACTGGTACTAAAAATGGTGATGCAGGATTCAAAGCAGCTCCTCCTCCTAAAAGAGCCATACCTCCCGTCGTAAGATAATCTGCTTGCTTAGACATGGTTTCTATCTCTTGCTTACGACCTTCTATTTGCTCCTCACTCCACCTCTCTCCTGTCTTGCCATCAACAACATAACTCTTCGAATACTCCGATAATAACGAATTATTCGCTTCTGTAACTGCGGCTTGTCCTGCTCGCTCATTCGCAAAACTACGAACAACTACTGTAGAAAATTCACTCGCCCCTATTATTATCGGAGAAATAACTACTCCTGTAAAATGAGCTATGTTTAAACTTAAAAAAGCAAACGCTACTATCGCTTTCAAAAATGTCTTCCCCATCTTCGTCCAAAATTCTTCTGGATCTTCGGGTACAAATGAACTTATATGTCCTGCTACTTGATATAAAATCCATAATGCTAGCAAAACGGCTAATAACGCCATAAAACCTGTCTTAGACGCTTCAAATACTGCATACGATAAATCATTTATCGCATCAAAAATTATACTGAAAATCCGACATGACCAACAGTCTAATAAATTATCTGATAATACTTGTGCTGTATTAGGACACGGTCCTGTAAAAAATTTCAAAAAAGATTTAACTGCATTGTTTACATTGCCTCCTGTCGCTCCTGCAACCCCATCAACAAAACTCGACGCCATCTTTCCTAAACTCTCTAAAAAAGAAACATCTTCGCTTTGTGCTTTAACATTACTCGGCAATAACACAAATATCAGTGCGAACAGTAATGCTGGAAAAATCGATATCAATTTAATCTTCTTCATTACTTAATACTGTCCTCTTACTTTTTTAATACACATTATATACTAAAAAATTATATTTATGTGTGACACTTTTTTGATTTCTTCATTTTTATATATTTTGGGTATTTTAAAAAATTAAATCTACTTTAATATTTTTTGAATATCTTAACTATTATTTCTTTTCGCCTTAGGGAGTATATTATGCAATATATCGAAGACTTAGTTGATTACAAACAAAATACTATCTTTCTATATTTAAACTTATATCTTATTGCTAAAAAAAGATGTGCTGAAAAAAATATACCTTTCCCTGATTCTTTCTTATCTCTCGAAGAACTTAAAAATCTTGATCCTATGGATTGGGAAAATATGCAAAAATTATTAAATGCTGGAAAAGATATTATCTCTTTCTTGAATAATTTGGGAATCGGAAAAACTTCTTCCCCCGAAGAACTCCAAAACTTCATTGAAAATACTTTCGATGCTGATTCTAATGATGGTGACTTCCTTCGTGAAACTATGGCTAGAAATAGAAATTTTAAAACTTTTATGGAAAAATTATCTTTGGTCGATACTTTCCTCGCTTTCGAAGAATCTAAAAACGAACTCTGTGCAATCGAAGAAATGCGAAACCTCGTAATCCAAAAAGTCGCCGATGCCATAAAAAAAGCTGGTTTCCCTGTAGATGGAAAAAAATTAATAACTAATTACTTAAAAGCTTACGAAACTAATAAAAAAGAAGCTTATAAAACTCTAACAACAAATCCTGCTATGTTCGCTCCTCTACAGCTTGACCAAATTAAAAAAAGTTTCTTGTTCGGAAAAATAAAACCTGAAGATGGACATCGTATAAATAAAGAATTGGGTATCTTCTTAAAACACTTAAAAATATAAAAATATTTGTTTTTTAACCATTTTTCTCTAAAAATAAAAATTTTCACAAAATATTAACAAAAAAAAGAAAGACTCATTTAAACCTTTGTGATATGGTGTTTATATTAAATAATACTGCTTAGGAGTTTATAACAATGAGCGAAGAAATTAAATTTAACCCTCAAAATACCACTCCAAATGAAGAAAATAATTCTTCAATACCAAGTGATATTATAACTGATCCTGAAGGTGCTCCTGAAACCCCAGAAAATTATAATATAACTTTAGAGGATGATCCTCTTCCTCAAAAAGAAAATCTTGTGTTCGCTCCTAAAAGTTTAACTGATTTCTTTGCTAATAAACAAGAAGATGAAAGACTCTATGATAACTGGATAAATGATTTAAATCCTTCTGAAAAAACCTTATTTGCTGAAACTCTTGAAAATAAAGACGCTGCTGAAAAATTAATAATAGAAATTAACCATAGAACAGAAACGGCAAAAAAATTACATCCAAATAAACCTGAAAAAGAATTACAAACTTTGGCTGCTAATGAAGTCGTAGATCAACACTTAATTAAAGTTTTGGGAAATAAATATAAAAACCAATCTGATAAAACTAAAAAATGCTTAGTAGATTTATATATGTATTCTCTATTTGATAATTCTAACGTTATTATTGAAAAAAACGTCTATGGAAACCAATCTGATAAAACTAAAACAAATAATGTTGAGCCAATCGTAGAGTCTGTTGCTGATACAAAACCTTTACCTGAAAATATACCTCAACAACAAACAGAAAAACATGTATATGGTATCGGATCTGAAAATAGAATAAAGCAAAATAAAAATGTTTTCAGTAATGATCAATCAGAAAATAGAACTGGTGAATTAAAAAAAAAAAAAAAAAATGATGAAGAATTCGCTTATGCTGATACTCAACGTTTCT
>CALXRE010000031.1 GCA_944390645.1 uncultured Alphaproteobacteria bacterium | reverse complement strand
ATAGGAAGACCAGCAAGTTTTGCAACATGAATACCATAAGATCTATCTGCGCATCCTTCAGCGACTTCATGCAAAAAAACGACGTTATCTTTCCATTCTTTTGTTTTCATAGTATGCAAAGATAATCGAGATAGTCTTTCAGCCAATATAGTTAATTCATGATAATGAGTTGCAAAAAGAGCTCTACATTGATTTTTTTCATGTAAAGCTTCAGCTACAGCCCAAGCAATTGCCAAGCCATCAAAGGTAGCGGTTCCACGTCCTATTTCATCTAAGATAACAAAAGATTTTTCTGTTGAACGATTAAGTATTGCAGCCGTTTCAACCATTTCGACCATAAAAGTTGATCTACCTCTTGCAAGATCATCAGAAGCTCCGACTCGACTAAATATTTTATCAACGATGCCAATTTTAGCAGATTCAGCAGGCACAAAAGAGCCAATTTGAGCCATAATAGCGATCAAGGCGTTTTGACGTAAGAAGGTACTTTTTCCCGCCATATTAGGACCAGTAATCAACCACAAACGACTTTTATCCTGATCCATTTCACAATCATTTGGGACGAAAGCTGTATCATGAGCCTCTTGTAATGCAACTTCGACCACAGGATGTCTTCCTTTTTTAATTATAAAAGCCAAAGAATTATCAACAATAGGTCGCACATAATTTTGCTCATAAGCTAAGATAGCTAAAGCAGCTCTGACATCAAGGATAGCGAATACTTTTCCCGCTCTAATTATATCTTCCGCATAAGTAAGCACTTCCGTTGTTAAATTTTCGAAAATAGCAATTTCTAAAGCAATAGCTTTTTCTGCTGCTCCACGAATTTTTTCTTCCAAAGAAGAAAGTTCTACGGTTGTAAAACGAGCCGTATTTGCAAGAGTTTGCCTATGAATAAAAACCGTTTTACCTTTTGCCTCAGACTCTAGTAAAGACTGAGCATATTTTGCATTTACTTCAACATAATATCCAAGAACGTTATTATGACATATTTTTAAAGAAGATACGTCTACCTCTTGAGCGTATTTACTTTGTAAAGCAACAATTAATCGACGACTTTCATCTCTTAAAGTTCGTAACTCATCTAATTCTGAATTATAGCCTGTAGCAATAAAACCACCATCACGAATAAATAAAGGTAAATCTTTTCCTAAAGCTCTTTCCAACAAATCAACTAAATGAGAATGATTTCCAATCATCTGCAACGTTTTTTCTAAAGGTTTAGGTAAGATAATTCCATCTTTGTAAAACAAAGTAGATAAAGAAGGTATTTTTGCCAAAGTATCTCTTATTGCCGATAAATCTCTTGGTCCACCTCTTTTTAAAGACAAACGAGATAAAGATCTCTCCATATCAGGAGAAGCTTGTAATAAAGAACGTAATTTGTCTCGAATGACAGGATTAGTGATAAAGAAATCAACAATATCTAAACGTTGATTAATTGTGTCTTCATCAGTAAGAGGAGAAGCAAGTTGCTGAGCTAACAATCTAGCACCAGGACCAGTAACAGTTTTATCCATGATAGACAATAAAGAAGTTCCTCTTTCTCCAGAAAGGGACGAGAATATTTCGAGGCTTCTACGAGAAGAAGCATCTATTTCCATAACATCGCCATCTAATACTTGTTTAGGCTTTTGGAGTCTAGGAATCTGCCCTTTTTGAGTAAGCTCAATATAATCTATTAAGACTCCCGCAGCAGTAATTTCAGCTTTAGAAAAATTGCCGAAAGCATCGAGAGTTTTTACTTCGAAAGTATTTTCGAGTCTTTTACGAGCATTTTCTGTAGAGAATTTCAAATTAGATAGCACAGTCAAACGATCTTTCACTTCAGCTAGATCATCTTTCAAAGCAATGTTTTCAAGAGTTTTATCTGAGACAATGATTTCACTTGCATCTAAACGAGAGAAAGCGGCTCCTAAGAAGGATGCAGGAATAGCCTGAGTTGCGAACTCTCCAGTTGAGACATCGACCCAAGCCAAGCCCAATTCCATAGGAGCCTCAGCGATTACCAATAAATAATTATTTTTTCTAGCATCGAGGATAGAATCTTCCGTAATAGTTCCGGGAGTAATTATTCTAATTACATCTCGTTTTACACAAGAAGAAGCACCTCTTTTTTTTGCTTCAGCAGGATCTTCGAGTTGTTCACAAATAGCTACTTTAAAGCCTTTCCGTATAAGTCTTTGCAAATAGACATCATGAGCAGCAACAGGTACCCCACACATAGGTACATCTTTTCCACTTTCTTTTCCTCTTTTTGTCAAAGCTATATCTAAAGCAGCAGAAGCTTTGATTGCATCATCAAAGAACATCTCATAGAAATCCCCCATACGATAAAAAAGGAGATAATCTTTATGTTTCTCTTTCACAGAGAAATATTGTTTCATCATAGGGGTTAGATTTTTATTATCATTCATTTTCTTTTCAGTAATAATTTCATTATAAGATACAAAGATTATTGATAGAGAATAACGGGGAAAGAATATCGTGCAAGCAGAAAAACAACCAAAGAAGAATAAAGTTACCCTCTATCGTTTTACAGATCGAGTTTTAATGATTAATCTTCCGACAGCGGTCTGTCTTTTACTATTAGTAATTATTCAAGAATTAAATCCAGTAGCAGCTGTCATTACTTTTGGTACAGTAGTAATGATAAGTATATTAATTATCATTCCTTTTATGGAACAACTACAATCGATAGCCGATTATTCAAAAGAACTTTCCAAATCAATAAAAGAAGGGAAAGATATCCCTTTGCTTCCAGATAAAGATTCAGATGATGAATATGCTCATATCATAGGAGCAATAAACCAAATACACAATGTTTGGACGACACAAAGTGAAGAATTAAAAACACGTTATTTATCGGATTCTGCTGTACTAGATGTTCTTCCCGATCCTTTACTTTTGTTAGGAAAAGATGGTCAAACGGTAGGAGCTAATTTAGCTTCTCGAGAACTTTTTGGTAACAATGTTCGTAGTGAACCACTAAAACATTTTATCAATAATGAAGAAGCCCTTAAATGTATAGATGAAGTATTAAAAGGAGAAGCAGACAAACATTTTTTAGAGATAACGATTTCTGGCAAGACAGAAAAGATATTATCTTTAAAGATAGAACGCTTACCTGCGTTAGCTCACAGTGGAGCAATAGTTGTTTTAGTTTTTCATGATGTTACAGAATCCCGTAAACTAGAACAGATGCAAGCTGACTTTGTTGCGAATGCGAGTCATGAACTTCGGACACCTTTATCGGTGATATCTGGATTTATAGAGACTTTAGCTGGTCCAGCGAAAGATGATACAGAAGCCCGACAAAAATTTTTAGGAATAATGAACGAGCAAGCGATTAGAATGTCTCGACTTATAGAGAATTTACTTTCTCTTTCTAGGATTCAGATGCAAAGTTCTCCTCCAGAAGGTAAAGTAGACATAAAAGAGCTTATCACAGGGATTATTTTATCTTTAGAGCCTCGTTTAAAAGAAAACAATATGAGAGTAGAGACTCTTCTACCTAGTGTTCCACCTATTTTAGGGGTTGCAAGTGAAGTTTCACAAGTTTTTCAAAATTTAATCGACAATGCGATAAAATACGGCAAATCAGGAACAATTATTAAGATTAGTTCTCGGCAAATTGAAGATATAGCAACTGGTAAAACAATGGTTTATGTATCCGTAAACAATCAAGGAGATATAATACCAGCAGAATTTATTCCAAGGATTTCGGAACGTTTTTATCGAGTAGATAACGAGAAGACTCGGAATCGTACAGGTAGTGGTCTTGGTTTAGCAATAGTAAGTCGAATTTTAGAGCGTCATAAAGGAAGTATGAAGATTAGTAGCTCATTAGAAGAAGGAACAACCTTTACAGTTTCATTTCAAATTGCGCCTAAACAAAGCAATATGAGTAAGAAAAAACGCCCCAAAGAAGCAACACTTAAAGCATAAACATTTCCATTAATGTTTCTGCTACTTTCTCAGCTAAAGGAGTTGGGAGTAAACCAACTTTTTTCAACAAATTTTTTTTAAAGACAGGTTGTATTTGTTCTATAGCCAATTCTCCTTGTTTATTTTTAAAAACGATTGGCACACGAAAAGGAAGATTCGTTTGGATTGGCAATAAAGGCACAACTAATACCGTATTTTGATAATCATGTATTTCTTCAGGAGAGACAATGACTGCGAATTTATTTTGTTCATTTTGAGAGATGAGTTCATACACACAGAATCTTTCATATTTTACCATTTCCAAGTTTCCTCCAAAGCTTTTTGGTTTTCTTCAATAGCTTCTCGCCATCCTTGACGCGGAGAAGAGAT
>CALXRE010000030.1 GCA_944390645.1 uncultured Alphaproteobacteria bacterium | reverse complement strand
GTGATACTAGGGCTAGTGACATCAGTGTCACTAGGGGATGTAGGGTTGTAATTTATGTAATATACATTACTGCCATAGCCGCCGTCCTGCCGTTTTGTCGGCATTTTAACTACATAACCTAGCTTACATAGCTTAGCTAATATACGTATAACTGTTAGGCGGCTACAGCCACACGACTCGGCGAGAGTGGTATAACTAGGATAGCATAATAAATCCGCGTTTACGTACGTTGACAATACGCATAACAAGCGTAACTCGTTATCTTTTAAGTCTTTGTTACGTAATACTTTTTGCGGTATAATACTGAATGGGTTTGGCATGTCGAAGTCCTCTTCGAGAAAAAGCCTCTTGACATACCTACGTAACGTACGTAATAATCAGCATGTCAACAGGCATGTTGATATTTTGTCTAAACCGGGGTTTCTGCCCCGGTTTATTTGTAATAATATAATTTTTTTGCGTTGTAAATAGTAATTTTTGCTCCAAACTCAACCTATAGTTGTTCTATTTTTTTTAGACAAAAAAGAACAATATACATTATGCGACAAAAAGATATATATAAACACAGCTCCTCTATCAAAAAAATATTTATAAATCAATTAGTTGGTTTAGATTAAAAAAGAATGTGGATAACTCTGTGGGATAAAGAAGTTTAATATCCCTTTCGTTTTTAAATTATTAATTAGTGTTTTTTAGTATCTTAAATTAATTTAATTAATAGATTGATTTGTAATTTAATAGAATAAATTGATTTTTTTATTTTTTTTCTAAAATTTTTTGTAAATATTTTCCTGTATAACTTCCTTTAGTTTTTGCGACATCTTCTGGAGTTCCTTCTGCAATAATTCGCCCTCCTCCATCACCACCTTCGGGACCAATATCAATAATATAATCTGCTGTTTTGATAACGTCGAGATTGTGTTCAATTACAATGACGGTATTTCCTTGATCTACTAATGTTTGCAATACTTCTAAAAGCTTTTCTATATCAGCAAAATGTAATCCAGTAGTTGGTTCATCGAGGATATATAAAGTATTTCCTGTAGCTTTTTTCGCTAATTCTCTAGATAATTTAATTCTTTGAGCTTCGCCTCCTGATAAAGTTGTTGCAGATTGACCTAGCTTTATATAACCAAGACCTACTTGTTGTAAAAGATTTAAACGATTTGTTATTGCTGGTATAGAAACAAAAAACTCTTTTGCTTCATCTACAGTCATATCTAATACATCAGCAATTGATTTCCCTTTATAAGTTACTTCAAGAGTTTCTCTATTATATCTTTTCCCTTTACATACATCACAGGTGATATAAACATCAGCCATAAAATTCATTTCAATTTTAGTTACGCCATCTCCTTCACAGGCTTCACATCTTCCTCCTTTAACATTAAAAGAAAATCTGCCTGGTTTATATCCTCTGGCTTTTGCTTCAGGTAATTCAGCAAACCAGTCACGAATAAAGCTGAAGATCCCTGTATATGTAGCTGGATTTGAACGAGGAGTTCTTCCAATAGGCGATTGATCTATATCAATTATTTTATCAATATATCCAACTCCTGTAATTCTTGTGTATTCTCCTGGTATATCTTTGGATTTATTGATTATTTTATTTATAGCCTTATAAAGAGTTTCAATAATTAAAGAAGATTTTCCTCCTCCAGAAACTCCTGTTACACAGGTTAGAGTTCCAAGAGGTATATTTGCAGTAATATGTTTTAAATTATTAACATTTGCTCCAGTAATTTTTATTTGCTTTCCATTACCTTTACGTCGTCTTTTGGGAATTGGAATAGTTTTTCTGCCACTTAAATAAGCTCCTGTAATACTATTTGGATCTTTTATTATATCTTCTGGAGTTCCTTCAGAAACAATTTTGCCCCCTAATGTCCCTGCTCCAGGACCCATATCAATAACGTAGTCTGCATGCCTTATTGCATCTTCATCGTGTTCTACAACAATAACGGTATTATCTAATTGTTTTAGGTGCTCTAAAGCTTCTAAAAGTTTGTCATTATCTCTTTGATGTAAACCAATAGATGGCTCATCTAATACATACAGCACGCCAGTAAGCCCTGATCCTATTTGTGAAGCAAGTCTAATACGTTGACTTTCTCCTCCAGATAAGGTAGCAGAAGATCTACCTAAAGTTAAATATCCTAAACCAACATCGTTTAAAAAGCCGAGCCTTTCATTTATCTCTCTAAGAATTCTACGAGCTATTTCTTTATCTTTTTCTCGTAATTTTGTATCTAAAGTGGAAAACCATTCTTTTGCAGCAAGAATAGATTTTTCTGTAGCCTCACTTATATTTAATCCAGCTACTTTAACCGCAAGAGCTTCAGGACATAATCGTGCGCCATGGCAAGTTTCACAAGGAGATGTACTTTGATATCTAGAAATTTCTTCTCTTGACCAATCAGAATCAGTTTCAATGAAGCGTCGCTCCATATTATTAATAATCCCTTCAAAAGGACGATTGGTTGTGAATTTACGATCATAGCCATTATCATAATTAATAATCAAATTTTCATTACCAGAACCATAAAATAAAGTTTGCTTCATTTCTGAAGGTAAATCTTTAAATGGAGTATTCATAGATGCACCATATTTTTTGCATATACTTTCTAACATTTGAAAGTATAAAGGTGATGCATTTAAAAAAGCAGGAGCAAATGCCCCTTCCCTCAAAGAAAGGCTTTTGTCTGGAACAACTAAATCTGGATCTACATAAAGTCTAACACCTAAACCATCACAATCTGGGCAGGCTCCGTGCGGGTTATTGAAAGAAAATAGTCTAGGCTCAATTTCTTCTATTGTAAAACCAGAAACTGGACACGCAAATTTTGAAGAAAAGATGTTTTCTTTCTTATGTTCTGGCTCTTCAACAATTAAAATTCCGTCAGATAAATTTAAGGCAGTTTCTACAGAATCAGCAAGTCGCCTTTCAATATCTTTTTTTACAACCAATCGATCAATTACAACTGATATATCATGTTTGATATTTTTATTAAGATCAGGAAAATCTTCAATTTCATACATAATTCCATCAGCTTTGACCCTTCCAAAGCCTTTTTTTTGTAACGTTTTGATTTCTTTTTTAAATTCTCCTTTTTTGCCTCTAGCAATAGGTGCTAACAAATATATTTTAGTCCCTTCTTCCAATGTCATTATTTTATCGACAATTTGTGATACAGTTTGACTTTCAATTGGTAATCCTGTTACAGGAGAATAAGGTATTCCAACTCTTGCCCATAAAAGACGCATATAATCATATATTTCTGTTACGGTTCCCACCGTAGATCTAGGGTTGTGAGAAGATGTTTTTTGTTCAATAGATATTGCAGGAGATAGACCTTCTATTAAATCAACATCAGGTTTTTTTTGTATTTCTAAAAATTGCCTAGCGTAAGCAGATAAGCTTTCTACATATCTTCGTTGCCCTTCTGCATAGATTGTATCAAAAGCTAAAGAAGACTTTCCTGATCCAGAAAGTCCTGTAATTACTACTAAACTATTTCGAGGGATATCTACATCTACATTATGTAAATTATGTTCTCTAGCCCCTCGTACTTTAATAAAAGACGCCATTTATAATACTATAACCTCAAAAGAATTACTTATCATAAGCTAAAAAGCAAACAAAGTCTATATAATCATTTTTATGATTTTTCATTAAATTAAATAAAAAAGCTTTTATTTTATATAACAATTGCTATAAATTATCTAAAATAAAACGTTTGTTATCTTTGGGTTTTGTATATGAATATAAATGCATATCGCGTTGCTACCTATTTAGGCTGGCCATTTATTCTTGCTTATTTAGCACGCCGCAAAATGAAAGGAAAAGAGGATTTAAATAGGTTTGGAGAGCGTTTAGGTATTTCTAAGTTACAGCGACCAAACGGTAAATTAGTTTGGATGCATGGAGCAAGTGTTGGAGAAACAGTTTCTATGCTTTCATTAATAGATAAGATTTTGGATGCATATCCAGATATATCTGTGTTAGTAACTTCTGGTACAGTTACTTCTGCAAAAGTAATGCAGCAACGTTTACCAAAGAGATGTTTTCATCAATATGTTCCAGTTGATTGTGTATCTTATACGAAAAAGTTTATAGATCATTGGCAGCCAGATCTAGCTTTGTGGTTTGAATCTGATTTTTGGCCCAATTTACTTCAATCGGCAAAAGATAAAAATATCCCATTACTTTTAATCAATGGTAGAATTTCTAATCGTTCTTTTTCTAGATGGAAAAAATTTCCTTCATTTATGAGAAAGCTACAAAACTTCTTTTCTTTATCGTTAGGGCAAACAAATCTTGATGCAGAAAGACTTAAGTATTTAGGAGCTATCAATGTAGATTGTGTTGGAAATTTAAAGTATGCCACCCCTCCTCTTCCTGCAGACAATAAAGTAGTGGAAGCTTTAAAAAAAGATATAGGAAATCGTTCTTGTTGGATTGGTGCAAGTACCCATAAAACAGAAGAGATAGAAATAGCAAGAGCTCACCTAAAAATAAAGAAAGAATTTCCATCTATTTTAACGATAATAGTTCCGAGGCATCCGAATAGAGGAGAAGATATTTCTAGAGAAATCAGAAACTTAGGGTTAGAAGTTTCATTAAGAAGTAAGCAAGAGCATATAAAAGAAGAAACAGATATATATATTGCAGATACTATAGGAGAAATGGGTATTTTTTATCGTTTATCTCCAATAGTATTTATTGGAGGTTCAATAGTTTCACATGGTGGACAGAATTTTTTAGAGCCCGCTCGTTTAGATTCAGCAATTATTGTTGGTCCACATATGGAGAATTTTTCGGAAATGACAAGCAAAGCATTACAAGCTAAGGCAATAAAACAAATAAATAAAAGCAAAGAGTTGTCAGAAGAAGTTATATTTTTACTTAAAAATCCAGAATTGATATCTGAACGATGTGAAAAAGCTATGGAATTTGCAAGTAATGAAGTAAAAGTTCTAGAAAGAGTTTTTGATAAGATTAAGCCTTGGTTAGATAAATGATGTCTTTAGAGTTTTGGAAAAAGAAAAGAAGTTTTCTTTCGATATGTTTTATACCAATTTCTTGGCTTTATATTTTAGGTTTTATAACTAATAAGCAAATAAAGCATCCTAAAAAAATAGGTATTCCAGTTATTTGTTTAGGTAATTTAACAGTTGGAGGAAGCGGAAAGACCCCAATATCTCTATCATTAGGAGATCTTTTAAAGAAGCATGGTTATAATCCTTTTTTTCTTACCAGAGGCTACAAAGGAAAGATAAAAGGAATTAAAGTTGATAGAGAGCATCATAAAGCTCAAGAAGTTGGTGATGAGGCGATACTTTTATCAAAAATCGCACCTACCATAGTAGATAGAAATAGATATAAAGGAGCTTTAAAAGCTATTTCATATGGTTCAGATATAATTGTTATGGATGATGGCTTTCAGAACTATGATTTGTGTAAGGATAAGTCATTTTTAGTTTTTGATGGTACTTACGGTATTGGAAATGGTAGAATTTTACCATCAGGACCGTTAAGAGAATGCTTTAGAGAAGGATTAAGCAGAGCATCAGGAATTAGTATTGTGGGAGAAGATAAATTTCAAATTACTCATATGATAAAGAAAATCAAATCCACGATAGAAGTTTTTAATTGCATTG
>CALXRE010000029.1 GCA_944390645.1 uncultured Alphaproteobacteria bacterium | reverse complement strand
TAAACCCAGCATAACCACTACTTCTACGGTTATGCTGCCTCTATCCTTAACCCCTATGGGGGGGGGTAGTTACTCTTATCTTTGACATCTATACCTACTCTACTTTAAGTTTACTTTTAAAAGTATCTTACAAAGATTATTTTTTATGTAAAGCTATAAAAAAGCCTCCGAACTAAACGGAGGCTTTGGGAGAAAAAAACTTTATAAATCTTCTAAATTATTTAAATCTTCAATAGAAGTTAAATCCTCAGGTATAGGAAGTTGAGCAACTTGACGAACAGGAACATTATATTCCCTAATTATAGATTCTCCATGAAACTCTACAATTAAAACAGATTTTACCTTCCTTAAAGCTTCTCTTACTTCTGGATGAACGTAATCTAATACTACAGTTTGATCATTACTACGATAAAATAAAGCGTGCTCAGCCCCACCATAAAGTATTTTAGGGCGCTCTGGACCACCTTGACGAGCCTTAATACAAAACAATAATTCCCCATCAGGGTTTTCAACAATGTCATAAAAATCTTCGGTTTCCAGCACGTTTGTCATCTTTACACCATAAATCTTAAAGTCAGCTTAACTTACAGCTATTATATAAATAACCTATCTATAATAAATATACTAATAAAAAATTAAAGGTAAAAAGTTTATAAGCTATTTTTTTATCCTACATCTGGATATTCATAAACTTTCCCGTCAAAATTAAGTATTTTTATTATTCCTTCAGAAGTTTCTTGTATATGATTTGGTAAGACAGCTATTTTCCCAAAACGATTAGGGATATCTATGGCATAAGTTGGTATAGCATATCCACTTGTGCTTCGTCTCATTTCATCAATAATATCAATACCTTTACGTAAAGGAACTCTAAAATGTCCAGAACCAGCGATAGGATCACATTGAAATAAATAATAAGGTTTAACCCTATTTTTTAAAAGAGAGTGCATTAAAGCTAACAAAATTTCAGCGTCATCATTAATATTTTTTAATAAAACAGTTTGGCTACCCATTAAGATACCATTGTCAGCAAGATCATTAAAAACCTTGCTGACATCGTCAGTAATCTCTTCCTTACGATTGATATGTATTGAAAGGAATACAGGGTTATGTTTTTTTAATATTTGGATTAATTCTGTAGTAATTCGCATAGGTAAGTTTACAGGTATTTTGGTTCCAATACGGATAATTTCCACATGTTTGATAGCTCTTAATCTGGTTAGTAAAGATTCAATTTTTTCATCACTAAGAATTAAAGGATCTCCGCCAGAGATCAAAACATCACGTATTTCAGGGTGATTTTCGATATAAGTAAGAGCAGCATCTAAGTTTGCCATAATCATATCTTCTCGCCCAGCTCTACGACCACGAGTACAATATCGACAATAAGAAGGGCAAAAATTAGTAACTAGTAGTAAAGCTCGATCTTTATATCGATGAACTAGGTTTGGAGCAACAAAACAAGGTTCTTCGCCTAAGGGGTCTAAGACTTCGAGTTTTCTTACAATATTTTCTTTTATAGAAGGAAGAATAGTAAGCTCTAAAGGATTATCTTTACATACAGCAGCATAGTAAGGAGTTACAGCAAAAGGTATTTTAAGATTAGAAAAAAGTTTATCATCAAAATCAATAGATGAATTAAAGAAGGTTTTTATTTCATTTAGATTAGAAATTCTGTTACGGATTTGCCATTGCCAATTATACCAATTTTCATCGTTGATTTGAGGAAAATATTTTGTACGAAAATTTTTTATTTTATCCATTTTTTATAACTTATAAAAAAGCCTCTAAATATGAGTAGACATTTACTAAGTCTATTTTAGCGAAATAAGAGAGTAAACGGAAAAAATAGACTACACCATCTATTCCACGGTCCACAAAAGCCAAAACCAAGCTATAACTTAGTAGGTTAGCACTAGGCAAGAAGAGGAAAGAAAAGAACCATCCGACTTTTTTTAGATCTGTTTGTTCTCTATGGATTTCAAATAGCACAGCAAGGAAATGATAACCTATAGTTACCCCTAACGCTATATCTAGCCAAGAAATTTGCTTTCCGAGAAAAGCAGATAATACACCGCCAATAAATATAAAGGCAATAGTTAAAGTAGGAAAGAAGTAAGGAGCGATAGTAATGAGCCAATTACCTTTTCCTTTAAAAGCCATAGATCCGTTGGTATTTTCCCAAGATGCTTGAATATTTATAACTTTATGAAAAGTAAGGATTGCGAATAATGCGTGAGTTATTTCATGTTCCAAAGTAGCAGCGATAGAATTTTTAGATTGGATTAAGAATATCCAACAAGCGACCATGAAAGCGAATCCAATAGCGAACATAGAGATATCGTACCAATTAGTTATTACTTTTTGGTAGTAAAAGAGAATAGTTTGCCCAAGAGGTATAATACCGAAAAAGAAAATAATAGCTAAAGGCCATTTAGTTAGATTTATAAGATTATCTAAGAAATTTCTTAATAAGATCATGATCTACACCTTTAACCAAGAAGAAATTTTAAAATATAAAGGCAAAGCTAACATTTTAAAAGAGAGAGCAGCGAACATAGCAAATAAAGGAGAAGTTAAATCAGCTAAGAAGCCAATAAACAAGTATAATAAGGCACTTATGATATTTATGCCTAAAGAGATCAAAGATAATATTGTAGCTCTTAGAGAATCTTTAAATTCTCTTTGCAACAAAGTATCTGAAGCCACCATTTCTGTTCCGAGGAAAAGATTGCTTATAGGTAATAAGAAAGGAGTTAATATATTATTGAGGCATAGTCCAGAGAAGCGGACAGCAATATCTCCAGATACGGATAAAGGTATTACCTTTCGGAATCCGAAGCGAGAGATTAAATTTCCAGAGAACCAAAAGCTTAAGATACCTAAGAATTGTCTTTCGATTCTAGCAATAGCAATTATCCATAGAGGCACCATAGTATAGAAGAAAGCGACTTCGAATCTGTATAACACTTCTCCAGCGCTATAATTTAGCAATCTAGCAGCGGTCATATCTTTAACGAGTTTATTTTTTTTCATTAAAGATAGAGCTTGTTTAATTTGGGTTTTAATAGCCGTTCTATTTAGGATATTATTTTTAGGATTAGCCAAGAAAGAATCTATAAATAGGCTAGCAAAACCGAAGAAGATAGTTATCCACATAGCTGTTTGTAAAGAGAAGAAGTAGGCGATAGCGAAGCCTAATAAAGTAGCAATAGCCATACCTAATTGCATTAAAGATTTACATTTTCCGAAGATTTGGTGGAATATTTTTCCTTTTTTAGATTCAACTACACTTTCATATAAGAGGCTTTCGTCGGTACCACTGAATAGAGCATCTGAGATACCCATGAATATAGCCCCCAATAATAATAGAGGAAAGCCACCCCAAAAAGCAGCTATAGGGAAAGAAAAGAAAGCAAGCAATCGAGCAATATTTGCTGCGATAATAGTTAATTTTCGCCCCATATATTGATCAGAGAAAACGCCACAAGGTATTTCGACCAAAGCAATTGCAAGGAAGCGTAAAGCAAAGATAGTAGTAGCCGACATATAAGATTGAGTTACTTCTGCAAAGTATAAGATTGCAATAGCATTAGAAGGGATACAACCACGGAAGAAATAATGCCAAGGATATAGGCGTATATTTCTTAAGACTAGGTTTTTTTTTCTTTTTTTATAGAACAAACTTCTTTCCTTTAAGTATACAAAAGCTATAATCGCAAAGTTTTGTATACATTATGGAGTTTTATAATAATGGCAAGGAAGAAAATTGCGGTATTTTTTGGAGAACGTTCTTTTGAGCATGATATCAGTATATTAACAGGGTTACAGGCAATAAAAGTTATAGATCAAACAAAGTTTGAAACATTCCCAATATATGTAGATTTAGAACGCAATTGGTGGACAGGAGAAGGATTATTAAATCAAAGTAACTATCCGTTAGGCAAGAAGCTTCCGAAGGATATAAGGCGAGTAAGATTTGTTGTAGGAGAAGGTAAAGGATATATAGAAACAGTTTCAAAGGGTATATTTAGGAATAACAATCGAGAATATTTTGATGCAGCTTTTTTAGCTTTTCATGGTGATTTTGGAGAGACTGGAGCATTTCAAGGTTTAATGGAGAGTTCAGGTATTCCATATACCGGCTGTCGCATGTTAGCTTCTACAGTATTTATGAATAAGGTTACGACGAAGCAAATTTGCCGTTCTTTAGGTATTCCAGTTTTACCAGAGATAATTTTAGAGCGACCAGAGGATAAAGTTTTTTTTGATGTTAAAGAGATTACGAAGGGAGTAGATTTACCGTTTCCGTTATGTGTCAAGCCTCTTCATTTAGGTAGTAGTATAGCGGTAAGCAAGGTAACGACGAAAGAGGAGCTAGATTCTGCAGTTATCAAAGTTTTTGCGTTAGACAATCAAGCGATAATAGAACCATTTGTAGAGAATTTAGAGGAATACAACATTTCAGTTACGAGAGTTTTTGGAGAAATTCGCTGTTCTGTTATAGAGCGTCCCACGAGGAAGAATTCGATTTTAGCGTTTTCCGACAAGTATCAATCAGGAGGTAAAGGGAAAGGGATAAAAGGAGGAAAGGTTTGTAGTTTTTCAGAACTTAATGGTTTATTAGGTTTAAGTAGAGAATATAACCCAGGAGAATTGACATCGGAACAGAGGGAAAAGATAATTAGTTGGTCAAAGGCGTTATTTTTAGCAATGGATGGGAGAGGAGAGCCCAGGATAGACTTTCTTTGCAATAGTAAGACAGGTGAGTTATGGTTAGGGGAGGTTAATCCTATTCCTGGTTCTTTTGGTTATTATTTATGGGAGAATTCGGATCCGAAAATAAATTTCACCAAGCTTTTGACAGGTTTAATAGAAGAAGCATTTAAAGAAGCAGGTAAGAAATCGCTAGCATATGGTACGTTAAAGGACAATCGTATTTTTGAAGACAAGTAATGTATACATTAAAGCTTAAAGGTTCATCAGATAAACTTTCTTTTCGCCTAGTATGGCTTCATGGATGGGGACAAAGCCACAAAGCGTTAGTTCCATTAGCAGAATATTTTGATGATGTGGCAGAGAATTATTTAGTAGATTTTCCAGGTTTTGGTTTTTCTTCAGAACCGAAAGAGGTTTTAGATACAGAAGATTATGCGGATATATTAGCAGATTTTTTATCGACATTACCGTTTAAGGATACGATATTAGTTTCGCATTCTTTTGGAGGCAGGGTAGCCATAGAGTTAGCATTTAAGTATCCTCATTTAGTAAAAGGGATGGTATTGATATCATCACCTGGTTTACCGTTAAAGCGGAGTATTTTTTTTAAGATTAAAGCATTTTTCATCAAGAAAATGAGTCAAGTTATTCGTTTTTTTTTATGTTTAAAAAGGCATTCGTTGTTAGGTAAGCTAAAGCTAGGGAGTATAGATTATAGAGAAGCAACTCCGATGATGAGGAAGATTTTAGTTAAAGCTGTTAATAAAGATTTATCAGTTCGAGCCATGCAAATTTCTTGTCCAGTTTTATTACTTTATGGTTCAAAAGATACAGCCACACCACCGTATATAGGGCAAAGGTTTAAAGAGCTTATAAAAGGCTCTAAATATATAGAATTTCCCTTACATGACCATTATACGATACTTACTTCTGGCAAGTCTTTAGTAGAGAATCAAATAGAAGAATTTTTAGCGGAGATAAGATAATGTCTAGCGTGTTTATGTATACGATTTTATTATCTACAATTATTTTTTGTTATTTTCGTTTACGTTTTTTAGTGTGGTTTTTTCAGCAAGACGAATATGAGACAAGGACTTTTTTAAAGACGATTTTTTATAAGTTAAGGCTTTTAGATAAGAAATTAGTTTTAGGAATAATTTTAGTAGGTTTTATAGGTATTTACCAATCATATTTATCGTTAATTTTATTAATTTTATTTGTTTATTTTATTTTAAAAGAGAGAAAAGTCCTTAAAGGAGCGAAGAGGAAATTAGCAGTTACAAACAGAGTAAAGAGACTATTATCAGTAAGTATTATAATTACGTCGTTATTATTATATATTTTGAGTTTAAAATTTGCCTCTGAATTTATATTTTTTGTTTCTTTAATTATATTTTTATTACCGTTAATTTTATTGATAAGTAATATTTTATTATTTCCATTAGAAGCATATTATCGGAGAGGTTTTATAAAGGAAGCCAAAGGTAAGTTAAAGGAAACAAAAGCAAGGATAATAGGGATTACAGGTTCTTATGGCAAGACATCTACAAAGCATATTTTAGCACACATTTTATCGTCAGGAGTTCCGGTTTTATTTACTCCAGGGAGTGTGAACACGCTTATGGGAGTATGTAAGATTATCAACCGGGATTTAAGAGGAGATCATAAATTTTTTATAGTTGAGATGGGAGCATATTATAAAGGTTCCATTCGCAAGCTTTGTGATTTAGTTCATCCTAGAGACGGGATTATTACAGCGATTGGTTTTGCTCATTATTCACGTTTTAAGACGGTTGAGAATGTTGCAGAAGCCAAGTTTGAGCTTGCAGAAGCAGTAGAAGCGTCTAAGGGTATATTAGTTTTAAATAAAGGACAAATTTCGAAAGAGTTTTTAAAGAAGGCTCCAGATGCGATTATAGTAGGAGAAGGAGAAGCATATTATTATGAAGATTTGGAGCAAACAGGAGATGGATTAAGTTTTACATTTGTTGGTAATGGACAAAAGAGTCGTTTAGAAGTTCCTTTATTTGGCAAGCACCATGTTTCTAACATAGTATTAGCGACGGTTATGGCTCTTAAAATTGGAGTTCCAATGAATACAATAGCGGCACGTCTTCGTAGTTTGCCACAAATAGAACATCGTTTAGAGGTTAAGAAACAAGCAGGAGATATCACTATAATTGATGATGCCTATAACTCTAATATAGAAGGTTTTAGTTCTGCTTTAGAACTATTAGGTACGATTGGGAAAGGGCGAAAAATTTTGATGACTCCAGGAATGATAGAAATGGGATCCTTACATGATAAGCTACATGAGGAGCTAGGTAAGAAAGCGGCTCAAGTTGTTGATATAGCATTAATAATTGTTCCCGATCGTATGCAAGCGTTTATTAAATCTTTTCGTGCTAACAATTTTAGTGGTTCAAAAATTATAGAAATGTCAAGCAGGGCGGAAGCTTTTTCTTGGTTAGAAAAGAACTTGAGTTCAGGCGACACTTTATTGATAGAAAATGATTTATTGGATAACTATGAAAGCAAAGTTAGCCTCTAAATAAGGTTTTTAAAGAATAGGATAATAATTTTTACTATTCTTTTATTTCGATTAAATAGATAGCCGCTTCAGGATCTACAACAGGCTTACTTCCAGAACTTGGTTTAGAATATGGTATTTTTTGGTTTATCCCATAAGGTAAGACTTCTTTGCAGATATTTAAAGAGCAGAAACCAGATCCTCCCCCTGCACCAGGATCATTAGAAGAAGTTATGCATCCAGAACCATCTCCACCATAAGGTATTCCAGGGTATGTAGGGCAACCACCATTCCCTCCTCCTGCTTGTCCGATACTTCCTTTAGCATCTGCATAAAAACCGAAGCCTTTACCTGTAGAGGTGTTTATAGCACTAGCTCCACCACCACCCCAGCCACTACCTCCTCCATCACCGTAAGCTCCTCCTCCTCCTCCTGCGACAATTTTCAAATTGTTTAAAGCATAATTAGAACCAATATATATACCTATTCCAGATCCTCCAGATTGAACGTTAGAATTATTCCAAACAGATCCCCCTTTTTTAATTGCAATTTTAAAAATAGTTCCAGAAGAGAATGTGTCGCTGCCCAAAACGATTCCTCCTTTTCCTCCTGAAGAGGTGGTCCGAGTATCTCCTGCACCTCCAGCACAAGCAAAACCATAAGTAGCTTTATATGGAGCAGAATAGAAAGCTCCTTCAGTACTAGAAATGAAGACTTGCGTCCAAGGTGGGTTTTGGGTCATATCACAAAGAAAAAAGGATCCAGCAGAATTGTTAAGAGTAAGTTTAAATGAACCATTAGAAGGATTATCTCCATAACTTTTCATTGTATTTTGTAATTCTGCACAAGTTCTATTTAATTTATTTTCATTGCCAATTTGACAAGCAATAGTTGTTCCATCATTACATTTATCGATGATTTCTTTAGATGAAAATCCATAAGAGTCTTTAAACCAACAAGAAGTTTTTATTCCTGAAGAAAGAGTGTAAATATCATTTTGAGGTGTTTTAAATAAGCTTTGGTATGTATCCATAATTTTTTGGCAAGTAGAATTAAGATTATATTTTTGAGCAAGATCACAAGCTTCTAAGTCTCCGTTATTACAAGCTTCGATTACTTCTATAGCATTAAGACCTTTGTTTGCTGTGAAGTAGCAAGTAGTTTTATCATTTTCTCCATTAGGATTTGTTCCAGTAAGCCTAAAAGAAGTATTAGAGAGAGGTAAATTTCCTTCAATACGATAGCTGACTAAAATATCATTACATGTTTGATTACAACGTTTGTTGTAAGCATCATTACATTTAGTTTTATCATCACAAAGAGCGATTAATTCAGAGCATTTATCGAATTGCCATTTATCAATGCATTTTTGTTCTGCAGGTATTTCAGGATTTTCTATACAAAATAGTTTAGCAGTAACTTTTTCAAAGACAGTATTTTCTAAGAAATCTTTTAATTGTTCCTCATTTAGATTTACATTTTTTTCTTTATCATAAGCCGAAGTAACTACAGGTATACCAGTAGGTAAAGAAGAGAACCCGTAATTAGCAATATTTTCGGCCCAAACGCCATTAATTCCCCAAGCCTTAGTTTTGTCTTGAGCTGAATATATTCCAGCAGAGACTCCAAGAAGAGAAGCAATTTTAGCTGCTTTCAAATCATTACTAGGTGTTCCCGCTATCATAGTATTTATAGATCCGTCAGAGTCTTTGCGAATACCAATAAGATAGCCAGATAAGTCTATACCGATGTCCATAGGAGTAAGTACAACGGTTCCCGTATCCATAATATTTTGATTAGCTTCGATATATTCTAATGAAGCGTTTTTAAGTAATAGGAGAGTATTAGCTTGATTTATATTGTCGATGTCTTCTCTACGTTCAGAAATATGCTTATATAAAATAGGAGTCATAGTTCCTATTAAAGATAACATTACGATGACTTCAACGGTTATACTGCCTTTAGTCTGAACACTCTCCATAAATAAACTCCCTTAATGGCTATAGCTATCCACCTTTTTGCCTGGGAGTTAGTAATCCGTCTACAAACGGTGCGAAGTATTTGTTGATATTCCTTCGCCTCCCAAGCATTTGGGAGTGTTACAAACTTTGTAGATAGGGTTACTAATCCCTATTCGGATTTTATAAATTCCGAATAATTTAAGAGTATCTTTTTTGATAAGAGTTGTAAAGTATAAGGATTTTATAGTTTATGATCCTAATATAGAAGTTTAGATTACTTTAGCGATAGGATTTAGAAGGAATTGATAAGAAAAGGTTTCAGAGAAGATAGAATTTTTTTTAGTAATGACATGTACAGTTAATATAGGATCATTTCCAGTTATAAAAAGTAATCTTCCATTATCAGCTAATTGATTTAAGAATATTTCAGGAGGATTAGAATACTTAAAAAGTTCTTCTAATAGGATTACATCGAAAGGAGCTTGATTTGGCAATCCATTATTTATATCAGAGTTAATGATGGCAGCATTATCGACATTGATAAGAGCATTTTTTGCAAATTCGGCAAGAGTTTTAGAGTTTTCTATTCCGACGACAGCCGTAGTCATTTTAGCAACAATAGAAGTTATATAACCGAGTTTGCAGCCGACATCTATAACGAAGTCTTGAGGTTTAAGTTTAGCCGCATCAATGAATCTTGCTATTTCAGCAGGTCTTAGAGCAAAACGAGATTCGTCAATAGGGATATCAAAATCAGTATATGCCGCTTGGCTATATTTTTGAGGGATAAAAAGTTCTCTAGGAGTATTAAGCATAGAGATTAAGAGAGGATTAGATATAATTCCTTGAGCTTTTACTTGGTTTTTGACCATATTTATACGAGCAGTTTCGAAGAAATCCATATTTAGTTCCTTTTTTAGAAGAGATATTAATGTATAATTTTTTAAAAAAAACACCAGATAATATTTTTCTCTCTTTACCTTATATGAAAGGACGGATATAAAAAGGCTTCTTCCGTTGCTAATAAGTAATTATTAGTAACAGAGCTTAGAGGTCGGCCGAGTGGCAGAATGGCTCATGCAGAGGACTGCAAATCCTTTTATGTCGGTTCGATTCCGGCCTCGGCCTCCACGAGAGGAACGTTTCTAATGTTCCGACGTAGCTCAGTGGTAGAGCAGCCGGCTGTTAACCGGCTGGTCGTAGGTTCGAATCCTACCGTCGGAGCCATTTAATAATTAAAAAACCCACCCAAGATTAGGGTGGGTTTTTTAATTTTTGCAATTAATTTTTGCAAAAAAACAATCATAATGCAAATAATGGTTGTAAAGGAAGGAATAAATGTTCTAGCCTGTAATAGACAATAGAATAGGAGATTTCAGGTGAGAACTAAGCACTATAGATTTGGTTTGATAGGTTTTCCTGTGTCTTATTCGCTTTCGCCATGTATTCACAAGGCAGCGATGGAGAGTGTAGGGATAGAAGGAGAATATAATCTTATTTCTACGCCACCCGACCAAATTTCAGATACATTAGATAAGTTGTATAAAGAGGAATATATAGGTTTTAATGTTTCATTACCATATCGTGTAAACATTACATACATGTTACCAGAAATAAAAGAAATGGTAGGTTATTCTGGCTCTGTGAGTTCAGTAAAGATACTCAAGGATGGAAAGATGGTAGGTTATAATACGGAAGTTTATAGTTTTGCGAGTATTTTACCTTGTGATGTTTTAGGTAAGAAGGCAGCGATTTTAGGTACAGGAGGGGTATCGAGGTCTATTTGTGTTGCATTAATAAAGATGGGGATAAGGAGTATAGATGTATATTCTAGGGATCCAGATAGAGCGGCTAATTTTTTTATGTTAATGGAAGGTCTTTTAAAGAATATAGAATGTAAGGTTTGTTCCTATAAAGAGACGGAGAGGTTTTCTAATGTTAGCCTTTTAATAAATGCGACGCCAGTAGGATTAAAAGATTATTCAGAAGGTTGTAGTATTTTAAATTCTAAGGATTTAAATAAG
This sequence comes from uncultured Alphaproteobacteria bacterium, assembly GCA_944390645.1. Classification (GTDB taxonomy): domain Bacteria; phylum Pseudomonadota; class Alphaproteobacteria; order CACZRW01; family CACZRW01; genus RGIG5556. The sequence continues at coordinate 13,514 of CALXRE010000029.1, read as the reverse complement.
CTACCCAAGGATGCGATAGTTTATGATGTAGTTTACAACCCATCAGAGACGGTTTTTTTACGGAAAGCGAAGGAGATAGGTTATAGGACATTTAATGGTCTTGATATGTTGATTCATCAAGCGGCGAAGACGTTTAGTATTTGGACGGAGAAGGATCCAGATATAGAGTACATGAAGCAGAGTGCATTAAAGGAGCTAGAAGCATAAAGTATATAATTATGTAAAAATTTTAAGCCCAAATATCAGAGTTAAGGATATGAGGTTCATTTTTTTCTTTATTATCGATTTTAATAAACAGGTTTGTTTGAAGGAAAGAAATAGTTCCGTTATATTTGATATTTTCTAGTGTTGAAGAGAATATTTTTTGTATATTTTGTATATCTTCTGAAGGGATCTTTTTTTCATTTCGAATAATCAAGTTAAGTTGTTTTTCTTTAGGGAAGGTTAGGCCGTCTATTTGAGTTTTTCCGATTTCAGATAGTTCAAACTCGAACAAGAAACGGACAGAAGGAGAATTTTGATTTTTTTGTGATTGATTTTGAGGTAAGTCATCATTATTTAGATGTTTTATGAATAAAGATATAGGTTGTATAGTTTGTCCATTTAAGAAAGGGATATTTACTAATTTCCAATCTCCTAAAGTTTCAGTAGTTATTTTTGAAGTAATTAATAATTCAGAAGAGATTTTTTCAGAGATTTTTTTTCCATTTTCTCCAGTTTCTTTAAGAGCATTTAAAGTAGCAACAGGGATCCATTTATCAGGTTGAGCATTTTTAGTAGCTTGTAAGAAATTGAAGAGATTTTTAGTTAAATTTTCGTTTAGTTGGGGTATTTTTTCTAATATATGTGAAGCCAACTTAGGGTTATTTAGATTTAAGATTTTAAATTCATTATTAAGTTCATCAAACAAAGAAGTTTTTGGAGAGATTATTTGAGATTGTTCAATATTAGGTTCAGGTATTTGTAAAGATAATACTTCCATTTTAACAAGAGTTCCCATAGGGAAATCAGTTTTAATATTTAAGGATATAGTCATTTGTTGATTAGCAACGATAGTATGAGGTACATCTGGTTTGCTTACGATTTGAGATGATATAGTAAAAGTATTTTTTATATTATTAGGATTTTGAGATATAATAGTTTTTTCATTTATCGATAAATTTTTTTGAGGGGTCAGATTTTGTTTTTCAGAATTTGAATTAATTATTAGAGGATCATTTTTAAGTAATGGTTGATTATTAGATTCATCATACGAAATATTTTTGAAGTTGTTTTTTTGAGGAAGAGAATAATTATTTTCTATTTTTGTATTTTGAAAAGATTGATAGCTATTATTTTCCAAAGGATTTTGTTTATTATTAAGGTTATTAGTTGTTTGGTTATTTTGGGATTGATTAAATATAGCAAGTTCTTTCTGAGGATTAGAGGCATTAACATTATCTAGATTTAGAATATTTGGATTAATTTTATCTTTAGGGATATCGATTTGGATAATTTTCAGATTTAATGAAGAGCCTTTTTTTACTATATTTAATGGTAGAGGATTTTCGATCCAAGAATTATCATCTTGGAATACGGATATAAGATTTTGTTTATTTTGATTTAGCAAAGATTGTTTATCTGAAGAATAAGGAATATTTTTATTTGTATATAATACTTCAGCTGTTATATTATTACCCTTTATTTCAGATATAGCTTTTTCTAGGTTTTGGATAGGAATAGATTTATTTTCAGAGTTATTTAGTGTTTTTGTATAAATTTCTTTTTGTAATAAAGATTCAGGAGTTTTTTGAGTATTATAGGTATTAGGTTTAGGGTTTAAGAAGAGCTTTACAGGCAATAAGTTTTCAGGATTTTTTTGAATTATAGGATTTATTTTAATAGTAACTTCAGTTCCTTCGGTAGGGATTAGAGGTGTTTTTATTTGTAGATTAAAAATTTTTCCATCAAGGTTTTGAGCATATACATCTATATATGTTTTTAACTTATTAATGTTAGTAATAACCCCATTAAGTATAGTTTCTGTTTTTAAAGCAAGTAACTCATCAGTAGGATTAAGGATAGTAGCATTAATAGGACTAGAATTTAGATTATTATTTTGAGAAGGAATAGTAATAGGAATAGAAGCTATGAGATCCATTTTTTTAAATCCTTTGCAAGGTATAAGATATCATCTAAATGGTTTTTTCTGACATTTCCGAGATATTTTAGTCCTTTTGGTAAGAAAGTTTTAGCTGCTTTTTCGATAGTTAAAAAGATTTTTTCTGCCTCTTTTAGAGAATCGGTTAAATTTGTTACGATAAAGATATTTGAATAACTTTTTTGTTTCATCAAATCAGAAAGTAGAGAGAAAGAGCTGCGAATAGAAGGAGCATTTTCATTTACGAGCAATAGAATATAATTAGCATCATTAAAAAAGAGGTCATTTTTTAGATTTTGAGCAGTTGTAGTATCGATAAAGACAAGATCATAGTTTCCAGCAAGTAACCAGATATCATTTTTAAGGTTTAAGAAAGAGCTATCAGGAATATTTTGCAAGAAAGGAAAGTTTTTATTTGCGCCTAGGATAACATCGAAACCAGCTTCAGGATATAGAGTAATAGCTTGATTTAAAGTTGCTTTATTAGATAAGACATCAATAATATCAATATCAGGAGACATTTTAAGATAATCTCTTAGGTTTCCAAAAGGAATGTCTAGATCGATCAATAATATTTTTTTACCATCAGCGGCGAAATTTTCAGCCAAGCCCAAAGAGATTTTAGTTTTTCCGATAGTTTCATTTCCAGAGATTATGGCGATGATATTTTGAGGCTTAGGCATTTTACTTACTCTTGAAGAGAATTATATTCTTCTGGCAACATTAATCTTGCCAAAGAAAGAGCATTTAAAGAGCCAAGAGAACGCACAATACTTTGGCTTAAAGATATTTCGAAGAATTTAAGATTAGCGATATCAGCCGCGACTAAAATAGATCCGAGCCTTCTAGCTACATCTACTTTAGTTGGTAATATATATTCTGCAGGAGCATAAGTAGCAAAAGCATTAGCCATTTCTGTAGCATCATTTACATCTAATCCAGCTGGTACGGTAAGGATTTTAATTGTTTCAGGTAAAGCCACCAAAGGAGAAATCAGTTTTAAAGAATCTTTATTTAAAGGGTTAACCGCTTGAGTATCTATATATATAAAGTCGCAAGATTCTTTTAATTCATCGATTTTATCAGCTAAAGATAAAGGATCTTTAGCTTTTTTAAAGATAGCACCAAGAATTTTTGCAATATTTGCGAGTTGATCAGTGGCTCCAGGTTTTGAGAAATCAGTAGTAATAATACCAGGATTAAAGCCTTCCATTTTTGCTTTTGCAGCGAGTTTAGCCACGGCCATAGTTTTTCCAGAGCCAAAGGAACCGATAATCATAAAGACTTTAGGTAATTTATTATTAGGCAAGCTAGAGAAGATAAAAGATTTTTCGAGAGAGTATTCTAGAGTTTTTAAAGGAGATTTTTGAATTTCTTCCGAAGCGATAAGAATGATTCTTTGAGCTAATACATCAGGTATTTTATGGAAAGCAAGAGCTTCTTTTATAGGGTTTAAGTCAAAAGGATTAAAATTAAAATTTTCATTTTCATTTTTAAATTCAGTTTCTTCGATAGCCGCAGTTACTCGAATTCCGCCATTTATTTTTTGAGAAGATACGATAATAGCGTTATCTCCTAGATCCGCTCTTATACGAGCCATAGCATCAGTGATATCAGCAGCGGAGAAAGTTTTAATACGCATTATATAATATCTCCTTTAAGAAAAAACTTAGATTTGTCCTACAGTTTTAATTTTTGCCCGAGGGTAGATTTCATTTTGAGAAAGAACAACCGTAACAGGTCTAAAGCGATCAATTATAGATCTAACATAAGGTCTAATCATAGGACTAGTTAATAATACAGGAGTTATTCCTTGCATAGCGAACTCTTCAAAATCTTTACGAACAGTAGTTATGAATTGCTGTAATTTTGAAGGAGGCATAGATAATACTTTATCTTCTCCATTTCCAGTTAAAGCTTCAGCGAAAGCTTGTTCCCATTCAGGAGATAGTGTAACCAAAACAATCACGCCATCATTATTAGCATTAGCATTAGATATTTGGCGAGCTAATCTTGTTCGGACATGTTCAGTTATAAGAGTTATACTATGAGTAATATTTACCGCTTCAGATATTCCCTCTAATATAGTAGGAAGATCACGAATAGATACGCGTTCTTGTAGAAGGTTTTGGAGGACTCTTTGTACACCCCCGATAGTTATTTTATTAGGAATGAGTTCAGCGACTAATTTTTGTTCATCTTTATCTAGTTCGTCCAATAACTTTTGAGTTTCAGTATAAGATAAGAGTTCAGCCATATTAGCTTTTACTAATTCTGTGATATGAGTTGTAATAATTGTAGATGGGTCGACTACAGTATAACCACGGAACATAGCTTCTTCACGATTAGCAGGATCTATCCAAGTAGCAGGGAGGCCGAAAGTAGGTTCATGAGTTTTTTCTCCAGGTAAAGAGATTTCTTCTCCTCTTGGATCCATTGCGAGTAACATTCCAGGACGTAATTCTCCTCTTCCAGCTTCTACTTCTTTGATAAATACGACATATTCAGTAGGAGGTAGTTGCATATTATCCTGTATTCTGACAGAAGGCATTACAAACCCCATATCCATAGCAAGAGCGCGTCTAAGAGCTTTAATTTGATCAGTTAGTTTTCGATTATTATTTTCGTTAATAAGGGTTAATAAACTATACCCTAATTCTAATCGGATTAGGTCTATTCGTAAGGCGGTAGATATTGGCTCTTCTTTAATTTCAGGAGGAGCTTCTGCTAATTTTTTTAATTCTATTTCTTGTTCTTTTACTAATTTTTTTTGTTTATTTAAGAAGAAAGCAGCGAAGCCAGTAATTATTGCGAGGATGAAGAAAGGTAAAGCAGGGGTTCCAGGAGCTACAGCCAAACACAGAGCAAGGAAAGCACTCATACCCAGAGCTTTAGGGTAATTAGATAATTGTCCGAACAAAGCTTTTTCAGTAGCGACATTTACGCCAGCTTTTGATACCATAATACCAGCAGAGACGGATATAATTAAAGCAGGTACTTGAGCAACCAAACCATCACCGACAGTAAGACGCATATAGATATCAGCGGCTTTAGTAAAAGACATATCATGTTGGATCATACCAATAGCTATTCCTGCAACGATATTAATAGAAGTTATAATAATACAAGCAATAGCATCTCCGCGGACGAATTTAGAAGCACCATCCATAGCTCCATAGAAACTACTTTCCTGAGCTAATTCATCACGACGTTTTCTAGCTTCTTTTTCATCGATGAGTCCAGAAGACAAGTCAGCATCTATAGCCATTTGTTTTCCAGGCATAGCATCTAGAGCGAAGCGAGCAGCGACTTCAGCGATACGCCCAGAACCTTTTGTAATGACCATAAAGTTTACGATAACAAGGATAGCAAATACGATGACACCAATAATAAAGCTTCCTTCCATTATGAAGCCACCGAAGGCTTCAATTACATGACCAGCTGCGTCAGGACCATATTGTCCACGAGAAAGGATTAAGCGAGTAGAAGCGAGGTTAAGAGAGAGACGATAAATTGTTGCTATCAAGAGGATCATAGGGAAAGAAGTAAATTCAAGAGGTTTCACTATGAAGATAGCCGTCATCAGTACGAGCACAGATATTGTTATTGAGAGAGCAAGGCTTAGGTCTAGGATTCCAGGAGGAATAGGCATAATTAACAAGACAAGGATTAAGACTATACCAATAGCCATAGCTAAATCAGGTCTATTTACAAGAAGTCGCAAAGTATTTTTTACTCCTTGGAAAGAGAAAAGCCCGTTGCTATCTATTCCTGTTTTTTGTTGTTCTGCCATTTTAGGTTACCTGATTATTCTCCCGTTGGAGGAGGGGGTATTTCATTTCCCTCTTCTGCATATTGTTTAAGTTTATTTCTAAGAGTTCTTATAGATATTCCCAAGATATTTGCGGCGTGGGTTCGGTTTCCGAGAGTATGTTTTAAAGTATCGATAATTAAGTTTTTTTCTACATCAGATACCGTTTGACCTACGGTATATGGAGCCGTTTTAGTTTCGACAGGGAAAGGATTAGGAGAAGATATAGTAGTAGAAGGCATAGCAGTTGCGATACTACTAGGAGATTCAGTTAACATTATAGCGTTAGGTAAGATTTCAGTTCCAGTAGATAAGAGAACGGCTCTATGCATAGTATTTTCAAGTTCTCGAACATTTCCAGGCCAATTATAAGATGTTAAGATATTTTTTGCTGTTTCGGACAGAGGTTTTTCAGGTATTTCATTCATTTCAGAATATTTTTTTATGAAGAATTCTGCCAAAGGAATAATATCTAAGGTTCTTTCTCGCAAAGGAGGAATAGCTAGATTTATAACATTTAATCTGAAGTATAGGTCTTCACGGAAGTTTCCGTTTTGGACTTCTTGAGGTAGGTTTCGATTAGAGGTAGCTAGGACTCTAACATCTACACTAACAGGAGTTTTTCCTCCGATACGATCGATTTCTTTTTCTTGGATAGCGCGTAATAATTTAGCCTGTAATCTAATATCCATTTCGCTAATTTCATCAAGGAGAAGAGTTCCGCCAGAAGCTTCTTCGAATTTTCCAATTCGTCTAGCCACAGCTCCAGTAAAAGCACCTTTTTCATATCCAAAAAGTTCTGATTCCAAAAGGTTATCAGGAATTGCAGCACAATTTACAGCGATGAAGCGGTTATTAGCTCGTTTACTTTTCGCATGAATGAAACGAGCAATTACTTCTTTTCCTGTTCCAGATTCTCCAGTTATAAGGACATTTGCAACGGAAGGAGCGATTTGTTCAGCCATTTTAACCATAGCGACAGTTGCAGGGTCTTTATAGATTAAAGCATGTTTTTCCATAGATACAGCGGTTAAGACAGCCCCGATTAATTCAGCGTCAGGAGGTAAGGGTATATATTCCTTTGCACCTGCTTTAATAGCTCTTACAGCAGCTTTAGCATCGGTAGCAATTCCACAAGCCACTACAGGTACAGAAATTCTTTCTAATTCTAAGCTTTGCACTAAAGATTTAATGTCTAGAATGACATCTATCATTAAAAGATCAGCACCTTGACCAGAACGGAGTATTTCAAGAGCAGGGGATATATCAGGAACTTGTAATACTTCGGCTCCACGTTGAATAGCGATTTGGCTAGCAGCTCCTATTTGTCCTCCTAAGTTTCCGATTATAAGAATCCGCATATAAACACCTTAATCAAAATAATTCACTCTTTTTGCCGGAGGCAATATACTATTAAGTATCATTTCAGTTCGTCTAGGATTATCTTGTCTTGCAATAGAAGAAGTTCCTAATAAGCATAACTGATTAATCAACAGTTCGTCTTGAGCATTTTGTTCAAGTTTAGCTGCTAGAGGGCTTAAAATAACATAAGCCAGGATTGCGCCATAAAAAGTAGTAATTAAAGCGACCGCCATTCCAGGACCTATTTTAGCAGGGTTATCTAGATTTCCTAGCATTTGGATTAAACCAATAAGGGTGCCGATAAGTCCCATTGCTGGAGCGATTTCTGCAGCTTTGCGCAAGATTCCCGCGGCTTTTTTATGTCGTTCGGTTGTTGCGGTCATTTTTTGAGAAAGTATATCGATAGTTTCTTTAGGAGAAAAACCGTCTAAAAGGCAACCCATTCCTTCATAGAATAAAGGATATCTTCGTAAGCTTTCTAGGAATTCTCCTTGGATTTTTAATAAGGTTGCTCCTCGAAGGGTTTCAGCTGTTTCCAAAATAGTTACAGCGACATGTAAAGGATTATTTCTAGGTTTTAAAAAAGATTTCATTATTATTGTGCCGCTTTTAGCAATATCGGTGATAGAGAAACAAGCCATTGTTGCAAAGAAAGTTCCGCCTAAGACTATTAAAATTGAAGGAAGATTAAAAAAAGCTTTTATATCTCCATCAAGAGTCAAAGCGAAAGCTATTAGGAATAAAGCACCCCCTATTCCGATGACTGTAGCAATATCAAGATTTCCTCGGTATTTTAATCTCATAATTTACAGAATTATCCTTTTTCCGATTTTATTATTTCAGTCATTGTGATACCTAATTTATCGTCAACAATAACGACTTCACCGCGAGCTACCAATCTATCATTAACATAAATATCGATAGCTTCTCCTACTTTTCTATCTAGCTCAACAATTGCACCACGTCCAAGTTTTAATAATTGATTTACAGGCATTCTAGTTTTACCAAGGACAGCAGAGACTTGTACAGGGATATCGTATACAGCTTCCAATTCGGATATTGACTGGAGTTTTTCCGAATTATTTATATCGGCTGGTATAGAAGCAGTTTCTGGTATAGGCTGTTTTTCATCCAGTTCGTCAAGGTCAAGGTTTTTACTATCCGCCATTTTTTTCTCCATTATTTTTGCTATCTTCTTCGTTATTATTTTCTATTACGATATTATTTTCTTGGTCATTTTTTAACGAGGAAGTATCATTAGTGTAATTATTTAGCACATCTTTTATTGTATGAAAAGTTTCAGCTGTTTTTCTTTCGATACTTCCATTTTTCCAAGATATTATGCAATCTGAATTTTGTAATGTTTCATCAGTTTCTAAAGAGTATCCTTTTTCTTTACCTTTAAAGAGATTATTTTCTTCAATATATTGATTTATATTTTTTTGGTTTTCAGGAGAAACCTTTATTATAATTTTGTCTTCATCGGTAACGTTTGGAAGATATTGTTTAAGGAAAGCTTTTATTTCTTCATTTCCATATTTTTTGATAAATTCTGGGATAATTTTTTCACAAGTGGTTAAAGCAAGATTGATATAATTTATTTCTTGTTTTTGTTCAAAGTCTGTTTGTCTATTTTGTATTTGAACTAATGCATCCAGGATATTTTCTAAAGTTTTAAGGATAAGTTCTTCTTTTTCATGTTTAGCTTTTTCTAATCCTTTTGCAAAACCGAGATCGAAGCTTTCTTGTTTTAAAGCTTCAGTTTCAGATAGAGAAAAAGTTGGTTCAAAAGGTTCTTCTTCTTTTTCCAGGATTTCTTGAGTATTTTCTTGTTCAGGATTAAGATTATTTTCAGGTTTTATCATTTCATCTATAACCGAAGACATGACTTCAGAAACGCTAGAAGACAAACTACCATTAGGTAAATCGAAACGTCTATCGAACATAAATTTAATCTCTTTGGCCATTTTTATCTGCCTAGTAAATTAATTCATCTTTATCTTTACCTTCGGAAATAAAGATTTCGCCGCTATTAGCCAGTTCTTTTGCCAAAGTAACGATAGCCGCTTGAGCTTCGTCGACATCGCGCAACCGTACAGCTCCCATAGCTTCCATATCTTCGCGTAGCATTTTACCAGCACGTTCGGACATATTTTTAAACATGAGCTCACGTACAGTTTCAGATGCACCTTTAAGAGCAAGAGCAAGTTTTTCTTTTTCTGCATGTCTAAGAATAACTTGAATACCTTGAGAATCAATTCTGCTGAGATCTTCGAAAGTGAACATAAGAGATTTAATTCTATCTGCAGCTTCTCGATTACGTTCTTCCAAAGCAGCCATGAAACGGTTTTCTGTACTTCTATCAAGATTATTGAAGATATCTGCGACAAGTTCATGAGAATCTCTTCGAGCGCTTTTAGCAAGGTTACTCATAAATTCGGTTCTTAAAGTTTGTTCGACCCCATCTAGGATTTCTTTTTGAATAGATTCCATTCTTAGCATTCGCATAATAACTTCCATAGCGAAGCTTTCAGGTAATAGAGCCAAGACATTAGAAGCATGAGCTGGTTTTATTTTTGATAAAACAACGGCTACGGTTTGAGGATATTCATTTTTCAAGTAATTTGCTAAAACTTGTTCATTAACATTTCCTAGCTTATCCCACATTGTTCTACCAGCAGGTCCTCGCATTTCTTCCATTATGAACTGGACACGATCTTTAGATAAGCTTTTTAGTAATATTCTTTCAGTATTTTCATATGTTCCAACCAAACTACCAATGCTTGACATAGCGTTTGCGAATTCAACGAACAAGGCTTCAACCATTGAAGAGTTTACCGTTCCTAAGCTTGCCATAATAGTAGAAATTTCTCGGATTTCATCATCAGCCATCATAGAGAAGAGTTTAGCTGCTTGTTCTTCTCCCAAAGAAAGCATCATAATTGCGGCTTTTTGAGGACCAGTAAGGGCATTTACATCATCAGGAAGAGAAGTATTATTATTTACCATGTCTTTATCCTTAATTTCCGCGATACAACCAGGAGCGAATAATATTCAGAGCCTCTTCAGGATGTTTATCTACGATTTCGCTAATTTTCTTTAAGGAAGAGACTTTTACTTGTCCTTCAACTTTAGCAATATCAATCAAATCGTCAAGTTGCATTTCTTCTCCTATTCCAGGGAGTACGCCTCCTGCGGATTCAATAAGATTTGCCGTTTCATTAGTCATTAAAGCATCTCTTCCAGCGACCATATTTCCCGTTTCGAAAGCTTTGCTTACCAAAGGTCTTACTACTAACAAGATTAGTAATATTGCTACAATAGCGACACCTAAACTTTCCATAAGACCAATTACATCATTCTTATTTAAGCCCATAAAGAATGGTTTTTCTTCTTCCATTACAATATCTTCGATTTCTGTAAATCGCATATTTACTACTTCTACTTGATCTCCTCTATTAGCATCATATCCAACAGCGGAACGAACCAGAGAAGTAATTTGTTCCATTTCTTGTTCAGTTCTAGGCTGATAAAGTTTTTTTCCGTTTTGATCCATAGAGTATGTTCCATCAACCACTACAGCAACGGACATTTTCTTTATGATTCCAGAGTTACGAACTTGATTAATAATTTCTTTAGAGATTTCATAATTTACCGTTTCCTCTGTTCGATTAGAGGTAGAAGTTTGTTGTTGAGCAGCCGAAGAAAGATTAGTATCTGGAATATTCTGACTAACAGTAACTGGTTGAGATTCTTTATCATCAGACTGAGATGTTTCTTCTATTGTGGTTTGGGAACGAACAACCTGAGTTTCTGGATCATATAATTCTTTATTTGTCACAACATGATCAAAATCCATATCTAAAGTTACTTCTGCTCGTACTTTTCCAGGTCCAAGAGAGCGTTCTAATAGATACTGAATAGCGTTCATTAAGCGAATTTCTTGAGATCTTTTAATTTCTTCATTTCTAGTTGCGGTAAAAGATATGTCATCACCGATTTCAGGAGAAAGCAAAACACCTTTTGTATCTGTGATAGCAACATTTTTAGGATCTAATTTAGGCACAGCTGCTGCGACTAATTTTTGGATTGCAAGGACTTGTTTTTGAGAAAGAGTTCCTCTTTGCATTTTTACAACTACAGATGCAGAAGGTTTTTGTTCTTCTCTTGAAAAGAGTTCTCTTTTAGGTAGGACCAGATGAACTCTAGCCGCTCGGATATTATCTAATCCGCGGATAGTTTTTGCTAATTCACCTTCCATAGCGCGTACTAAATTTATGTTTTGAACAAAACTTGTAGAACCTAAAGCGTCAGTATTATCGAATATTCCATAGCCAGAGTTTTCTCCGCCAGTGAGAATATCAGAAGTTTCAACTTTAAGTTTCATAGCGTCATCGGCAGGAACTAGGATTTCTGAGCCATTATTTCTTACTTCATAGACTATTCGTTGTTCATCTAGACGATTAATAACATTTTTAGCATCAGCAGGTTCTAAGTCTGTGTACAGAGGAACCATATTTGTTGTTCCAAGCCTTATAGATATATATATTAAGATACCCATTAAAAGAAGAGCAACCCCAGCCATTGAAGCAAGCTTTCCGGTACCTAATCCACGCATAGTATTTATAAAAGAACTCACGTATAACCCCTTACTAACGTTAAGCACTATTTACATAAAAAACCCCACTAAAGATTTTATGTAACTTAAGATGAAAATTTAGTTAAAGATAGGCAAAAATTTATTTTTTTTAAAAAAAATTTAAAAGTTGAGGATTTGTGCGACTTTCCGAGTCGGGCAAAAGAGACTAAAGAGTCGCATATTTAGTCTTTTTTTATTTTAGTAGATGCAAAATATGCTAAAAACGGTGCCGACACGGGCACCGTTTTTATGTTACAATATAACAATTATCGTTTAATATTAATTAATTCATCAAGCATACTATCAGCAGTTGTAATAATTTTAGCAGCTGCGGAGTAAGCTCTTTGAGTAGTTATCATATTAGTGAACTCAGTAGCTAGATCTACCGTGGAGTTTTCCAAAGCGTAAGAAGATATTTCTCCAGCGCCGCCTTCTCCTGGCATTCTTAAAGTAGGAGTACCAGAAGCATCGGTTGCGATCCAAGAGTTACCTGTTAGAGAAGACATACCATTAGGATTTGTAAAGGTAGCCAAAGGTACTACTGCAATAGCTTTAGTTTCTCCGTTATCGAATAAAGCTGTTACTACACCATCTTCTCCTACGGTTACCCCAGCATAGCTTCCATACTTAGCGCCGTCTTGGCTAACGTAGTTTGATTCGAAAGAACCGGACAAATGTGTAAGACCATCAGCAGTATTAAGACTTCCAGTAAATAAGTTAATTAGATTAGACTTTGCACTAGAACCATCTTGATCCAAAGCACCATTTGCCCATTCGATACCTACTTTATTAATGATGTTGCTTTGAGGAGTTCCATCAGAGTTGAAGCGGACAGCTGCGGCTTTTGCGCCACTTTCTCCATCAGGATTTCCCTCATAGTAGAAAGTATTTCTTACTACTATTGGAGATGCATCTGTAGTTCCCGAAGGAATATTGATAGGAGAAGTGTCTCCATAAGGTTTAAACTGTCCAGTTATATTAGTCAGTCCATCATAGTCAGTTTTGGTCATATTTGCGCCAGTAGCTGTAGCAACCATATTACTAGCTGAAGATATAATGGTTGCTCCATTGATTTGGAACTGTTCAAAGTTTGCCCCTTCATTTTTCATAGTTCCGTACAAGAGGCTTACTACTTGTTCAGGAGTAGTTGCAGAACTAATATCCACTTCATGTTCACCTGCTGCGGCGCCATTTTTAAGTGTATAAGTTACTCCAGCGAGGGTTATAGTAGTATCATAATAATCAGCAGCGTTTCCTGTAAGAGTTAAAGCAGAAGAATCTGTGGCATTTATAGTCATTGTTTGACCATTAGGGCTTTGAGAAAATTCCAAAGATATTCCACTAGCAGAAAAGCGTTCAGGTTCTTTTGCATTAAGGTTAAGTTTTGAAACCAAGCGTTCTACTAGTTTATTTTGATCGATTTTACCTCCATCGATGAGGTCTGTAAGGTCTATATTTACTACGGAGCCGACCACAGTATTATCGCCAGTATTATTAAAGCAATAAAATTTATTATCGATAGTAAGGGTTTTATTTAAGTAATCGTTTGCATCGTCACTAGT
>CALXRE010000028.1 GCA_944390645.1 uncultured Alphaproteobacteria bacterium | reverse complement strand
ATCTAATTCTTCTCTTCTGTCTGATATGTACTTATATAAAATCGGGCTAAGTGTGGATAGTAAACCCAGCATAACCACTACTTCCACGGTTATGCTGCCTCTATCCTTAAATCCTATGGGAGGGGGGGGGTAGTTCCTTTTAAATTACACAAAAACATCTCTTCTTCCATATAAAATTAATATTAAACGTTTAATTATAAAAAATACTTTAAGCATTGCCAATAGGAGATAAAATTGCCATCTTAATTGCTTCTGAAGGAGTACCTTTATGCTTTATTACAAATTGAAATGCTGGATACATTTTTTCACATTCTCTTATTGCTAAACTTATTAGCTCTGATAAACGCTCTTCTTCCGCATAGCCATCTTCTTCTAAAATAATTGCATTGCGATAACTTAACATATTTTCCGAGCTCCATAAACAAAAATGACCTATCCAAATCTTCTCGTTTGCAAGAGCTAAAAGCTCATAAATATTAGAAAAATTATCTTCATTAACATATAAATCTAAAAGACAAGAAATCTGTAAACAGTTAAATTCTCTTTCCCAGACAAAAAACATATCAAACTTACAATTAGATCCTAAACATTCTATAACTACTTCATCTTCTCCCCTTCGCTCACTTTCCCAATGTTCGCTTAAAATTAAATCTTCAACTATATCTATCGGATTACATGTCTTCTTTCTTGCAAGAAATGATGTTCGCATATCTACCCCTATATATTGTTATCAATTAAAGATAAGCAACTATAGGTAGGTTGCCATATATTTATTCTTTCAGCAATACCTTATTTATAAAAATGTATATAGTCTCCTTCCTTCTTCCCTTAACCATTTGCGTGCAGCTTTATAATCTGGATATAAATTCTCAACCTCTTGCCAAAAACTCTTTGAATGATTCATTTCTATAAGATGGCATAACTCATGCACAACAACGTAATCTATTATAGATTCGGGCGCGTAACTAAGAAAAAAATTAATCGATACGTTACCGTTACTAGAACAACTACCCCATCTCGATGTATTATCTCTTATCGTTACTTTGTTAACTTTCTTCTTTACTCTATCACTATAAACTTTTATTCTTCCTTTTATATGTTCTTTAAATCTTTTATGTAAAAATTCTTTAACTCTGCGAGATAAAAATTCCTCCCCTCCTGATACATAAATAACCTTACCCTCTTGCCATACTCCCCTTCTTGCTTTTGGCTCATGCTTTAAAACAACCTCCTTACCCAAAAAGAAAAAACAACAACCATCCTTAAATCCCTCTCCTTTACTTAAAAATTGTGCATGATCATATAACCACTCCTCGTTCTTTTTAATAAATGCTTCTGCTTGAAATATTGTTCCTCTCTTCGGTATCGTTACAATAAAACTACGATAATCAGAAGATATCCTAAGCGACATCTTCCTACAACGTAACGATCTACGAATCACTATCGGAAAATCTGAAACTATCTTTTCATACATTTTTATAGGTTCTATTATGCTCTTAAAAAGGTTATTTTTATCCTCCTTGGTTACGAAAGCAAGTTTTTATAAGTTTCTCTGGATTTTCAATCCCTTTTGTGCCAAGGTTCTATCGTTTCTAATTTTGCTAACTATGGAGAAAATAAATGGCAATTCGTGTAGCAATAAATGGTTTTGGTCGTATCGGCCGCTTGGTTCTTAGAGCCTTATATGAAGAAAAACGTGATGATATTGATGTCGTCGCAATAAATGATTTAGGATCTGCTCAGGCTAATGCTCACTTGTTAAAATATGATTCCGTACATGGACGTTTTAATGAAGATATTTCCGTAGATGATAACGATAATATGATTATTAACGGTAAAAAAATTAAAATCTTCGCGGAAAAAGATCCTGCTAACCTTCCTTGGAAAGACTTAAATATTGATATCTGCTTCGAATGCACTGGTATCTTTACTTCAAAAGAAAAAGCTTCCGTACACTTAAACGCTGGAGCAAAAAGAGTCCTTGTTTCGGCTCCTTCTGATGGCGCCGATCTAACCGTAGTATATGGTGTAAATGACGATAAAATTACAGCTCAAGACTTAGTCGTATCTAATGCTTCTTGTACAACTAACTGTCTTGCTCCTGTAGCCTTCGTCCTCGAAAAAGAATTCGGTATTTCTCATGGCTTCATGACCACTATACATTCTTATACCGGAGATCAAAGAATTGTTGATACTCTACATAAAGACTTACGTAGAGCAAGAGCTGCTGCTCTATCATCTATTCCTACTTCTACTGGAGCGGCAAAAGCTGTCGGTCTCGTCATGCCTGAACTTAAAGGAAAATTGGACGGCGTAGCAATCAGAGTTCCTACTCCTAATGTCTCTATCGTTGATCTTAAATGTGTAATGAAAAAAAATGTTACACCTGAAGAAGTAAATAACGCTATGGAAGCTTATGCTAATGGAAAACTTAAAGGCGTATTAGCCGTAAATAAAGAGCCTCTGGTGTCTGTTGATTTTAATCATACTTCAGTAAGCTCTACTTTCGATTTCTCTCAAACAAAAGTAATCGAAGGTAATTTCCTCCGAGTCTTGGCTTGGTATGATAACGAATGGGGTTTCTCTTGCCGTATGGGCGATACTGCCGCTGTTATGGGAAAATTCCTTTAAAAAATTAAATAATAAAGCGGTCTTTTCCGAGGAAAAGACCGCTTTATCCTTATGGAGAACAAAATGAATAACTTTAAAACTCTTGATGATTACGACTTTAAAGGAAAAAGAGTCTTGTTACGCGCAGACTTAAATGTGCCTGCTAAAAATGGAACGGTTACTGATACTACTAGAATTGATAGATTAGCTCCAACTATAAAAGAATTAGCTCTAAAAGGCGCTAAAATAATCGTAGTATCTCATTTCTCTAGACCAGAAGGTAAAAAAATACCTGAAATGTCTCTAAAAATCGTCTTCAACGACTTAGGTAAAGCTTTGGGCAAAAATATACCTCTAACCTTCGTAGATGATTGTATCGGAGAAAAAGTCGCTAGTGAAATTGCTAAAATGAAAGATGGAGAAGTCTTATTATTAGAAAATTTACGCTTCTATCCTCAAGAAGAAAACAATGACCCTGATTTTGCTAAAGAATTAGCAAAAAATGCTGATATCTATGTAAATGACGCTTTCTCCACCGCTCATAGAGCTCATGCTTCAACTGAAGGTGTTGCTAAACTATTACCTAATGCCGCTGGTAGATTAATGCAAGAAGAGTTAGAAGCTTTAAATAATGCTTTAACTTCTCCTCAGCGCCCTGTCGCTGCTATCGTAGGGGGTGCTAAAATATCTACAAAACTCGACCTATTAGGAAATCTCATAACAAAAGTTAATATCTTAATTATCGGCGGAGGAATGGCTAATACCTTCCTTTATGCTATGGGGGTTAATATCGGTAATTCTTTATGCGAAAAAAATATGGCCGATAATGCTCGCAAAATCCTCTCTAAAGCAAAAGATATCGGTTGCGATATTGTATTACCTTCCGACTTCGTCGTCGCAAAAAATCTAGATGATGGAAAAAATGCTAAAATAACTAATGTAGTACCTAACGATGAGATGATTTTAGATGTCGGTCCAAAAACAACTAAAGAAATTATCAATAAAATTGAAACTTGCAAAACTTTAATCTGGAATGGTCCTGTTGGCGCTTTCGAAAATAAACCTTTCGATAAAGCTACTTTCGAAATCGCAAACGCTGTTGCCAATCTAACTAAAAATAATAACCTCTTAAGTGTCGCTGGTGGCGGAGATACTGTAAGCGCTCTAAATAAAGCTGGTGTGCAAAATAATATCTCTTACATATCAGCAGCTGGAGGGGCTTTCTTAGAATGGCTCGAAGGAAAAACTCTTCCTGGTGTCTATGCATTACAAAAATAAACTTTTATATAAAAAGCGCCTATAAATAGGCGCTTTTTTTTCATAATATCTATTCTATTTCATTTGTTTAAAATTGAACTATCTAAATACGCGTATTTAGAACATACTTCTCCAAATTCTTGCGTATCTATATCCTCTAATGCTGTAAACAATTGATCCGCTTCTTCACAAAAACTTTCGTGATCAGAACTGTTCATATTCGCCGCTATGTTCGCTATACTAGTTATCATCTTATCCATATGATAAAGACTCTTCTTCCCATTCATACACTTAAAATATGAATTTAAAATCTTACCATTATCTGCTAAATGCCTTTTGAACTTTATAGCAAAAGAATTGTATCTGGTCTTTGCTCCTTCACAACTTAATGCCGCTACCATAAGCTTGCTTTGTATCGCTCGCATATGTATCGCTTCTTCTAATGAACTGTTATAACACTTAGATTCATCTGCTCGCGCAGAAATATTAAACCCTAAAAAAACATAAACCATTATTGGAATAAACAGAAAAATCTTCCTCATCCTTCCTCCTTATGTACTTTTTTCGTCATCAGGATACACTGTTGCAAAATTAGTGCAAGAAGAACAAATACTATGCCATTCGTTAAATCTTGCTTTACAATCTCTACATTGCCACTTTTTTAATTCCTCTCTCTCTGAGGATAATGCTTCAAGCCTCTTTGAACCAATCTCTGGAGCCTCTATTGCTTCTGCTTCATAAATTATCCTCTTAGCTCGAAAAGAGCTAGGATAAAGATGTAAATATTTCTCCGCCGAATACTTCGCTTGACCCCATAGTGAAGACTGCGAATAAGCATCCGCTAATATTAAATCTGAAAGAGGATTCCCTTTTATCATATCCGACATCTTCTCTACTAACTTTAATCGCTTATAGCTACTATAACTCGACGTAATCAAACGCAAATTGTCATATATTGCTAAACTAGGATATTGTTTCCATATACCTAAAAGGATAGATATCGCTTTCCTCGTATCTCCTTGATTCGCATAACATATCGACGCCTTTATCTGAGCATACGAATTCGTCTTGTCCGTCTTCGCTGCCTCAAAAATTAAACCCTTATCACTGTCTGATAACCCTTTCTCTAGTAATGCCGTAGATTTAACTGATAAATACCTCGCCTTACTTATACTCCCTAACTTATATGCTCTATCTGAAATGGATATAACTTCATCCCATCTTTGAAAAAATGCTGTTAATGATATTAACGGATCTGAAACCCACTCAACCTTTGGAAAACGATTAAATGCTTGCCTATATAATTCCAATGCTACACTTTTCTTTCCTGCTTTTATTGCTTCATCTATACGACCCTTTATTCCTATGAGTTCCGTAGCATTGTCCGTGGATAAATCCCTTAAAAGCTCTATCCTTTCTTCTCCTGACGTAATGTTCAATAATAACAAAGACCTTAAAATATCATCTTGATTATAAAGACTGTTTATCTTCTTTTGTAAAACCTTGTATTTACTTTCATCCCCTGATGACGTCGCTGATAAAACTGATACTAAAAGCTTTTGCTTCTCTCTCTCCTTAGATAACTCTCGACGTATACGAAAAAATGAAAAAAACCTAAATGGTAAAAATATAAGCCGAAAAAAAAGGTAAATTAAAAATATTAACAAAAATAAAAACGTTAATGTCGTAGATATATGATAATCTAACCACGTAATCTCTACTGTTCCTGTATTAACTGATAACCAAGAAAAACCAAGAACAAATACTACCGCTATAACAGAATATAATAAAACTCTTATCATGGTCCTTCCTGAATTGATGTCTTTGCTTCGTCAGCAGGATTTATCTTAAAAACATTACTCGTATTAGAAACTTTATCCAAATCTGAAGAGCCTTCTTCTTTCATACCCTCAATCCCTATTTTGTCCTTAACTCCTGCTGGAAACAACACTTCATGAATAACTTCATCTAAATTTCTCTTTACTCTTTCAATTATATAAACCTTCTCTTGCCACGGCTTAAAAATCTTTAACATCCTATCTGGTAAACTCGAAAGCTCTTCACTCGCTTCTTGCAACTTATCTTCAAATACTAACTCTTCCGCCCTCGCTATAATTAAATCCGGAGAACCTTCTGATATCCTACCTGATACTTTTCTTATTACTATTAATCCTTTTATTTTATCTACTACCTCTGTCGTCCAATCCTTTTTCCCTTCTTCTCCTCCTACTTGAAATGCTTCTTTTATTTTATCACTAAATTCTTTACGAAGAGTTGATGGCGTATCTATTCCTCTTGTAAACGGCCTTAATTCTTTTAACTTATTTAAAATATCTGAATTATTCGAAAACTCTTCCTCTAGTATATTTAGTTCTCTATTAAATGAATGACCAGATAATACCCTTTCCCTTAATTCTAAAAGATTTATTACTAAAATACTCGTTTGTTCCCTACTAATCGAAAAGATCTCTAACTTCTTACTTAAGGTTCTAATCTCCTCTTCTAAGCCTTTTATCTTCTCTACTGAAATATCAGAAAGTTGATCCTCTATCCTTTGCAAACGATCTTTTAGTTCCGTTAATCCAGTAGGAACAAAATTACTCCTGCTCTCAAGTGCTTTTAACCTATCTTCTATCTTTAAAAGATTGCCAAATATAATCTCTGTTACTTCTTCTTTCTTATTGTCCTCTCTCGTGGTATCTGATGCTATTAATTCTGATGTTTTTTTATTCGCTTTTAATATGCTATTAGATGCTTCTGAAATTAAGCCTTCTTCTGTGTAATAAATCTGCGATAAAATAAATGCTATAATAATTAAAATTATAAAAAGTAAAAAAAACAAACTATGCTTTTTTATTTTTCCTTTCTTTTCCTCGCTTTTTTCAATGCTATCTGCTCTATTATTTTCTGAAAGGTTTTCTTTCATATATTTTCTCCATTTATTTTTTTATTAATTTTACTATATCCTATCATAATCGCAAATAAAGAAAGTCATAAAAATGTATATTTTAGGAATCGAATCAAGTTGTGATGAAACAGCTGCTGCTGTAATCAATGAAAATAAAGAAATTTTATCCTCGGTAGTTTGGACCCAACTTGATGAACATAAAAAATTTGGAGGAGTGGTCCCAGAGATTGCAGCTCGTGCTCACTTAGAAAAAATCGATGAAATCGTTACTAAAGCCTTAGATACGGCTAAAATATCTTTTAGTGATTTAAATGCTGTAGCTGCCGCTGCTGGACCTGGATTAATTGGTGGTGTTATTGTCGGAGTCATGACCGCAAAAGCTATTGCTGCGGTAAATAATATTCCTTTCATCGCAGTTAATCACTTAGAAGGACATGCTTTGGCCGCACGAATCCTTTATCCTGTTAATTTTCCTTTCCTGCTTTTGCTAACATCTGGAGGGCATTGCCAAATATTAGAAGTATTAGGAGTCGGAAAATATCAAAAACTCGGAGCTACTATAGATGATGCTGCTGGTGAAGCTTTCGATAAAGTCGCTAAAATGTTAAATCTTGGATACCCTGGTGGTCCTTGGGTAGAAAAATATGCCTTAAACGGAAACCCTGATCGTTTCTCTTTACCTAGACCTTTAAAAGGTAAAAATAATTGTGACTTCTCTTTCTCTGGCTTAAAAACTGCTGTACGACACCTTATCGAAAAATTAGAAAATAATTTATCTGAAAACGATAAAGCTGATATCTCCGCTGCTTTCCAAAAAGCCGTCGTCGATGTAATGAAAGATCGAATGACAAAAGCTATAAATATTTTTAAATCTCATTTCCCTGAAGCAAAAGATGTCGTTGTTGCAGGCGGAGTCGCTGCTAACTCTGCTATAAGATCAATGATTCTAGATCTAGCTCAAGAAAATCAATTAATCTTTAGCGCTCCTCCTCCAAACCTATGTACAGATAATGCAGCTATGATTGCATATGCTGCTTTGGAAAGATTCAATCTAGGCCTGATAAATACTTTGGATTTTAAACCTCGACCTAGATGGCCTCTTTACGAAAACTATGAACAGAGTTAAAAAGATTTAATCTCAAACTTATTTAGGATAAAAAAAATGAAAAATTTCGCAGTTATTGGATCTGGAGCTTGGGGAACCGCTCTTGCTGTAATATTACAACGCAACCATAATCAAGTAAATCTCTGGGCTAGAGAACAAGATGTTATTGATGATATCCTAAATAATCATGAAAATTCTATATTCTTACCTGGAGTTAAATTTACAGAAAAAATTATGGTTTCTTCTAAACTCGAAGACGTAATTAAAAACGCCGATGCCGTTGTAATGGTTGTTCCTGCTCAATTCGTTAGAGATGTTTGTAAACAAATGGCTCCTATATGGAAAAACGGTTTACCTTTGCTAATTTGCTCAAAAGGAATAGAACAAAAAACTGGAGCATTAATGAGTGAAGTCGTTAAACAAGAATTACCAAACGCTATAATTGCTGTCCTTTCTGGTCCAACTTTCGCAGGAGAAGCAGCAAAAGGATTCCCGACATCTGTTACTATCGCTTGTGATAACAAAAATATTGGAAAAAATTTCGTGCAAAGTTTCGGAACTAAAACTTTCCGTCCTTATTACTCAAATGATGTTATAGGATCTCAAGTCGGTGGCGCAGTTAAAAATGTAATGGCTATCGCTGCAGGAATAGTGGAAGGAAAAGGTCTGGGAGATAATACTCGCGCTGCATTAATAACTAGAGGTCTTGCTGAAATAGTGAGATTGGCTAAAGCCCTCGGAGGAAAAGAAGAAACTTTGATGGGAATGAGTGGTATCGGAGATCTACTCTTAACTGCAAATAGTCTCCAATCTCGAAACTACACCGTCGGAGTCGAACTAGGAAAAGGCAAAAAACTTAAAGAGATTGTCGCAGGTAAAAGATCTATTGCAGAAGGTGTTTTTACCGCTCAGGCGGTAACTGATTTAGCTAAAAAAATCGGTATCGAAATGCCTATTTGTCAAGCTATGAATGCTATCCTTAATCAAGATGCTAATGTAGATGATATGATAACTTCTTTATTGTCTCGACCTTTCAGAGATGAAAGAGATCTTTGAGGATATATGACTAAATCAAAAAAAAATCTTAAAAAGAAAAAACAAAGTAAAAATCTATCTTCATTTAAAAAAATGAAGCTGTTTTATTATTGGTGGCAGAAAAAAACTTTATTTTCTAAAATCTTTTTGTGCGGATTATTAATTTTCTTTCTAGCTTCCTTATACATAGGATGGTGTATACTTACTTTACCAAATATCGAAAGCGCTAAAGCGGTATATCGTAAACCTATAGTAAATATTATCGCTGAAAATGGTGAAATTATTGCAACTTATGGCGACTTATACGGAAATCCTGTAGATCTTAAACTATTACCTAAATACGTCCCTGAAGCTATACTTGCTACTGAAGACCATCGCTTCTTTTGGCACGCGGGAATCGATCCAATAGGTATTGCTAGGGCTTTGTACACTAATCTGATCCAAGGTAAACGTCTCCAAGGAGGAAGTACTATAACTCAACAAGTAGCTAAAAACCTTTTCCTAACTTTCGATAAAACAATAAAAAGAAAAATCCAAGAAATGATGTTGGCTATCTGGTTAGAATATAATCTAACTAAAGAACAAATCCTCACTTTATATCTAAATCGCGTTTATCTAGGTTCTGGAACTTATGGAATTGATGCTGCCGCAAAAAGATACTTTGATAAGCCTGCAGAAGAGCTGACGCTTTACCAAGCTGCTGTATTAGCTGGAATCTTAAAAGCTCCATCTAAATACAATCCTGCTCAGTACCCTAAAGCCGCAAAAAATAGAGCAAAAATCGTCCTTAATAAAATGGTTGAGAACGGATTCATCTCTAGAGAAGAAGCTTTAAAAGCTATTCTAAATGCTGATAATGAAACACCTAAAAATAAAACTTTCTCAAATAATCGTTACTTCTCTGATTGGATTATCGCTCAAGCTGAAGATTATCTCGGAGAAATCGATAGAGATATAAATATATTTACAACCTTTCGTCCCGATATCCAAAAAATTACAGAAAAAGCTTTACAAGATAATATAAATTCTTGGCCTCAAGTAAACCAAGGGGCTGCTATCGTCTTGGACTACGATGGAGCTGTATTGGCTATGATGGGAGGAATCGATTATAATAAAAGTCAATTCAATAGAACTACCCAAGCTAAAAGACAACCTGCTTCTACTGTAAAGCCTTTTGTTTATCTATCTGCTTTCGAAAATGGCTTCACTCCTGACGACGTTATTGTAGATAAACCTTTTAAAATTAATGGTTGGTTACCTAAAAACAATAATGGAAAATATTATGGCCCTATTTCTTTACAAGACGCCTTAATTCTATCCTTAAATACTGTCCCTGTTATACTAGCAGATAATATTGGAATTAAAACTGTACATAAACTTTTTCGTCGCTTCGGTATCGCTGATAGCAAATGTCCTGTTACTCCCGCCTCAATTCTAGGAAGTTGTGAAATTTCTTTATTAAAATTAACTGCCGCTTATGCTTCCTTAGCTGATAATGGAAATGATGTAAGACCTTTTGGAATTATAAAAATAACCACTAAAGATGATACCTCTCTTTATGAACGATTAAGTAGTAGCGGAATCCAAATCGCTAATAAAAAAAATGTTGAAATAATTAAAAATATCCTCCGTAAAGTCGTAGATGAAGGAACTGGAAAAGAAGCTTCTTTAAATTTCCCTGTTTATGGAAAAACCGGAACTAGTCAAAATAATCGTGATGCATGGTTCATCGGTTTTTCTGATAATCTCGTAGCTGGCGTTTGGGTCGGAAATGATGACGAATCTCCTATGCCTCGAGTCTATGGTGGAAACTTACCCGCTAAAATATGGAGACTCATTGTTGGTAATTCTTCTCGCTATTAGACGTCATAAAAATTTAATATCTACTTAAAAGTACCAAAAATTACCAAAAATTAACTAATAACAATTACAAAAAATAAAGAAATATAAGGCTTAAATGAAAAAATACTGTTTTTTGGCAATTTTTTGTGCTATCTTTATTGAACATGATTAAAAGAGGTTGTTTTTCTTTTATATAGCCTCTTACATAAAAGGAGTAAAAATATGGCTGGTTTGATTTCTTATGTTGGCGGAATGGACGAATCACAACCTATAGACTTTGATGATATGGTCACATACCTTTCAAATGCTATGGTCGGCAAAATAATGGCTTCAAACGGCCTTAATACTACCGAAGCTTTCCTTTCTTTGGAACAAGCAAAATTATCTCAGGAAGACTTATTTAAAATCCTGACTTCCGTACAAAACATATATAGTGATATGCCAGAAAAACTTGGAAATATTGCTCATCTTTGGAACGGAAATAGAAGAAAACGCCCTGAATTCGCTTTGGAAATCGCTGAAAATATGTTGTATCTATACGGTATTAATGCTCGCAAAGTCCGTATGTATACAGAAGAAGAAAAAAGAAGTGGAAATGCTTCTATAATCCAATTTATAGGCGAAGATCTTGTTCTGCCTGCGGATGTAGATTATTATAACTTGGCTCCTTTAAGTCTACACGACGATATCCTTAATGTTATTTTTGATAAACATGGCGATACCTTAATCAATAATATTATCGGAAAAAGAGATTATAGTGTCTTCGGTGATAAAGCAGCAGAAGCAGAAAAAATTATTCATGAAAGTTTCGAAGATAACTTAAAAAAATTACTCCCAGAATTCTTCGCTAGAACTTTACGCACTGCTTATAAATCTTCTTATAAATTGTACGATGGAGTCTCCGAAGATAGTAAAAACTATAATGCTCTCTTTAATAAAGTAGAAGCCTCTATCAAAAACAAAAGCTTTGATTTTAATGAAATAGATGACCTATATATTGTTGGTTCATCTTTTATTTCTGGTCTGCCTCAAGACAAAACTTCTTTAGCTCTTTTAGAAGCTGTTGCTTTGGATTCTTCTGTAGATCCTAAAAATAGAGCTCAAGCTGTATATAGAATAACTAAGTATTCTTCATCCTTTAATAGGAAACTTTTTGCTATACCTGCAGAAAAATTCTTAAATGAACACCCTGAAGTTTTACAAAACTTAGAACTACCTGATAAAGAGTTTGGCTTAATCGAAGATCCTCTTGGTTCTGGAAACTTTGTCCTTGATGAAAAATTACTAAAAATCCGTAGGATCCTTTCTTTGAATCCTCCTTACATTTCTTGTGTATCAATATGGGATGCTGCTAATAATTTCCGTATCCAAAATAAAGAAGCTTCTTTAGAAAAATTAATTCCTTTTACTCAAGAGGCTTCTCTAAAATTTGAAACATGGTCAGATGATCCAAATAAAAGCTTGTCAGATTTAAACTCTTTTATTAGTAAATCTCTAAAAAATCTTGAAAAGTGGGAAGCCTTAAACTTACGAATCAAAAATAAATTTATCTCTGAAGGAATTCCTGAAAATCAACCTGTGGCTTTAGCTATTCAAAAATATATTTCCGAAGTTAGTTTAAATCCTAATGACAGAAATGACACCATTACCTTGATTAACCTTGATAACCTATCTGATCGCCTTATCTGGGCATTAAAAGGTGAAGAATATATTCAAGGTGCTTATTATAGTGCAACAAAAGAAGCTGAATTATTAAAGATTCTTTCTCATATAGAAGATTTACATCTTAAACCTTTAGAAAACAAAATTATTAAAATCGATAAAGAAACTTTGCCTTCTCCTTTCTTCTTAAAAAATGCAACGAGAACAACGAAAGAAGAAGCTGAATATGTTGCGGAAATATTACAAGATATCGCTGATTTTGTTAATGAAACTCCTTTAGAAAAATTACCTCACTTGAAAAAAGGAGCTTTCGGTTTTACTAATGATGAACAACTTAAAATAGATCCTCAAAATTATACTTATCAAGCTCCTCAAAATATTGAAATTGTAAAAGAAAAAGGAATTTATTTTGTTAAGTGCGAAATGGCAGGATATGATTTCTTGTTTACTAAAGATTCTGTCGAAACAATTACAAGAGATTCAAAAAATGCTTTACCTCCTTTCGGCGCATTCATGACTGCTATGCTTTTGCAACAACAAGAAGGAAACAATAAAGTCATTATTTTTACTCAGAGCCAAGAATTCTTATATGCTTCAGCCGTAGCTGCTGCAATGCATGGCTTAACTGTTGAAGCTTCGGATACAGAAAAAGTTTCTTTATCTTTAGAACAAAAAGCTGAAGTAGAAAAAATTTTGGAAGAATATAGAAGAAAAAATGCAGATTTCATGGCTGATTTTAAAAATCATTCTCCAAAGTATTCTCACTTGAATAAAAAACCAAAAAGTATTCCAGAACTCGTTAAACAAACTAATCAGCTATATGATAGCTACTTTGAAAATATATATAATAAAGCTGAAATATCTACATATGATCAACAAAGAGATGAATTCCTTGATGAACTCTCAAAAAATAAAGCGGATTTTAATAAAGAGCTCTCTGACTTGACCGATAAAATTAAAATCGTCCGTAACTTTACTATGCTTAAAGATGAAATAAAAAAAGCAGGTGGAGGAGAACAAAATTTCTTACAAATATTAGATAGAATCAAAACAAAATCTTCAACAAAAGAAGATATGTTGATACTTGAAAAAATATCCGTAGAAGAAAAAGATTTAAATGAAGATGCTTACCAAGTATATCAACAAACGATAAAATATATTGAAAAAGCTCTAGATAAAGCAAACCTTTCTAGCAAAGAAAAGAAAGCTTTACAAAAAGATTTCTCTTATCAAACGATTACTCCAGAATCTTTAGAAAAGCTTGTTTATGCTGTCTTAGCGTATAAAAAAATAAAACCTAAAACAGAAAAAGATATTCCTAATATGAATATTCCTGATCCTTCTGATGTAAATGAATATAAAAAATATATTTATAATCAGCAAAAATATCTAGATAAAATCTATACAGATCCAGAAATTAAAAAATATCCTAAAACTTTAAATATAATGAAAAATTATATTGCAAACTTACCAATTGAAGAAAAAGGAGTCGCTTATATTAATACAATAAAGTCTATTCAAAGAATGCGAAAAGCTAATTTTTCTGATGAACAGTATGCAATATTATTCTCTCGAGATTGCTATGGTAGTACGGTTTTTGATTTAAATGCTTCTCAAATAAATCCTAAAGAAGTGCAAGAAAAAATGTTTGAGAGCTGTCTATTTGCAAGAAAAATAGCTGATAAAATCGCTGATTTTCCTGTTGGCGAAGAAAAAGAGAAGTTACAAGCTTTGCTTGCTTCAGCTAAACCTGAGTACGAGCAAGCTGTTACAACTTTTTTACAAACATATAATTCAGATAAAACATCTTTAATCGATACATTAAAAGATAAAAAAGTATCGGAAGATATTATTATCGACATAGAAAAAGGAAAAATATCTGGCTTTAGTTTAGATACTTGTATTAGAGCTATGCAAAAAGACTCTCTCTTTTCTATGGCTAAATTTATGGAAGAACATGAATCTATGAAGAAAAAAGCTGTTCTTACTATATATGAGAAAAATAAAAATGATATTGCTCATATCAAATCTGAAGATATGCCAGAGGAGGCTAAAAGGGGTCTCTTGATTGCTTATATGTCTGCTGCAAATGAAATAGCAGAAAGCGGAGACCTTTATAAAGTATCCGCTAAAGAACTCCCTGCTTTGATAGATAAAAAAGTTTCTACAATACTTAAAAATACTCTTGGTGAAGATATCCGAGGACGTAAAATAACTATTGATGAATTTAATGCTATGAAAGCACAAAAAGGCGTAAAAGAAACAGGATGGGGTAATGTTGTTGCTGAACGGTTTAACAATTACTATCGCTAAATGTTAAACCATTATAGCTAAAAAAAAGAAAAATGCATTTTTAGTAAAAAGCATTATTGTTTTTGGCAATTTTTTATGCTATTATTTATCTAACTATTATAGAGAGTATGTTTTCTCTTGCTTTTTTATACTTACTAAAGGGGTTATTAAATGTCGGAACTTAAAAATAATATTTATACTTGGTTTTCTTTTAAAGAACTTGCTTTACTTAAAGAAGGGGTAAAAGAAACTGATTATCGAGTAAAAGAGGCTAAGTTTGCAGCCATAACAACTGCTGTAGGCATTTCAGAAGATCCCTCAGAAGAAGAAGTCATAGAAAAATGTGAAGAACAATTAAAACATAAAGAATTCTATGATTATACTTCGGATATAGATAAGCGTGAACTTTTAAATCGTTTACATTCTGATCTTACTTTAAGAGATTTCATTTCCGATCAAGACAAAGATAAATATAAAGAAGTATTAGAAAGTATCTGGAATAATCCTGATTTTTCTTCTTATTTTTCTTTATATTCTATTAAAGATGTTGATAAAGAAAATCATCGTATATTCTACCCTGCAGTTCATGCTATTGTATTAGCAGAAATGGATAAACAAAAACAAACGAATTATTCTAAAGAATTAGTATCGATAGAAGAGCTGTTTAATTCCTATTTTGATCATGAAATTAAAACAACAAAGCGCATCCGAGTAACCCCTGAAGAAAAAACATATATAAATAATATGCCTAGAGGAACTTGGGCTCATTTTATTCGTGAGTGGGAAATTGAAGAAAGCAAGGGCATAAAAAGAGCTTATCCTTTTTCGGCACAGGAAACTATTTTACCTTCAAAAGTTATTCGCACAAATCCTTCTCCAGATATTGCAGGAGAAAGGACACAGGTTTTCTTTGAAGGTTCAGAAGAAGGAAAATACCTTATTGATCATGGACTAGATGCTCGTTTTAATTATGATCCTAAAGGTATTTCTTTGGCTTTAACAAGTTTAAAAAAGTTCCATGATGAAGATAATGCTTCTTCTGTTACTTTATATGATATGAGTATAGAAGCTATGAGAGATTGGATTATGGCTTCGATTGCTCTAGAAAAAGAAGGTCTTTCTATAAAAGTAAAAATTGCTCCAGAAATGCGTAATTTGGTTTATACAGATGAATTCAAAAGACAAATGGAGGCATATCGTAACTTTATACAACCAGAAGAAAAGGAACTTTCTAGCTTATCTGAAAAAGAAGAAAATGATTCAGTTTCCCAAGAAGAAACCGAAGAGCTAGTAAAACTTAGAGAAAAAGCTCAACAAGCAAAACAATTTGTTGATGAAATGGAGTTGTCTGAAAATAAACTTATTACTCCTTTGAAAAACTTGAAAGAAGAAACGTTACAACAATTAGTAGAAAAAGGTATAGACATAGATCGAATTCCTGCATTTAACGCTTTATTTTCCACTCAAGAAAAATTGAGAGAAGAAAATGATAAATTAATAATGGATGTTATTAATAATGCCAAAAATTTTGAACAACTATGTCAAAAATATTTTAGTGAAATCAACAATGGCACAAACTCAATATCTTCTAAAGAAAATGTTGCCACTGCTGAAGCAAATTTAGATGCCTCTATTGAATACTGGAGTAAGTTTGCTAGGTTAAATTGGGAAAATATAAAAGATGTTTCTGATATTTTAGATACAAAAGAAATAGCAACTAACGATCTTGAAGATACTAAAGTCGAACAAGAGCAATATTCTTCTTATGCAGAAGAAATCCAAAAAGAAATGGAAACTGCTCAACAGTGGCAAAAACCTCTGAATGAGCAAGAAGAAAATGACTTTAATTTAAAGCTTCTTGATGCTGAAAACCGTTTGCAGTCTGAGCAAAGCCGTAATGAGCAAGAAGAAAATGACCTTAAT
>CALXRE010000027.1 GCA_944390645.1 uncultured Alphaproteobacteria bacterium | reverse complement strand
ATCTGAAGAAATAAGCTTTCCCCAACCAGAGGTAATCCATGGCGAAAGTAATTGTTGAAATGATACATCTATCTGAGAAAAAAAAGATTTTATATCTTCTGCATCATATCTATACATAAAATTTGATAGTGGCGGAATAAGTTCTTTTAACCCTAAAATCACCTGAAAATCAACTAAAGATAATTCGTTAAATCTATTGGGATCATCTAAAAAATCTGTAAAGAAAAATTCTTCTCCAACACTATCATCTATTTTAGCTACTTTTTTAGTTTTAATGCCTTCTAAATAACTATCTTGAAAATCTTTTCCTTCCCCTTCTTCATAAATATTCAATGATGTTTTATTACTGCCTTTCAAAGATCCCGATATCTCTGGAGTAATTAATTCCTTCTTCTCTTCTTCTACCCCTTTCTCTTTAGAACTTTCCTTCTCCTTATCTTTCTCTGTGTCCGTTTTTTCGTTAAACCATTCTGGGAGTAATCCTTTTAATTCTTCTTTACCCTTCTTATCTTCAATATCTAACCAATACTCTATAAGTAACTTAGATGTGCTCTTTTCATTCTTAAGCAATAATTCTTTTATACTTTCATAGTTATCTTTATAACTTAAAATAGATTCTATATTCTCAAAATCTTTATAAACTAAATAATCTATCCCACTTTCTATATAATTCTGAACAGAAAAATTTTCTATCGATAGCAACTCGCTTAGTGAAAATAAAATCGGAATATTATGATTCCTATCAAAAATCATCGTAATATCATACCATTTTTGATAATTGATTTTACCTGAAAAAAAATAAACCGTAGCGGCATGCTTTAAATCTGAAATTAAAATATCAAAATCCGCTAAATCCGAAACTATCTTACCTTTATCATGATATTTTAAATACATTTCTATATCTGTGGAGCTCGTAAACTCTCTCGAAATCTCCGTATTTAAATAATTAAACCAACTCATAAAAGTATGATTATCTGGAGCTCTTATCAAAACTTCTAAAATTATTTCTGAAGCAAAATAACGAATCTCTTTACCATTAACCTTTTCATCTCGCTCTATTGCTTCTGGATGATACGCCTTAAGAATCTTTAAAAATTGAATATTAGAATTAAATGTCCAATCTTTAGACGGTATTGGACTTTTTGATGTCTTAAGTTTGCTATCCGCATTTTTTAACAATAAGTATAAATCATCATTAGGCAATATTTGCGGCTTAGATTTATACTGTTTTTTTGCCGAACTTCCTGAATTATTACTTTTAAATCTAAATCCAGAATTTTTAATTGATTCTTTTTCTTCTTTTGAAAAAACAAATGGATATTTCGAAGAATAAACTTTTTCCTCTATTTGTTGGGGAAATAGATTTTTACCACCCTTGACTACACTGCCACCTTTAGGGTTCCCATCTTTTAGATGGCGTTTTATTTTCTCTCTTTCTTCCCAATGATTCCCTCTTAAAAATTTCTTTGCTCCAATTAATAACTTTATGTATCTAGTTTTGTTTGTCAACCGTTTTGTGCACAATAAAAGATAGTAAAAGATAGCTTGACACTGCTCTATACCTCTTTTAAATTCCGCCAAAGTTTAAACGTAAAATAAGGGGGAGTAAAATGGACTACAAAGTTAAAGATATGTCTCTTGCCGACATGGGTTTACGAGAAATAGAACTTTGCGAATCTGAAATGGCAGGTCTTACCGAATTAGTACGACAATATCGTGATAAAGGTGAATTGCCATTAAAAGGTGCTAAAATAACTGGCTGCTTACATATGAATATTAAAACTTGTGGTCTTATGGATGCCTTAGTCGCTCTTGGGGCAGAAATAAGGTGGAGCTCCTGTAATATTTTTTCAACAAGTGATTCTGCTGCTGCGGCAATGGTAAAAAAAGGAATACCTGTTTTCGCTTGGAAAGGTATGAATGAAGAAGAATATTGGTGGTGTATAGAAAAAACTCTTTGGACTGAAAATGGGGAATGGTTCCCTAACCTATTGTTAGATGATGGGGGAGACCTTACTGCTTATGTAAACGAAAAATACCCAGAAAAAGCTAAACAAATCATAGGCGTATCTGAAGAAACTACAACTGGTATTCATAGACTATTAGAATTGGCAAAAAATGGAAAACTCTTGATGCCAGCAATAAATGTTAATGACGCAGTCACTAAATCAAAATTCGATAACATATATGGTTGTAGAGAATCTTTGCTTGATGGAATTATGCGAGCAACAAATACTATGATCGCTGGAAAAATAGCTGTCGTTTGTGGATATGGTGATGTCGGTAAAGGTTGTGCTCAATCATTTAAAGGAATGGGAGCTCAAGTATACGTTACAGAAATAGATCCTATCTGTGCTATCCAAGCATCTATGGCTGGCTTCTCGGTAAAAAAACTAGAAAATATTATTGATAAGGCAGATATTATCGTAACAACTACTGGAAATTGTGATGTCGTTCACCCAGGGGTGCTTCCTAACGTTAAAAATGGAGTTATTCTATGTAATATCGGTCACTTCGATGATGAAATCGATACTAAATGGCTACGTGAAAATGCTAAATGGACAGAAATTAAACCTCAAGTACATAAACTAGAATTAAAAAATGGAAAAATTATTATCTTATTAGCTGAAGGACGATTGGTAAACTTAGGTTGTGCTGCTGGACACCCTCCTTTCGTAATGTCTATGTCTTTCACTAACCAAACTATCGCACAAATAGAACTTTGGAAAAATCGAAATAACAATAAGTACGAAAGAGGAAAAGTATATAATATTCCTAAAGAACTCGATGAAGAAGTGGCTAGATTACACTGTCAACACTTGGGTATCGAATTGGATAAACTAACCGAAAAACAAGCTAAATATATTGGGCTACCTTCGGTTAATGGTCCTTTTAAATCTGATGCCTATCGTTATTAATTATACATACTTTTATACTTTAAAAGCCCGTGAAAGCGGGCTTTTTTTTATCTATTATCTACCTGTTTCTTTCCTTCTGCTTTTTAAATAAAAATTGCATGTCTGTATCATAAAAAAATAATAAATATTTACTATGCCTAATACCTTTCTCTTGCGATTGTTGAAACTTATTATATGTATCTTCCATAAAATTATTATATTCTCTCGGAAAAGTGCGCTTTATAAAATTACTAAGATATTTACTGCCCTCTGGTTGTCTTCTCTTTTTATGCCTTGGAAAATAAAGCCCTTTCATCCTCTTAAATAATTCTTGTGAAAGATAATCAGAAATTTCTGCTTCACTCCCTATAAACCGAAAACTTTTTTTCCCTTTATCTCCATTATCTTTTATATTTTTATATAGTGATGGATAACTACCACTCTGAACATTGTTAATTGTATCTATATATCTTACTAAAACAGAACGATATCCTATATTTTCCTGCCAAGCTATTATTATATTATTTTTATCCTTATCTGATAAGTACGGTAATGTCTTTAAAAGATATGAAAGAATGGAAGAATACTTACTATATGTCCTCATTAGATAAAGACTATCCTCAACTCCTTCTGATATATTCCCTGAAGTTATTTTCTTAAACGCTTCATTTAACCAATGCCTCTTAATCCTATTAGCTAAACGTTCGTCTTTACTAGATAATATCTTTTCTATCTCTTCTTCATTACACCTAAAATCACTAAAAGAAGGTATTAAAATCTCTCGATGAAGCATTAATATCTTGTCATGCTCAGGAAACTTTTTTAATAGTAATAATAAATCTTTATTACTTTTATCACTGCTACTTAATATGTATTTAAAATCTAATGCTATATTTACACATTCTCTATCTTTATTATTTGAAATATATTCATCAAGATTGGATAATACTAAATCTTTATTATCACAAAAAATAGGTGCATTCTTTATAAAATCTGAATAATTATAAATATAAATCCTAGGAGCTATCTTCTGTAAAAATACAAAACCTTTTATTCCTTTCTCTATATCTCCACTAGCTACTGCTAATAATGATTCCTTATACCATGGAAGTAAAAATCTTGTACTAATTAAATATCTAGAAGACATTTGTTGAAAAAAAATAATTAATTTCTCTTCTTCTCCTAAAAAACTCGTATAAGATGGTAATAATTCATAACGCTTCTTTACTGTTATTATTGAACTCTCTGGAATATTACTTATTGGTAAACCTAAAAAATCTGTAAAAAATATTTTTTCTGCTTTTTCTTTATTAACCATTTCTTACTATCTAACTTTCTCTTTTATAAAAAATAAATCTGATTTAGAATCTTTACTTAAATTTTGTGTAAATAATTCAATTATTGGCATAAAATCCTGTTTATTAATTATATCCTTACTTATATCAATAGCTAAAAAAATACGAACATTATTCGAAAATTCTTCACTTATCTCCTTTATAGGCTTCTTTTGCTTCTTTAAAGCCTTCTCTAACAGTACTCTAAATGTGCTATCATATGCATAATTGTCTTCAAAAATTTCCCTTAACCATAAAAGCTCAGATATACCTCGATTAAATTCACCACTTAAAACTTTTTGAATACCTTTATTAATACCATACTTCATTAATGTCCTTTTTTCTTTTCTTAATGGAAAGTCTTTAATCGCTAAAAAATTTTCAACAAAATCTACTTGCTTATAAAATGGTATATCTGCGTCTAAAGTGTTGCTACATATTGTCTTTTGGCTATTTTCTGATAAACGAGTATAAATATCTATAGGAAAATCTGAACAAAAACAAAAATCACTAAAAGTAAATAAATTTACCGAGCTATCTTCACCTATCAAGCTAACTCTGTTATAAAGAATCTGTGATATTTCTTCTTCTTTCTTTCCTTCTTTCCTGATCTTATACCAAACTGCTTCCTTTAATGTATCCTTTAAAGCTTTCCGCCTTAAAAAACCTTCTTCCACAAACGTAATTCCTTTAGGTTTCTTTGGCTTATGGATAAGCCTATTTAAATCTGAAAATAATTTATTAAAACCTTCTCTAGCTTCTTCTTCTTCTAACTTGGATAGTACATCAAAATAAATATTACCTATAAGCTCTTTTAATGTAACATCTTTATATCTTTCTAAATTAACTTTATTTTTTAATACTTCTTCTTCTAAGATTACCAAACTGTATTGATGATATAACTCCTCAAAACCGATAGCTTCCCATTCTGAAATAGAAATTTTCTGTAATTGTTGAATATTTTGAAGAACTATTCTCGCTTGATTAGATAAAATATCCGTTGTTATCTCTTTTTCTTCTTTTGTTACAAACATAGCTTTTTATATCCTTAACTTAAGAACTAAATAATTGCTATAAATATTAACTATCTTTTTTGTTTTGTCAATAGTTTTGCCTATCTTTTTGCTTGCAGACTAAATCGCTTGACGGAAATAACTTGTCGTGCAAAATTATACTATCTTTTTTTATCCTTCTCTGAACGGAGTTTACTTAATGAACGAAGAAACTGTATTGGTAATTGACTTTGGGGGTCAATATAACCAGCTAATTGCACGAAGAGTCCGTGAATGTAATGTATATTGTGAAGTTATTCCCTTTGAAAAAGCAGAAGAAAACTTAAAAAACAATCCTTACAAAGCTATAATCTTAACAGGTGGTCCAGCTAGTGTTTATGAAGAAAACGCACCTAAATGTTCTAAAGCTATCTTCACTGCTGGCATTCCAGTATTAGGAATCTGTTATGGTGCTCAACTCATGGCTCAGACTATGGGTGGCGTAGTCGATAAAGCAGGATTAAGAGAATATGGAAATGCTTCTCTTACTCTATTTCCTTCTTTATTATTTAAAAATATACCACAAACAACTTCTTGTTGGATGAGTCATACTGATTATATAAAAACATTACCAAACGGGTTTTCTGTTACAGCTACAACTCCTTCTTGTCCTTGTGCTGCGATGGAAAATCCCGATCTTTCTCTCTATGCCGTTCAGTTCCATCCTGAAGTCGTAAATACTCCAGAAGGCGATAAAATTATTCGTAACTTTTTATTTAATATTGCTGGTGTTTCTGGAAATTGGAAAATGGACACTTTCGCATCTGACATGATTACTACAATCAAAAATAAAATCGGCTCTGAAAAAGCTATTTGCGCTTTATCTGGAGGGGTTGACTCTTCTGTTGCAGCGGTATTGATGCATAAAGCTATCGGAAAACAATTGTATTGTATTTTTGTTGATCATGGAAAAAAAAAAAAAAACGAAAGTGAGCAAGTTGAAGAAATTTTTAGAAAAACTTTTGATATGAATTTGATTAAAGTAGATGCTAAAGATAGATTCTTAAAAAAGCTTGCAGGAATAACTGATCCCGAAACTAAAAGAAAAATTATTGGTGAGGAATTTATTCGTGTTTTTGAAGAAGAAGCTAGCAAACTTGGGAATATAAAGTTTTTAGTACAAGGAACTATTTATCCTGATGTAATTGAAAGTGGTGCTGGCAAAGCGGCTACGATTAAAAGCCATCATAATGTTGGAGGATTACCTGAAAATGTTAATTTCCAAGAGATAATTGAACCTTTACGAAATCTTTTTAAAGATGAAGTTAGAAAACTAGGTTTAGAACTTGGAATCCCTGAAAATTTAGTTTGGCGTCAACCTTTTCCTGGTCCTGGATTAGGAGTACGAATTATAGGCGATATAACCGAAGAAAAACTGGATATATTAAAAAATGCTGATGCTATCTTCCGAGAAGAAATTGCTAATGCTTCTTTAGATAAAGAAATTAATCAATATTTTGCTGTTTTGACTAACATGAAAAGTGTTGGGGTAATGGGAGATGGAAGAACTTACGATTATACAATTGCTTTAAGAGCTGTTATAACTTCTGATTTTATGACAGCTGATTGGGCTCATATACCTTTTGCTGTGTTAGCTAAAGTATCTGGGCGCATAGTCAACGAAGTAAAGAAGGTTAACCGTGTGGTATATGATATCACCAGTAAACCTCCTGCAACCATAGAATGGGAATAATTTTTAAACTTCTTTATATGCGAGGTTAAAATGGAAGCTCCAGAAAGAAATATAGGTCTTGATTTAGTTCGGGTTACTGAAGCCGCTGCTCTTGCTTCGACAAGATGGTTAGGAAGAGGAAAAAAAGAAGAAGGTGATGGGGCGGCTGTAAACGCCATGAGACTTTCTTTTAATACTGTTCCCATGAAAGGTACAATAATTATTGGAGAAGGCGAAAAAGATGAGGCTCCAATGCTGTATATTGGAGAAAAAGTTGGAACGGGAGAAGGTTCGGCTTTAGATATTGCAGTTGATCCTATTGACGGGACAACTCTTTTAGCTAAAGGATTACCTAATGCTATTGCGGTTGTTGGAGTTGCTCCTGAAGGAAGTATGTACATACCAGGTCATAGTTATTATATGCAAAAGTTAGTGGTTCCTGAAGCTGCAAAAGATGTAGAACTTGATGCACCAATGGAAGATACTTTAGCAAAAGTTGCTAGAGCTGTTGATAAAAAAATTGAAGATTTAGTTGTATATATTCTAGATAGAGCTCGAAACCAATATCTAATTGATGAAATTAGAAAATGTGGGGCAAGAATACAAATGCATGAACACGGAGATATTATTGGTTCTTTAATGGCATCTTCTCCGACTTCTGAAGTAGATATAATGATGGGAACTGGAGGATCTCCAGAAGGCGTAATAACCGCTTGTGCGGTAAAAGGTCTTGGTGGACATATGTTAGCTAGATTAAATCCTCAATCTGAAAAAGAAAAAAATATGCTTCTTGATGAAGGTGTCGATTTAAAAGAAATTATGACCGCAGATACTTTAGTAAAAAGTGATGATACTGTTTTTGCGGCGACTGGTATATCTGGTGGAAACTTTTTAGGTGGTGTAACTTATATAAATAAAGATATTGCTATAACCCATTCCTTAGTTGTTAGGGCAAAAACCAAAACCACTCGGTATATTGAAGCTCATCATGACTTAGAACAATTAATGAAGTTTAGTGCGATTTCTTATTAGCCCTTTTAAACCCCTTCCTTTAAACAAGGTTGGGGTTATTTTTTAAGGTTTTGCAGGTTTTGTCCAATTTGATGGCGTTCCTATAATATAAACTCCTGCTTGAGGTCTGGCGGGAGAAGAAGAAGGAGAACCCCAAGGACATTCTGAAACACTTCGACACTCAACTCTAGTAATTCCATAGGCTAACTCTGTGGTACAGTTACTAAGCGTACAACGACCGCCACCTCCACCACCTCCTCCTGCAGTCCAATAACCTGATCTTCCTCCTACTCCACCGTATACACCACCTGCAACTCCTCCAGAACTATTTGGTCCGCCTTTACCTCCAGCTCCTCCAGTTATTGTACTACCTGAAGAAAAAGAAGTTCCTGCTGAACCTGCATTACCATACCATCCTCCATCTTTATATATAGAGCCTCCGCCGCCGCCAGCTCCCCAGCCACCACCTCCACCGCCAGCGCCTGCTGCTGCTCCACCACCAGCTCCTCCTGCAACAATAACATGAGATGAAGAACCTACAGAAATCGATATCCCAGATCCTCCTTTCCCTCCACTTGGAGCATATCTTCCTCCTCCAGGACATGTGTAATTAGCTCCCCACCCACTTCCTCCATTTCCGCCTAAAGCGATGGAGACAGTAACTTTTGTTCCTGATGAAATATTCTTACTTCCTGATGCTATTCCTCCTAATGAAGCAGTACCAGAAGGAATATATCCACCTCCCCCTCCTGCAGCCACAAGTCGATAATATGCACTATATGGAACAGTATAACTTCCTGCTTTTGTTGTAGAATACATCAACGTCCAGGCTGGTGATTTCGTCATATCACAAGAATGTACTTGGGGATTG
>CALXRE010000026.1 GCA_944390645.1 uncultured Alphaproteobacteria bacterium | reverse complement strand
GAGCTTTCACCGACCAACAAATTATGATTTTGCCTAATATAAGCAATAATAGCTTCATCCATTTTATCTCCACCGACTCTAACCGAACGAGCGAAGACAATTCCGCCCAAAGACAATACAGCCACTTCTGTAGTACCTCCGCCGATATCAACGACCATACTACCAGTAGCTTCAGTTACAGGTAAACCAGCACCGATAGCCGCCGCCATAGGTTCTTCGATTAAGAATACTTTTCTTGCCCCAGCCGCTTCAGCAGATTCTTGAATAGATCTTCTTTCAACGGCAGTAGAGCCAGAAGGAACACATATAATTATCAAAGGAGCAACGAAGGAGCGTCTATTATTAGCTCTATGGATAAAATGTTTGATCATTTCCTCAGCTACTTCGAAATCAGCAATAACGCCATCTCTTAAAGGTCTTATTGCCTGAATAGGACCAGGGGTACGACCAAGCATTTGTTTTGCTTCATCACCGACAGCGAGCACTTGTTTTTTTCCTTTAAGTTCCGCAATAGCCACCACAGAAGGTTCATTAAGGACAATACCTCTATCTCTGACATATACCAAAGTATTTGCAGTTCCTAGGTCAATAGCCATATCTGCGGAAAGAAAACCTAATAATTTTGATAACATTTATGTGTTCCTTATTTATGGTTGATAATAAATAATTTACATAATTAATACACTACCAAATTTACTAAAACAACTAGGCTTTACAAAAAAAATCAATTTTTTTATCAAGTATTGTTTATTTTATTTCGTTTGGCTTAGCTTTAATTTCAGGATAGATATTTTTTTGATCCTTAGGATTTGGTTTTACTTCAATTTTTTTAGGTATATTTGTATTTTTTTGCGTTTTTTTATTTTTTCTGACTTTATTTATATTATTGAGATGTTGCCTATAATTATTTGAAAAGGAATGCCCTCCTTTATTATTAGCAACGAAATAAAGATAGTCTGTATCAGCAGGATTTAACACAGCATTTATGCTTTCGATTCCAGGATTACATATAGGAGCAGGAGGTATACCATAATTCGTATAAGTATTATATGGATGACTTACTCGTAAATCTTTATAAAGTAGCTTACGTTTTAAATTATATTTTCCATCAGTTATAGCAAAAATAACCGTAGGATCTGATTGTAATTTCATACCTTTACGCAACCTATTTACAAAGACGGAGGCAATTAAAGGTCTTTCTGAAGCAATAGAAGTTTCTTTTTCTACAATAGACGCTAAAGTAATTGCATCATTTAAAGAAGAAAATGGCAAATTTTTAGCTCTTTTTTCCCACAATTCCGATGTTTTTTTATTCATGAGTTCAGTCATTCTTTTTATTATTGAATTGCGAGTATCTCCCAAAGAGAAGTGATAAGTACTAGGCATTAACGTTCCATTCAGAGGAATTTTAGTTATTTCTCCGGTTAAACCTTGAGTATTTAATATCTGCTCTACAATTTGTTGAGAAGTCATACCTTCTTTAAAGGTTAATTTTCGGACAACAGTTTTATCGCTAATAATAATTTTCATAACCATCATAGGACTAGCGAAAGGAGGGATAGCGAACTCGCCAGCTTTTATTTTTCCAGCATTTCCGTATAATCTCACCCAAAAAACGAAAGAAGCAGGATCTTTAATAATATCTAATAAATATAGTTCTCCAGCTAATTGTCTTAGATCACGACCTTTTTGGACTACGATTGTAGCAGGAGCAGGGTTATCAGAATCTTCAACGAATTGCGAATAAGAAGAGTACAATCCAGCAGCAACAATAGTTACTAATAGAAGAAGGAATAATACCAACATTAAAGCATAAGCGCGTAATGGGTATTTTTTCATTATCATCTCTTTTTATTTTTACACTCGAGAGAAGATCAAGGAAGCATTTGTTCCGCCAAATCCAAAAGAATTAGACATAACGTGGTTTAACTTTTTTTCTTTTGGAGATAATGGGACTAAATCTATATCACATCCCTCATCAGGGTTTTCAAGATTAGCAGTAGGAGGCAAGATATTGTTTTGCATAGCTAGAATAGAATAAATAGCTTCCACACCACCCGCAGCACCTAGCAAATGTCCAGTGATTGATTTAGTTGAAGAAACAGATAATTTATAAGCATCATCAGCAAAGAGTTTTTTTACAGCAGCGATTTCGATTATATCACCCAAAGGAGTAGATGTTCCATGAGCATTAATATAATTAATATCGCTTGTATCCAAGCCAGACCATTTAAGAGCAGCTTTCATTGCTCTAAGAGCCCCGTTTCCATCTGGAGCAGGAGCAGTTATATGATAACCATCTCCAGACATTCCATATCCAGAGACTTCTGCATATATTTTAGCGCCTCTTTTTTTTGCATGTTCAAATTCTTCTAAGACGACGATACCCGCCCCTTCTCCCATAACAAAACCATCCCTATCTTTATCCCAAGGACGAGAAGCAGTTTCAGGGGAATCATTATGAGTTGTAGATAAAGCCTTAGCCTGAGAAAAACCAGATATAGCTAAAGGATGAATAGGAGCCTCTGCACCACCAGCGATCATAACATCTGCATCACCTAGCATAATAATTCTTGCCGCATCGCCAATAGCATGAGTAGAAGTTGCACAAGCGGTTACAACAGAATGATTAGGACCTTTAAACCCATATTTAATAGAAAGATGACCAGACAAGAGATTAATGATACTAGCTGGAATAAAGAAAGGACTGATTCTTCGAGGACCATGTTCATGCAATATAACCGCTTCAGTTGCGATTCGAGATATTCCACCTATTCCAGATCCTACCAAGACACCTGTACGTTCTTTATCTTCTTCTGATTTAGGTTCCCATCCAGAATCTTCGACCGCATCGGTTCCAGCAGAAAGTCCATATAGTATAAAATCATCGATATGGCGTCTTTCTTTTGGAGATACTATATCATCGGGATTAAAAAGTCCTTCACCAACACCTTTAGGAACTTGCCCAGCAATTTTAACTGCAAGGTTTTCGGCATCAAAAGAAGTTATTTTAGAAATGACAGATTTTCCTTTAATTAAGCCTTTCCAGTTAACCTCAAGACCACGCCCTATCGGCGATACAATACCCATACCAGTTACTACGACTCTTCTCATCAGGAAACCTGCCATTTAAAAAGTTAAAATTCGCCAAACATTAAGCGTTTTTAGTATTTTTTTCGATATAATCAACCGCATCTTTTACGGTCATGATTTTTTCAGCTGCATCATCAGGGATTTCACAACCGAACTCTTCCTCTAAAGCCATAACGAGTTCTACAGTATCAAGACTATCAGCCCCTAAATCATCTATGAAGCTTGCTTCAGGGACAACT
>CALXRE010000025.1 GCA_944390645.1 uncultured Alphaproteobacteria bacterium | reverse complement strand
TGTTAGAGTTGCCCCACCTCTTTGCTCCATCTGATCGAGAACATACGATTCAATAGTTGAACCAAATTCTGATGGGACTTTGTTCTTTTGTGTCATAGAGTTTCCTTTTGTGGGCATTGCCCACTCAGTTTAATGAAAATCCTTAGACACAGATTTTTTACATACTCGTGAGGCCAGATTGCACCACACTCCGAAAAAAATAGTTTGCCGTGTTAATCATGAATTCCAATCGTAAAACTGGCGGTGTGCTGAGGTTATTGCTTGATGTTCTTCGCTACTAAGTAAGACCATGTTACTAGGATCATCTGTTCCACCTTCAGAAAGGGGAATTATGTGATGTACTTCATACCCTTCTGGGACACTATCAAGACCACATAACTCTAAAAATTCATTGCGTGCTATTAGGTTTCTGACAATATCATCACTATCAATATGGTCAGTACCATCAATCATTCCTGCCTCAGACAATGCATTAAGTTCTTCCGCATTTCCGTTAAAGATACCTTCCTCAACACCGTCAAATTCATTGCATGGTAAAGAGTCGACTGACTCAATTGAACTGTCAGCTAATTCTGTACTGTCTGATAATAAATCTAAAACAAAGCCTAACACTCTCGTCAACTCCATCTACATTGGCTTAGAAATTTTTTGCTGTTCCAATTCCATTACCATTTTAATATACCAGTATTTACATTGGCGATATTGTTTATGTTTGATTAAGTGATAGCATTTTTTTAGATACTTATTGTGAATATATGTGTAAATTTCGGCACTATTGGAACATGAATCAATCCAGTCGACAATTCCTGGAGCAATCGTATAATATTCTCGAATTAAATCAAGTCCTCCCTTTTGTTTTAATAACCATTTATCACGGTACTGTCTAAATGTATAAAGCATGTGGCAATTATCCGCTTTGCCTAAATGATTACAAACAGCACTAGTAATAAAACACCCACTTATCAGTCCCCCTGTTAAAGTACTCACCAAAAGACTTGTTATAACTCTCGGAAAAAATTTTCCAACGGAATCACTAGTCTTATTTACCATTATTTTTTTTTGCTCTGGAGTAGACTGTTTAATAACTTCGGGTTTCACCCTATCTATAACAGCAATCCGTTTTTCGTCAGGGATAGATAAAACAATTTGACAAAATAACTCGGTAATTTGATATGGTGAGGAACTACCCCAACCATCATCTGATCTTCCAGCGCAAAATACAACGGGATCTATAGTTAAATGACACTCATTGTAAATTCTGTTTTTTACGCTTCCTATCTTTTGATCTATTAAATCTTTGATCTTTGGCGTGGGCTCATTTTTGTTGTAATTCCAACCGTAACCGAGTGCAATCAAATCTATTCTGTTAATTCCTATCAATATCCTATTTCTATCTTTTATATTCGGAAGTATTCGCTTTAATAGCTGTAATGTACATTTGTAATCACGCGAACCGCCATCTAAAACTACCAATATTAAATCTATTAAAAACTCCCCATTTTTGGTAGTTTCTAGTAATTTTTGATTGATTGCTCTGGTGTGGATAACATCAGCTACTATTGACTCTCCGAGACCAGGGCTATCCCAAACAATCAAATTTTTACTAAGTTGATAGCGAGTTAGTTTTTCTGTTTCAGGGTTGGGACCTGTTCCTACTTTAGCTTTTTCTTGTGTTAAACCATCAATATGATCAATCTTAAA
Organism: uncultured Alphaproteobacteria bacterium; assembly: GCA_944390645.1. Taxonomy (GTDB): domain Bacteria; phylum Pseudomonadota; class Alphaproteobacteria; order CACZRW01; family CACZRW01; genus RGIG5556. The sequence continues at coordinate 3,678 of CALXRE010000025.1, read as the reverse complement.
TAAAGCGTTTATAGTAGAACTTTTCCCAACCCCAGTTCCTCCTATTACCAATAAATTGATTTCTCGATCTGCTAATAGGAGAACTTTATTTTTTATCTGTTCCTCTTGCTTTTTAGATATGTGTGAGACTGACAGAACTTTTTTGAGAATTCCTTGGATAAACGATTCTTGCTCTGACATCTGAGTGCCCTACTATAAAGAATTGATAATATCTAAAAGACGTTCTATATGAAAGCATCTGCTAAGTTTAGGATCTAAAGAGGTTTGGGCTGAAGTCGCAACTCCTGGAGCATTTATTTCCACTGTTCTAACCATTCTATTTATTACAGAATCAACTTTTTCTGTAATTTTTTTATTCTCTTTTTCGCTTAGATTTTCTTGTGAAGATAAGACGTTATCGAATACCCCTACAGGAAAAAGAGCATCAACACGGTTAATGCAAAAAATAAATTTATTGCACAGTAGCTTAATTTTATTAAGTAACTCAAAAGTAGAGCCATACTCTCTTACATTTGCATCTAAGACCACAACAATTATGGGTGAAAATTTCTGATTTTCTTTTAACCAATTAAGAATAAGTTTTGTATTCTTTATATCATCTTCCTCAGCTTGCCCAAAACCTGGTGAGTCGAAGATTGTTAGTTGTTGAAACTGATATTTGTCTAAAGAATGTGTTACTGGATCTATTAACCCAGTACGTGCAAATGGAATATTTGGAAAATGTGAAATTTTGATTATTGCGTTAATCAAAGAACTTTTTCCCACTCCGGTTGCGCCAATAAAAAGAACTAGTTTTTCTTGTGAGAAATACCGAAGTCTCTTGGATTTTGTTTGCTCATCCAAAACAAAGGAGTCTTTATTGATGGTAATAGGTTGAGGCGCATCACTGCTACTAGAAGCAATCTCTGTGCTCTCCTCTGTTGGAACCATATCAGTTCCTAGACTATTGTTATCAATACTTTTTACCTTTAAAAGTACCCATCCCCAGATATTTTTTTTCCGGTCAAAATTTGGAACAGCTATACCAGAAACTATTGAATATTCAGTAATGTCTTTATAGTTTGCGAGAATTGTATTACTTAAGAAGATATCATTCTTGAGTTTTCCGAAAGATCGATTGGGAGAGATAAACTCAACTGGAGAATGCACCATCTTGAGTAGTTTGTTATTAGTAAGGTCTTTGATTTTCTTTACCTCAAGAACGAAGTTTTTTTCTTTTGAAATAAAGAACAAGTTAACAGAATCTCCTACTTTCAACTTTTCTTTAGTAATAGAGAACGGGCAAAAAAAGTTTTGAGGTGCCTCTTCACTGTTCTTGGTAACACCAACAAAATGAAAACCTTTACTTTTCTGGTTAATACCTACAACAATAGCATCAGCAATTTTGGCTATATCCCAACTACTTCCATTTCTTTTACGTAACTGAAGAACGATAATTTTGTTAGTTGATTTTTCTTCCTTTTTTATTTCAATAGGGTCTCCTGGTTTCATTTCTTGAAGATTAAACGCAGTTGCTGAAACGGTGGTGGACTGGCCATCTTTAAAGAGAATATTAAGCCGAGGTTTTTGTTTAGCATTTATATATGCTGTACCAATACATCCTGGGATCCAGGGTAGATGAGCAGTGAAAATATTAATTGCCTTAGTCGACTGTGTTTGTATCCAGTTCTCAATGTTAGCAACGGGATTTGTATTTATATACCATTGAAGTTTTTCAATACGCTTAATATCCTCTGGTACATGAACTGAATAATTTTCTGCAATCTTGAGTATTTGTAGGACAACTGCTTTGGCTTCATCATAATTTTTTTTATTTAAGAGAAGTTTGACCAAATGAGATCGTGCACGAATACTCTTTTCTAGAGGACTTAAGATAATGGCTTTGCATATGCAAGCAAGTGTTAAAGGATGCCTATTTTGTTCCATGGCTTCAGCAAGATAACTCCAAGCCCAACCCTCTTGTAATTTTTGTTGTACAACATTTTTGAAATATTTGATGGCTTCTGTCGATTCTCCATATCGAAGAAGAAGCTTCCCTTTATAGTAAATTAGCCATAAATTTTCCGGGTCATGTCTCAATGCAGTGTTGACCCAGTTTGTTGTTCGTAAAATGATCTCTGGCGTGATCTCATTTTTTATCGTTACCTCCTTAGCTGCAATTCTGATGACTTGTATTGCAATACCATCGAATTTATTCTTTTTGTCGTTTTCCCATTTTTCCCAATGTTTAGGCTGAAAATTCTCAGTATTCCACCATTGAAGAAAGACGTGCATCTTCAATTTGCCGATTTCGGCTAGTTTCTTGGCCTGTAATAACATAAGACCATAAAGCATATCGGTTTTATCATCATTAAGGGAAAGCCAGCGCCAAAGATTACGACGAACCAACTTTATTGAAGATTCTCCCTGTTCTAGAAGGACTTTGTTCCATTTGTAATAGACCCAACCAAGCCCCCTTGTTGCATAAACATTATTCGGTATTTCTTTTAAAATCTGACGGTAGACCTTTTCAGCCTCAGCCCAACTTTCTTCTTTTGACGCTTTTTTTGCTTGAGTCCAGAGAACCCTGAGGGATTGTGGCTGTCCCTCTTCTTCTGTTGGCAACTTTAAACGAGATAGCCCACGAGTTCCTGATAACCCTTCCCCTTCATCTGTTACAACAACCCCTAGAATAGATTTTCTCTTTAACATTAAAACTTCTCTATGACAATTCATAATAAATGTAATCTACTGACAATCTGAATTAATAGAGTGATTATGTCAAGAGTACTTATCCTTATATGAGCACAGATTCAAAGAAAGAGAATAGATTTTTGATAGATGGTTGGCTGACTCGCCAGCTTTAAAACCAGCTAAGACTTTTAAGCGAATATTTTCCACAGAACCTCCAGTACGTAAATGTTGCTTTTCTTGGGGGGAGGCAGTTTATTTTGAGGGTTAAATCTCTTGTCGCTTGATAAGGAAGCCTTTTGCTCACAGCCAAATGACCTCTGCAGTGTACAAAAGTAGCCGAGAGTCTGTGCTATACACGTTCCGATTACCACATCAATTACTATGAAAAATACAAACATCTCAACTAAGAGCAAAGATACGTCCTTCGTATAGCAGGTTTTTATCAGAAATCTATTACACAAGAGCTTCAAGTCTTACTCCCAACAATTTGCAGAGAGATTCGAAGAAACAAAGACCTTAAAGGATATCGACCACAACAGGCTCACCGATACGCTTGCAGCATAGCATGACTGAACATTCGTGAAGTTCCTGATGCAGCTAAGCAACGAGCTTTGGAATTAATTTGTTGGAGTCCTGAGTAGATTTCTCGAAGTCTGAAAAAAAGCTGGACAGCGAGTCAGTCACGAAACTATTTATCAATGGATTATTGATGATCGTTGAAATGGAGGTGACTTTTATATTCACCTGCGTCATCACCAACGTAAATACAACCGACGGTAAGGTAAGATACCAGATGTGGTTTTCTCAAGCCAATCGAGCAGAGATCAATACAAGCCAATAATCAAACTGAATATGGTTATTAGGAAGCTGATAAAGTATTGGCTAGAAAAACAAAGGAACGGTTTTGGTTACGCTTGTTAAACGGAAAAGTCGTTTTTTACTGACGGCTAAAGTTACTAGTAAATTTGCTGAAGATGTTACGCAGGTGATATTGAAAGCGGTTCA
>CALXRE010000024.1 GCA_944390645.1 uncultured Alphaproteobacteria bacterium | reverse complement strand
TGGTTCTTCAACTTTATGGAGTATATTTATTTCTTGGTTCCCTATGATTTTATTAATCGCTGTTTGGATTTTTTTCATGCGACAGATGCAAGTAGGGGGAGGAAAAGCTATGAGCTTTGGAAAATCTAGAGCTCGTATGCTTAATGATTCTCAAGGGCGGATAACTTTTGACGATGTTGCTGGTATTGATGAAGCTAAACAAGAATTAGAGGAAATCGTAGACTTTTTAAAAGATCCCCAAAAATTTCAACGCTTGGGCGGTAAAATACCAAAAGGTGTTTTATTAGTTGGTCCTCCTGGAACAGGAAAAACTTTATTGGCAAGAGCTATTGCTGGTGAAGCTAATGTTCCTTTCTTTACTATTTCGGGGTCTGATTTCGTTGAAATGTTCGTTGGAGTCGGCGCTTCTCGAGTCCGTGATATGTTCGAACAAGGAAAAAAGCATGCTCCATGTATTATTTTTATAGATGAAATAGATGCTGTTGGTCGTCATAGAGGCGCTGGACTTGGAGGCGGAAATGATGAAAGAGAACAAACTTTAAACCAATTATTAGTAGAAATGGATGGTTTTGAAGCTAATCTGGGAGTTATATTAATTGCAGCAACTAATAGACCAGATGTTTTAGATCCTGCTTTGTTACGTCCAGGTCGTTTTGATAGACAGGTAGTTGTTCCTAATCCTGATATTGTGGGTAGAGAAAAAATCCTTCGAGTACACATGAAAAAAGTTCCTTTGGCTTCTGATGTAGATCCTTCGATTATTGCTAGAGGAACTCCTGGTTTTTCTGGTGCTGATTTAGCAAACTTGGTTAATGAGGCTGCTTTGATGGCGGCTAGACGCAATAAACGTGTTGTCACTATGAGTGATCTAGAAGATGCTAAAGATAAAGTTATGATGGGTGCAGAACGTAGATCTATGGTTATGGATGAAGCAGAAAAAAAGATGACCGCTTATCATGAAGCTGGGCATGCTATATGTGGTTTACATGAACCTGAATCTGATCCTATTCATAAAGCAACAATTATTCCTAGAGGACAAGCTCTGGGTATGGTTATGCAATTACCTGAAAGAGATGTTCTTTCTCATTCTATTGCTAAACTTAAAGCTCGTTTAGTCGTAGCTTTTGGCGGACGCGTGGCAGAAGAAATTATCTTTGGTAAAGATAAAATTTCTACGGGCGCTTCTTCAGATATACGGATGGCTACATCTATTGCTAGAAGGATGGTAACTGAGTTCGGAATGAGTGAAAAAATGGGTCCTATTGCGTATGAAGAACCAGATGGTGAAGTTTTCCTCGGCTACTCTATGACTAAAAGGAAAAATATTGCAGATGAAACAGCTTTAAATGTCGATAAAGAAATTCAAAGAATTATTCAGGAAGCTCTCGATCGTGCTCGTTTAATATTAAATGAAAATCGTGAAGAGTTAGAAACTTTGGCAAAAGGGTTGATTGAATATGAAACTTTATCTGGTGCGGAAATTAAAGATTTATTGAAAGGAAAAAAACCAGAAAGAAAAGGTTTTTCTAACCCAATACTTAAATCTTCTGTGCCAGAAACAGATATCGAAGAAAGTAAAGAAAAAAAACAAGAAGAGGCTAAATAACATGGCAGAAAGAAAGCTTTTTGGTACGGATGGAATACGAGGAAAATCTAATGTTTATCCTATTTTACCTGATGTAGCTTTAAAGTTAGGAGTCGCGGCAGGAACTATTTTTAAAACAAATAAAAATCATAATCAGGTAATTATTGGTAAAGATACTAGATTATCTGGATATATGATAGAAAATGCTTTGGCTGCAGGATTTAATTCTGTAGGTATGAATGTTATATTAGTTGGACCTTTACCTACTCCTGCAATTGCTATGCTAACTCGTAATATGCGAGTCGATTTAGGGGTTATGATTTCGGCTTCGCATAATCAGTATGAAGATAATGGGATTAAATTGTTTGGTCCTGATGGATATAAATTATCTGATGAAATCGAAGCAAAAATAGAAGCGTATATGCAAAAAGATATAGAATCTTTGGTCGTAGCTTCTGAAAATATTGGACAAGTTTCTCGCTTGGAATCGGCAAGAGGGCGATATATTGAATATGTTAAAAGCTCTTTTCCTAAAGAATTACGTTTAAATGGGAAAAAAATTGTAATCGATTGCGCTAATGGGGCTGCATATCGTATTGCTCCTGCCATTTTATGGGAGTTGGGTGCCGAGGTAGTCTCGATTTCTGTAAATCCTAATGGTAAAAATATTAATGAAAATTGTGGTGCTTTGTTTGTAAATCATATGTGCGAAGAAGTTGTTAAACAAAACGCAGATATAGGTATCGCTCTTGACGGAGACGCTGATAGAGTAATTATTTGTGATGAAAAAGGAAAAGTCATTGATGGAGATCAAATTATTGCTTTGATTGCTTTAGATTGGAGTAAAAAAGGGATTTTAAAGGGAAATTCTGTAGTAACTACGGTCATGTCTAATCTTGCTTTAGAAATATTCTTACAAAATAATGGGTTAAACCTCATTAGGACAAAAGTAGGAGATCGATATGTGGTAGAAAAAATGCGTCAAGAAGCTTTTAATCTTGGTGGAGAGCAATCTGGACATATAATCATTGGTGAGCATTCAACAACTGGAGATGGCATGATGGCTGCTTTGCAAGTCTTGGCTCTTATGCAGAAAAGTAATAAAAAAGCTAGTGAAGTCACTAATGTGTTTACTCCTTTACCTCAAATAATGAAAAATGTTTATTTAGATTCAAAAGATAAAGCTAAAATGCTTTTAGAAAAAATAGAGATAAAAAGCATGATAAAAGAAGCTGAAGAATCTTTAAAAGGAAAGGGGCGTTTACTTATACGTACTTCAGGAACAGAACCTGTAATTAGGGTTATGGTGGAAGGGCAAAATAAAACTGAAATAGAAAATTTGATTGATAATATCTGTGAATCTATAAAAAAAGCAGCATAATTAAATAAAAAGAGGAAAAATGCCTCATGAGAAACTAAGACAAGCTATAAAAGTGGCTAAAGAAAATGTCCAAGCCGAAAAAGGAGGTCCCTTTGGAGCTTGCTTGGTCACTTTAAATGCTTGTTATGTGGCGGCTAATCATGTTGTTCCTAATATTGATGTGACATCTCATGCTGAAGTAAACGCTTTTCGAGCTTTTATTAAGAATCAAGGTTATTCTTTATTGGATCCTGACGATAAACCTGTTTTATTTTCCTCTTGTGAGTGTTGTCCTATGTGTATGGCTATGGCAATTACAATTGGAATTGCAGAAATTGTCTATGCAAGTACTCGTGAAGATGCTGAAAGTATAGGTTTTGATGATAATCTTCAATATAAACTCCTAAAGGAAAAACCTATTTCAAAACTAACCTTTTCTTCAGAGGCAATAGAAGTATTAAATCAGAATAAAGCTGATTTCTTGCTGCTTGATGATGCACATAATTTAATTGTATCCGAGAATTCTGCTCAGATCGAAGATCTTGGCTTGATTTCCGTTTCTGGAGTTAGAAAAGCTTGTAAAAACTTAAAAAGCCTTTCTATGCCAAAAGGTAGTTATATAATCACAAAAAAAATACCTCATCCAATGGGGCTTATTGCTGCAGATTGGGCAAAAATACTTAGAAATGAAAACGATAATAATTTAAATATTATTTGTGCTACTAAAGAATATGAAAAAGCTTATTTGAAAAATAAAAAAGGTGATTTTATAACTATCGACAATGCTGAATTGATTTATGATATATTTGCTGGAGATAAAAAAAATACAGTGGAAATACATAGAACTCAAAATCAGCAAATCATAGAAGACGCTTTGAATACTTTTTCCTTATTTGCACAAAAAATTAAAAATAATAAAGCGATACCGTATTAGATTATTTTAAAAAATTAAAACTTATCGGAAATTTATATTCTTTATGATTTGATGCAGAATTAAAAGCAATAATACTTATAATTAAATTGAAAATAAACAGAATAGAGATTAACAAACTTCCCAAAAAAGGGATAAGTCCTGCAATAAAAGAAAAAATGAAAATTGTAAGTTCAAAATTAACTATTGAAGTCATAAAATTCCGAGAATAAACAGAAACTTTTTCCTTCTTTATAACCCACACGATTAAAGGAATGATAAAACCTAAGATAGCTCCTAAAGTACTTATCATAAGTAACTTTGCTTCTTCATCATTGCTTATTTTTATTTCATTTGCCATGGTTTAATCTCCTTAAGGTATCGATCCTTTATAACTTTTTATAGCAAAGATACTTTTTTGTAAATCTTATCTAAAATAAAAAATACCACTTTTAAAGTGGTATTTTTTAGAATTATAGGAATACACAAAATAACTAAGAATTTAATTACTGTTTTCTTCAATAATCTCTTCTAGATGGGTTTTAACTTGTCTCGGATC
>CALXRE010000023.1 GCA_944390645.1 uncultured Alphaproteobacteria bacterium | reverse complement strand
CTCGTAGGCTTCTTCCACTTAAATCTATCCTTTAATGATACCTTCTTTTTGACTGGAGCCTTCTTCTTTTCTGAAACTACTTTCTTCTTAACTGGTTTTGATGCTTGTTCTTTTTTCTCTACTTTAGGGACGGAAACTGTTGGACATGGTTCACATTTAGGTAACGCTTCTTTCGCCTTAACTTGAGGAACGCAAACATCACATTCTGGGCATTGAATCTCTATAATTGCTTTAACTGTACGACATGGCTTGCTATTACTCTTATTGTCTACTCCTGGATCAATAGCTGTTTCTACTTTTTGTGTAAGAGGCTGTTTGTCATTGGCAGGATAGACTTTAACTTGAACTGGTTTTAAATCAGAAGGAGCTTCTATCGTTATTGATTTAACTAGCGAATCTTCTACTTCCGTAGTCGTCCGTATCATTTCCTCTGCCATAGATAGGCTGCATGGAAGAGTAAAAACTGTCATCAAAAGCAATTTCTTCATATTATACCTCATAACGAGTAACTGGTAACTGCAGGTTTAACCATTTTGCAAAACCACCATCCAAAACTTCAACTCTCTTAAAGCCTTGCGCTTTTAACATTTTGTATGCCATAGCTCCTTTTAAACTTTCTGACTGCTCAACAATTACTACAGAAATTTCAAAAAATCTGCTTAAATCTAAGCCGTCAACTTCAAGCCTTTCCTTGAGTTTTCGAAAAGGTATGTTAATAGAATGCACTATATGCCCTAAGAAATTGTTAAAATCTTTTTTTTCTCTGATATCAATTATTATTATTTCTTCTTCTCCCTCTAAGCGCTTCACTATTTCTTCAACTGATACCTTATCAACTTGTTTTAATTTTTGTTTTGCTATATGTAAAAAAAACCATATAAAACCTGATAAAAAAACTAATGTTATTATCAGGATATCAATTACGCGCATTTTTTATCTCTATCATTTTAAACAAACAATACTTATATTAATCTCTTATATCATATTTTTATATTTTTTTAAGGATATTTTTATGGCTAAAAATCCATTGATAATCGGAGGGGGGCTTGCTGGCACCGAAGCGGCTTGGCAACTAGCCCAAAACGGAATCCCTGTAACCCTAGCTGAAATGCGACCTTATTCAAAATCTCCTGCTCATAAAACCGATAACTTGGCTGAATTGGTATGCTCTAATTCTTTCCGATCTGATGATAAAAATCAAAATGCTGTCGGTCTCTTACATGAAGAATTACGAATCTGTTCTTCCTTATTAATCCAGTGTGCAGATCAAAATAAAGTACCAGCTGGTGCCGCCCTAGCCGTAGATAGAGACGCTTTCTCTAAAACCGTAGAAGCTAAAATTTCCGCTCACCCCTTAATAACCATTGTTAGAAAAGAAATAACACAAATACCTGACCAAAATGTCATTATCGCTTCTGGTCCCTTAACTTCTGATGCCTTAGCTGACCAAATAAAAAATTTTACCGGAGAAGAATCTTTACATTTTTTCGATGCTATTGCTCCTGTCGTATATACTGAAAGTGTAGATATGACTAAAGCTTGGCGTCAATCAAGATATGATAAAGATACTTCTGGATACGGTGATTATATAAATTGTCCTCTAAATAAAGAAGAATACTACTCTTTTGTAAATGCCCTATTAAACGCAGATAAAACCGCTTTTAAAGAATGGGAAAAAAATACTCCTTATTTTGATGGCTGCCTGCCTATTGAAGTCATGGCTGAACGAGGAATAGAAACTTTGGCTTTTGGTCCTATGAAACCTGTTGGTCTCTTTAATCCTCATGCTAATGGACAACGCGAATTTGCTGTCCTTCAATTACGAAATGATAATAAACAAGGTTCTTTACTAAATCTTGTTGGATTTCAAACAAAATTAAAAATACCTGAACAAAAACGAATTTTTCGTATGATTAGAGGTCTAGAAAACGCTGAATTCGCTCGCTTTGGTTCTGTTCACAGAAATACTTTTATTAATAGCCCAAAACTACTTAACTCTTACCTATCTTTAGTTAAAAAACCTAACATAAAATTTGCTGGTCAAATAAGTGGCTGCGAAGGATACGTTGAAAGTATTGCCATTGGATTCCTAGCAGGTACATTCTTAGCTGCTGAACTAAAACAAAAAACAATCTCTACTCCTCCTGAAACAACCGCAATGGGGGCTATATTAAAGCACGTTACAAATGGAAACGCTAATGGAATAACTTTTCAACCAAGCAATATAAATTTTGGCCTTTTTCCTCCTTTACAAACTATAGAAAACCGAAAAAAACAGCCTAAAGGACGAGATAAAAAAATCCTGCTCGCTCAAAGAGCCTTAAATGATATACAAAAATGGAGAAATAATTTTGTTAACCAAAACTTATAAAGATGAAAACTTTCCTGTTGCTTCTATTTTAATACCTAAAAAAATACGTCCTCATATTATGGCGTATTACGATTTCGCTAGATATGCAGATGATGTTGCTGATAACCCTATTTTATCTCCAAAGGAAAAAATATCTATCCTTGATGAGCTAGAAGATGTTTTATTAGGTAAAAAAAATCCTACTGAAAAAACAAAATGTGCAGAAAAATTAAAAAAAAGTTTGGATATGACAAAGATAAATCCAACAAGAGCTACTGATCTTTTAATCGCTTTTCGAATGGATGCAAAAGAAAAATCTTATAACTCTTGGATTGATTTAATGGAGTATTGTAAATATTCTGCAGCTCCAGTAGGACGATATATCCTTGATTTACATCATGAAAGTACAGCTACTTATTGGCCTTCTGATATGCTTTGTTCCGCATTACAAATCATTAATCATTTGCAAGATTCCAAAAACGACTGGCAAAATTTAAAGCGTGCTTATATCCCTGAATTATACTTTAAAAATCAATCTATTACCTATGATGAATTAACCAAAAATCATATTACAGAAAAACTAAAACCCATAATTAATTTAATGCTAAAACAAACTGAAGGTCTATTAATCGAAGCTTCTACTTTACCTTTGGTAACCTTTAATCGAAGATTACGAATGGAAATCGTAGTCATACATACTTTAGCACAAAAATTATTATCTAGATTAAAAAAACAAGATATTCTTGCTTCTCATGTCGATTTACATAAAACTGATTGGATAATGGCTTTTATATCTGGAATAACGAGGGGATTATGTCGCAAACAACTTATGATACGGAAAAAATAGAAATATATATCAATGATATAGTAAAATCATCATCTTCTTCTTTTTATTGGGCTATGAGGTTATTACCTACATATAAAAAAAATGCTATTTTTGCTATATATGCTTTTTGTCGACAAATTGATGATATAGCAGACGAACCTGCTCCAATAGAAATTAAAAAACAACGACTTAATGATTGGATTAAAGCTATAAATGATATTTATGAAGGTAAAAACCCTACTTATAATCCTATTGCTTGTTATTTAAAAAAAATTGTTCATGCTTTTTCTTTGCCAAAAGAAGAATTCCTTGAACTAATAAGAGGAATGGAGATGGATACTCATGATGCTCTTAATCCTCCTTCTTTGGATACTTTAAGACTGTATTGTAGAAGAGTTGCTGGTGCTGTTGGGCTACTTTCTATCCATATTTTTGGAGCGATTGATGATAAATCAAAACGATTTGCTATTGCTTTAGGTGAAGCTCTGCAACTAACAAACATCTTACGAGATACACAAGAAGACTTTGATATGGGACGTATATATCTACCTAAAGAATTCCTAGAAGCAAATGGTATCGGAGATCTTTTACCTAATGAAATCATTTCTAATCCTGCTATTAGCAATGTACGAAAAAAATTAGCTGATTTAGCCGAACTAAGATATACTGAAGCAAGAATGTTGCTTACTCCTGAAAATAAAAACGCTCTTAAACCTGCTATTATGATGATGAATATATATCATAAAATATTAGAAAAAATGCAAGAAAGAGGTTGGGATAAAATATCACCTAAAGTAAAATTATCTAAAATACATATGCTTTGGATCGCTTTAAGGTCATAAATGGTTGATACAGTTCATATACTCGGAGCAGGACTAGCAGGAATGGCTGCAGCTGCAAACCTTAAAAGCAAAGGGTTTGATGGAAAAATAAATCTATATGAAGCATCAAATCATATTGGAGGACGCTGTTATTCTTTTATATCTCCTTATTTAAACGTAAAAATCGATAATGGAACTCATATGATGCTTAAGGCTAATTATAATTTATTAGCCTTCTTAAAAATAATAAATTCAACAAAAGAACTTTATCCTTTCTTTCCTAAAATTAAAAACTCTTCATATAATCTTAAAAAATTATGGAATTTAGGGGTTGTATCGGCACTTAATACTAAATATGTAAATGCTGATAAATTTTTATTCTTAAAAACAATATTAAAAGCTTTACAAAATCCTCATCCTTTATTTGTAAAAAATACTTTAGAAGACTTATTAGTAATTCCTTTTAATAATTTTGCAAAAACTCATAACATTCAAATCAAATATGGGAAAAAATGCATTGGATATGAGCCTAAAAAGCTTATTTTCTCAGATACAATGCTAGAACTAACGACAAAAGATGTAGTAATTTTTGCTCTACCTCAACGATCCTTTGCTCGTATTTTTAATCTTCCTATACTTCCTCATAATCCTATAACAAATGTTCACTTTCTTTTAAAAACTAAAAATAATTCTTTTAATTTTGTTGGGCAAACAAATGGTCTAACAGAGTGGTTTAAAGTTAAAGAAAATATTCTTTCTGCAACAATAAGTGCAACGAATACGAAGGATATTAATACTGTAAAAAATGAAGCAAAAAAAATTTTTAATTTAAACGATAGTGATTTTACTGCACATACTATAATTTGTGAAAAAATGGCAACAATATCTCAAGATAAAGAGACTATTTTAAAAAGAAATAAAATACTAGAATTGTTACCGCATGATATAATAATTGCAGGAGATTGGACCCAACAAGATCTTCCTTGTACTATGGAAGCCGCAGTTACATCTGGGTTTAATGCGGTTAAGCGGATATAAGAGATACTTTTTTCTTTACGATAAGAGAGATGTTTTATATATTTACAATGTTTTTGAGGTAATTTATAGGAAGCTCATAAAATGTTCATTAAAAACTTAAAACGCTCTACCCCCCCCCATACCCAATTTATTATTAAAGAATAAACTATCTTCTGGAAGTATTACTGTTGAACTTATTGTTATGTTAGGGTTAATGGCTACCTTAACTCCTATCCTTTACAAACATATATCTAACCGCAAGGAAGACATCTCTAATATAAATGAGGCTAACACATTATTATTAATTAAAGACGCAACCAAAGAATATATTGAAGCAAACAAAGATCATATCTCTATTGGAACTTATGTTATCGATCCAACTGATGTTGGAATAGACATTTCTGGATATTCCATTGGGATTAGAAAAGATTCTGATGGTAATATAAGCGCTATGATCGCCTCAAATACTCCTGGAAACGATCTAAGCGCTGCAAAAGTTGCTTCTCTGCTTGGTGTGTCTGCTGGAATATATTCTTCTCAAGACCCTTCTCGAGCTTGGGGAATAAATGGTGTATGGGCGGAAGATATTGCAAATTATGGCTTCTCTTCATTACCAACTGGAATTCCTGTGGTAACTACTGCTTATGATAAAGAAGATACGGCTAACATTGGAGAAGCTTTAAATATTGAAGAAATTATTAGTAGTCTTGAAGGTAAAACTATAACTCCTGGAAAAATTTGTCTTAAGGATTCTTCTTATCCCAATGGGGAATATTGCGTACAAAAATGGGAAGATATTGCTGAACTAGATAAATTTAAAGATGCTATGAAAGAAGGAGAAACCTGTCAAAATCATTCTGATTGTGGTAGTAGCGGAAATTTATTATGTTTAAAGCCATCAGGACAAACAACTGGATCTTGTCAAAATCCTATCGATGTAATCTTGAAATGTACTCAAGGTAATAATCTTATGTGTGCAAACGGATATGATGCAGCTTTAAATCGTAACTGTGATCAAATTCGCAAAGCTTATACTACGGTTAGTCAAGATCCTCCTTTAGATCAACCTGTAACTCATAGATTATCTACATCTTCAAGTGGTGGATACATTACTGCAACTTGCTATTTTCCAAGTGGCGATTATGCAAACAACAATAAAATGGGATATACAAACCTTAAAGGAACAACCGCTGGTAATGTTGGATTACTAGATGCTTGTAATGGTAGTG
>CALXRE010000022.1 GCA_944390645.1 uncultured Alphaproteobacteria bacterium | reverse complement strand
ATGGCTAACGCTTCCCAAATAGACGCTATTAATGTCCTTACAGATAAATACAAAATCTTATCTACTGAAGATGTACAAAAATATAAAAAAATATATGAATTACAAAAAAAAGAACGATGGACTGATGCCGATAAAATTATTAAAAATCTCCAAAATAATCTCTTAATGGGATATGTCTTAAAACAACGTTACCTAAATTCTGCTACTTGGAAAACTCGAAAAAAAGAAGCTGAAAATTGGATGAAAAAATATTCCGATCTCCCCTTCGCTGGAAAAATATATGACTTGGGTCTCAAAAAAGGCGCAAAATATAATTTTAAACGACCAAAAGATATTGATAATATACCTGCTGGTTCTTGTAGCTCTTATGCTCCTGAAAATCCTACTGATATTATTGTTAATAGATCTTTCCCTCATCTAAATAAAACTAATGCCGCTGCGGCTAAAAAATTAATGAAAAGAATCTACTTCGCTATTAATCGAGGAAAAACTTTAATCGCCTATAATTATATCAATAGTAAAGAAGCTAAAAAACTCTTCCATAATAACGATATAGATGCTGCAAAAATTGCTCTCGCTTTCCTTTATTTCACAGACTTAAGAGATGATAAAGCTCTTGAACTTATTGTCCCTGCTGCTAAAAGATCTGGAAAATTATATCCTATCGCTAACTGGGTCGCTGGATTGGTCTATTGGAGATTAGATGATTATGAAAATGCTCGAAAACATTTCGAAGATGCTGCCTTAAACCCTAAAGCAAAACCTGCCTTACGATCCGCAAGTGCTTACTGGGCGGCTCGGGCAAATAATAAATTAGGAAATGATGCTGAAGCTAAAGATTTTTTAATCTTAGCTTCTGCTTCTTCTCGGTATTTCTATGGAATACTAGCTAGACGATCTCTCGGAGAAGATATCGAACACTCCTGGATTAAACCTGAAGATATTGTAACTACCGAAGAACAAATAATAAATAAATTACCTGTAAAAAGAGCTCTGGCTTTGTTCCAACTTGAAATGTACAAAATGGCCGAAGATGAACTCTTGAACTTCTATGTAAAAACTAATGAACTTAATCGTAGAGCCTTATTAAACTTCACTGAAAATAATGACCTTACCGATCTTGCCGCAACTATGATTAGCATTACAGGACAAATCGAAAACTCAGACCCCACAAATACTAAAATCGCTTATCCTGCTCCTAACTGGAAACCTACAAATGGTTGGAAAATCGAAAAAGCTCTTGCTTATTCCTTCGTAAGACAAGAATCTTGTTTTAATAATAAAGCTATGAGTCCTGCTGGAGCAAGAGGGCTTATGCAACTTATGCCTGCTACTGCTAAAGAAACCGCTAGAGCTCTAGGTATCGAATGGAGCCAAAAAAAACTATTCGAACCTGCATATAACTTAGAACTAGGACAATCATATATTCTTAAACTTGCTCAAGACCGCTTCATTAATCGAAACCTTATCTTCCTTGCTGTCGCTTATAACTCCGGTCCTGGAAACTTATATAAATGGATACGACGCATGGATTATAAAGAAGATCCTTTATTATTTATGGAAAGTATACCTTCTAAAGAAACTCGAACCTTCGTAGAAAGAATATTGGGTAATTATTGGATCTATTCAAGCCTCTTTAATTCTACTGGTATTGCAAGCCTAGACCAAATTATTAATGGTGATTGGCCCTTATATTCTCCTGACCACGAATTCGATGTTTTCTTAATAAAAAATCATAAAATAGCTACGCAATAATTTTCCTTTGGCTCTACGGCTCAACCGCAACAAATGCTGTATAAATCATTTCTACTGCTTCTGGAGAATTAGACCCTAAAGAAGATAAATTAGATATAAATTCTGAAAAATTAGCTATCCCCTCTGGTAAACCATTAGAAAGACGATAAACCAATACTCCCTTTTCTTCCCAAACCCCATTTATATCCGCATAATTTAAAATATTACCTGAACCTATTAATAAAACTTGCTTAACTTCAATTGGTAAATGCTCTGCCGGCATAACATCTTCTAAAACAGATGAAAAAAGCTTCGTTGCTTGCTCCAATCTATAAACCGGCGAAACCTCATATTTAGTCTCACTAAACCATAATGGCTCATCATCTTCAAAACCTGTTTCATCGGCTATCCATTCATTACCTATCGGCTCTAAATTTATTAGATAAACAAAACCTTTAACCAATATCGCAAAATCTATTAAATTATTTCCTATCTTTAAATCTTGTACTAAACGGAGTCCATACTGCTCCGTAAGTTGCAATACTTCATACTTTACATCTATCCTACTTATATACTTAGGCTCGCTTAATTCAACTGGCTTACTAGATGTAACCTCTGGTCTTAAAGCTATTTCTTCTCCTTTATCCTGCGAAAAATCCTGAACCTTGTTTTCTTCTTGTTTACTTAAATCCAACTTAGTGCGTAATGGAAATTTTCTAAATGTCGCTTTCTTTTCTTTATGCTTTGAAAGTAACTCTTTCGCTAAGATCTCTGGCGATGGAAATGCATCTATTGCTAAACGCTTCCTTATCCTTGCTCGCTCTTTTAAAGACTTAAATGGCTTAACAAATACGGTAAACCATTTAAAACGAATAAAACAAAACCATCCTAATAAAAAAAAGGGTAAAACCGCAAACGCACAAATAAAAAAAGCTAATTCGCTTAAAGAATCTATAACCCAACCGCCTTGCCACTGCGAAATTAAGTAATTCCAATCATAGGGATGGTAAAAATCAAAATTCCAAAAATGAATAAAAAAAACTTTCACAAAGCTAAAATATATCAATACCCAAATTATACTTAAAAATATAAAGCGAAATAATCTGAGGGTATTCTTCACTTACATTCTCCTAATCTAACATAAAAAAGAATGATATTCTAACTTACTTTCTTCGCTAGCTGGGTAGGTAATTCTTTTATCGCTTCTTCTAACATCTGCTCTCCCTTAATCGGAACTACCTTGCTAGATATAATCTCTATTGCTGCTCTAGTAGATGCATCAATAGCACAATTCTTTACCTCATCACTAGCATTTCTCTCTGCAGATCGAATCCTATCAAAAGCTTGCGCTTCTTTTCGTGCTAACTTCAAATTCATCTGCTCTTCCGCTTCCTTCTTTAACTTCTCCGCATTGATATATGCTCTATCTAAAATCTCTTTTGCTTCTCCTTCTGCATTCTTAAACTTACGCTCATATTCCGCTAATAATGCTTGTGCTTCGTCTCTAAGTTGACGAGCCTCTTCTATACGATTACTTATTGCCTCTGCCCTCTTCTTTGTCGCTTGCTTGATTAATTTAACTATAGGGCGAGCAAAAACAACTAATACTATTATAAATGATACCCCAACCCAAAAACTCGGATCTTGATAAAGGGATATTGTCTCATGCGTTGAACTCGTTGCTGCTTGGGCTATAGATATTATCATACTCGCTCCTTTAAGGCTTCATCTAACGCCTTGTCTATATCTTCCTTCGACGGCTTAATTCCACAAAGCTTTTCTACCATTACTAAAACTATATCTTCAGAAATATTCCTTACTTCCTTTAACGCTTCTTCCTTGGCTCGAGAAACTTTATCTTCTCCTTCTCTTACCCTCTGTTCAAGCTTTGCTGTCAGTTCTTTATCTTTCTTAACTGCTAGTTCTGCCATCTCTTCTTTGGCTTCAGAAATAATCCTCTTCGCCTCTTTGTTCGCTCCCGCTAATGCTTCTTCATACGTTCTTAATGCTGCCTCAGCTTCTGATTTAAGCTCTCCTGCTTTCTTTATATCTTCTTCTATCCTATGTTGACGATCCTCTAAAACTTCTGTGATCGGAGGTAATGCAACCTTTGACATCAGAACATATAAAAGGGAAAACATTATAACTAGCCAAAAAAGCTGAGATAAAAACCATGTCGGATCTAATTGAGGCATCTTTCCTCTCTATTAATACAAATACAAAGCTTCCCCCTTCGCTTGTCTAGCTCGGGGGACTTTGTTCTATTTATTTACGCATAAAGGGTGATAAGGGCTAAAACCAATGCATAAAGTGCAATAGCTTC
>CALXRE010000021.1 GCA_944390645.1 uncultured Alphaproteobacteria bacterium | reverse complement strand
TTCCCCTTTCTAAGGATACAGTTTTAGAGATAAAAAAGATCCCAGGAGGTATGACGGAAAGTTGGAATTGTTGTTCACCAGGTTGTACGGGGGGATCAGGGATTGCTGTATATATTAATTCCATTCTAGCTGCAGTTGCTGGTGGTGGAGGTGTAGGTACTACCAGTGGAGGAGGGTGGATAGCAGGCTATTCTTCGTGGACAACTTATTCTAGAGGTTGGAGTTTGAATGTAAATAAAAGAGGAGGTTCTAACCAAGCATCTAATTCTGGCTCTATTGGAGGCTTAGGTTGGGATACTGTTCGTCATGCCTGGGGAGGAACAGGATTATGCTGGTCTGGTTGGAGTTCTTCACAATGTACGCAAACTCCAGGGAAAAACTGGAATGCTTCACCAACACGCCATGGTCCAGGTAAAGTAGATTTGATTTATCGAGGAGAGTGAGATTAAATGTTGTTTTTATCCAACAATAACGTTTTTGAGTTCTCCTTTTTTGAAAGCCGCAATATTATCGATTGTTACCTCTAAAATACGATGAATAGCATCAATAGAATTAAAAGCAATATGAGGAGTTATAATAACATTAGGTAATTGCAAAAGCTTCATGTTTATAAAAGAAGTTACTAAATCATTTTGAGGTATTTTAGAAGGTTTAGCGAGATAAATATCATCATCTAAAATAGCGCCTTCTTCTTCTAGAGCATCAAGTCCAGCAGCGGCTACCTTACCATCTTTTAAAGCTCTATATAAAGCTTCGTTATCTATCAATTCACCTCGAGCAGTATTTATAATAATAACGCCTTTTTTCATTTTATTAAAAGCAGAGTTATCTAACATATGATAATTATCTTTGGTTAAAGGACAGTGCAAAGTTATAAAATCCGATTTAGCATAAATTTCATCTAAAGAAACATATTGTATATCGGTAAGTTCTTTATTTGGATATAAATCGTAAGCAAGAATTTTCATTCCTAGACCAGAAGCAATTTTAATTGCATGTCGTCCAATTGCTCCAGTACCAATTACACCTAATGTACTTTGATACAAATCTTTTCCCATATATCTATCAATATCACAAATACCATTTTTAAGGTCATTATATGCAATATTTACTTTTCGAGTAAGATTAAGACACATTCCTAGAGCGAATTCAGCAACGGTAGCTTCACCATATCTAGGTACGTTTTCTACAATGATTCCATGTTCTTTACAATAATTGGTGTCAATATGATTTATCCCAGTTGACCTTGTAGTCAAGAGTTTAAGCTTAGGGAATTTTGCAAGAATTTCTTTATTAAAGTTAGAATGTATAAAAATAGATATAATATCAGCTTCTTTTATTTTTTGGTAATCTGGTTCAGATAGAGCGTTTACATTTTGTTCAAAGAAGCAAGCATCAGAATCGCAAATTTTTCGTTCTTTAATGTAGTTATAAGTTATTTCATCAACATCAAAAAAAACAATCATAATTTCCTCTCTTTCGATTGAGTTTTAATTTTAAAATAAATATATAAGAAAAAGAAAAAAGATTAAAGATATACGTAATATTTATTAATATAGTATGGAAACCATTGGATAATATACAATTTTTAAAAGGGAATAAAAATATATTAATATAATATGTCAGTAATTTATAACTAAGCGATTCTCTGTAGCATATTGGTTTTAGATGTCTAGTCGCAAGATTAAGCAATACTTTCCTATAATAACAAAGCTAAATTTCTGGTATGCCGATGGTTTTAAAATATTCAAAAGTTTCGTCATAGTATTTTGGTTTGCGGGTTTCGTCTTCAGGGTTTCCTTCGGGAACGCAGATAATCATTCCTTGTCGGGCGCGTGTAAGCAAAACACGATAGGCGTTTATTTGAAAAGCTTTTCTTTCTTCGGAACGAATATTTTGCCATTTGTTTCCAGTAAAAGAATAATTACCCCAGCTATTATTCTCGCGGCGCAAATCAGCGTCCCAGACAATGCAAGTCCAATCAAGTTCCAAACCTTGAACATCAAATTCGGAAGCAGCATCTTCCAAAAACAAAGAAGAGCGAATGTCACTGATATCATCTAAGAACCAATGGACTGTATCGGGTTTGCACCGTACATCAATCGAAAGAGGGCGAAGCCTTTGCGCTTGTGAAGATACCAATAAGCCGTATCTCTCTGTTCCTCTTTTTTGATTTTTTAGCCATTGTTTGGCTTTATCTAAAAAGCGGGTGATACAAATGGGATATTTTCTCGAAATTGTGGCCAACAAACTTTTGGCAGCCGGAACATCACCTTCCAAAAAGGCATGCACAAAATTAGATAATTGTTCAGCTCTGAACGATCTCATGGAAACAGATAAATGTAAATCTGCATTTTTTCTGACACTAGGCAGAGTTTGCAAAAGACCGTCCAACTCGTTTTCTGAATATTCTTTTCCTGTCAAACGATCTGAAATAAATACATTCCAATCTGGAAAAGTATTATTAATGGCTCTAAGCCATTCAGCAATCCCTGCTTCTCCATTATTAATCTCTTGCCCTCCACCAACCAAACAAACAATTACTGCCCAATCTTTACGTAAATTTAGAGACCAAATTAAAAATTCAGGCTCGGACATCGGAAAATCTTGAATACCTTGCTTGCGTTTTAACCAACTAGAGAGCTGTTGTTTGGTCCAAGCTCTTTGGGCTTCGTCAAAAATGGCAACATGTTCAACTTCAGAATATCCATCATCATGATGCTTTTTTATTTTTAATGGATCAATTTCCAAGATACCGTTTTGTATCGGTTTTTTGACTTTATTCAAAGATGTATTGCGGTAGTGATGAACAATCTGAATAAAAGATTTTACGCTTCTTCGCGCATCGGTCAAATTGTAACGCTTCCCAGGATTTTTAAGTTCTTCTTGCTTCTTTTTGTCTCTTGCTAGTGCTTCGCTCAAAACATCTACCAAAGGCTGATTCCCCGATAAATAGACGGCTAAAGAATTTCCGCCGTTTGCATTTTCTTTAAATTGCTGGACAGCAATATTCAGCCCGACCAAAGTTTTACCAGCACCGGGTACACCTGTAACAAAGCAGATTGATTTTTGAGAATTATTGCGAGAGTAGTCAATAATCTTTTGCACAAAATCTGTTGTTTTTTTTAAACTTTCCCCAGATGATTCTGAACGAGTTATATCTTCAACCGAATGATTAAGATATAAAGAAGTAGCAGCTTGAATAATAGTAGGTGTAGGCATATATCTACTACGAGCCCAGTCAGATAAATTAAGAGGATTAGCATATTGCTGAATAGCATTTTCAAGGACTAAAGGTAAGTTATTAGTATTACATAAGAAAGGATAAAATACCATATCGTTATAGTGTGAAGAGGATAGGGTAGCGGTATTCTCTTTGGCTTCGGTAGCTATCAAAACAGGAATAATGATAGCCGAAAAACTTTCTTCATGAAAATTTTTTAAATCAAGCGCATAATCCCAAACTTGCTCGATATCTTGTCGCAGATATTCTTTAGCACCGACTTTAAATTCTAAAACAAAGATAATTCCTTTTATAAGTAGGACGACATCAATTCTTTTTCCTAAGCGAGGGATGGAATATTCAAACAAAATTTGTCCTGATTGATTGTGTAGGGCTTGTTTAAGATAGGAAATTTCATAAATCCAAGCATTGCGCTGTAAATCTGTTAGATCAAAAGGAGAATAATACGCTAGATTTCCAAGAATTTCGCTTTCAGTATCTTGTAAGAACTTTTCTATAGAATTGGCATAAAAAAATCTATTAAGAGGCAAAATATCACCTTTTTATATTATGAATAATGTATTTGAATATATGCATTAAAGAGCATCTATGTCTATATTTTATATTATTTGATACTATGCAATTTTATTTTGCACTCGTTTTTTGCTTGTTTCGAGGTTAAATATTTTGGAAAAAACAAGATATTCTTTGCTATATAAATTCAAAATAAGAAAAGACGTTTAATAAAAATTATTTGATTTATAATTTTTTAAAGAAACAAAAAATACTCTTAACCTATTGCGATTGCTTAAACTTGGTCGGAGCGATAGGATTTGAACCTACGACCCTTTGCACCCCATGCAAATGCGCTACCAGACTGCGCTACGCTCCGCTTTAAACCTAGAAAAACTGTGTGAATATAAAATTCTCAAATAAATCTTTCAACAATTTTTTAAATCTTTGTTTGTTTTTTATGGGATCCTTTACCCTTACCAATTGTTCTGCCTATTTTATTAAGTTCTTGTTCAAGGTCTTTTTGATATTCAATAGAAGGGGGTTTATATGTAGTTTTACCAGGATACAAATCATAAAATTTACCAAAATTTTCTTCAGTTATATTGGGCATAATTACATTTGCTCCACATTTTAAAGCTAATATCTTTGCATTTTTACCTAAAGTCTCCATTGCAGTTGTAGCTGGAATATTTATATCTCTTAATAAAATTCTAGTTAGAGCCATAACTTTTAATGATAGTAATAGATTCCCTTTGTTTTGGTTCGCTAAAGGTGTATCAGGATGAGGAATAAAGGGACCTATACCTATCATATCAGCTCCGATTTCTTTAAAAAAAAGAATATCATCGGCTAAAGATTCTATAGTTTGACCTGGTAAGCCAATTAAAGAGCCTGTACCAACTTCATAGTTAGTATTTTTTAAAAAGTCTAAACATTTCCTTCGATTTTGCCAATACATTTCAGGGTCTAATGAGTGATATAAATTTTGATCTGTAGTTTCTATCCTAAGTAGGAAACGATCTGCTCCTGCAATTTTATAAGCTTCGTATTCTTTTAAGCTTTTTTCTCCTATACTTAAGGTTATTGCTAAGTCTAAAGATTTTATTTCTCTTATTATGATTTGCATTTTATTTATATCATAAAACGGATCTTCTCCTGATTGTAAAACAACAGTTTGATAACCTAATTCTTTAGCTTTTCTTGCTAAATCAATAATTTGTCTTTCAGATAGACGGTATCTAGTAATTTTTTTATTATCTTTTCTAATTCCACAATAAAGACAATTATTTTTACAATAGTTAGAAAATTCGATTAGAGCTCTTAAATGTACTTCATCTCCAACATATTTTTTTCGTATTTTATCTGCAGCATCAAATATTAAAGAATTAATAGAATCACAGTTTAATAAGCTAATTAATTCGGTTTGAGTTAAAGTAGCAGTTTCTTCTGCTTTTGATATTAATTCAGAGAATTTAAATTTATCTTCTTCTATCATTTGAAAAGCACATGAATAAACTTTTGGCTAAAAAATAATTATTTTTTATATAAAATAATAGTATATTCTTTTAAAAAAATATAAATCATATTAGTTCGTTAATGGTTTATAATTTAAGAATATTGTCTCACGTTTAGTGAAAAAGGGTAATAGAAAAAAGAAAAACGTTACCTAAAGGAATTTTTTGGTAGGCGCACGGGGACTCGAACCCCGGACCCACTGATTAAGAGTCAGTTGCTCTACCAACTGAGCTATACACCCACACCAAGGCGGATTTTATATAATGATCATTCATTTATGTCAAGAAAAGAAATAAGAATAGGTTTTATTTTATAGGGCAAAAAAGAAAGATAAGTGCTAAAATAATTATATAGATAAAATATCTGATATTTCTTTGCGGATTTTTTTCAAATCATCAATTAGATTTTGTTTATTAATAGAGATATTATTTTTATTTGCTTTCACAGTTTCGATTACATTATTGGTTTTTAATTTTTTTTCATCTTTAAGTAACATTTGTACTCCTCGTATAGTATAACCATCTTCATATAATAAGGTCTTTATTTTGCATATTAGATCGACATCTTTAGGTCTATAATAGCGACGACCTCCTGCACGTTTTATTGTTTCAATTTGAGGAAATTTTGTTTCCCAAAATCGTAAAACATGAGAAGGAAGATTTAAGGTTTTAGCAACCTCTGTAATACTACGAAAAGCTTGTTGATTTTTATCCACCGTAAGTAGCCTTAAGTTTTTAAGCTTTGTTTACTAGTTTTCTAAGTTTTAGAGAAGGATGGAAAGAAACAACTCTTCTTGGAGTAATAGGTACTTCGACTTTAGTTTTAGGATTCCTACCTATACGTTCTTTTTTATTTCTTGTAGAAAAAGTTCCAAAAGAAGATATTTTTACGTTTTCACCATTTTCTAAAGCAACAGAGACTTCTTCTAACACCTGAGATAACAAATCAGCAGATTCTACATTAGATAATCCCAATTCTTTATATATAGCTTCAGTTATATCAGCTCTAGTTAGTGTTTTACGTTCCATTTTTAAACCCTATCAATTACAAATTAACGCCTAAGTATAAATTGATACTAGATTGATTGCAATGTATTATATTTAAGCATTGTATAATAATATATAATTATAATTCCTGTTGTTTATAAGGAATTAAAGAATTAAGCAAAGGAGAGTTAAAGCCATTTTCTCCAGTTGTTTCTTTGATTCGACTTATTAAATCATCAACAGTTGTCCTAGTATTCGCATATACATCAAAATGATTATTTCCTTCTATACTTTTGATATAATTATTTAAAGCGTATACTCCAGAATTATTTTTCATTTTATACCTCACATATAAAAATATGATTCAAAATAAGATTAAGATTAAAATTAAAAAGATTTTATTAGAGAAATATAAACAGGTGCTAAGCACCTAGTAGAAGAAGGTAGGATAGGCAAAAAGAATAAGAGGAAAAAACTCTTATTTTATTAAGTTTAAAAATATGCCTAATATTTAACATCATAACATCCAAACTAAAGATAAATAATAATGAATGTACCTTTAGGTTAAACATTTTGTCATAAAAAAGCAAGTAAAAAATATCTTGTAAAAAAATAAGTTTAAATTTTGTGTAGCAATTTATTTAACTATAATAATTTTTATAGTTTGAAATAACGAGCAATGTTTACATAAAGAATGAAAAATTTTATATTTTCAGAACCATAGAGGATTCATTTTATAATGTTAGTTAGAATAAGCCTATTTTATTATTTCTTCTTAATCAAGAAAAATTGTATTTTACCAGATGTTTATCTCTAATAGTTTATGAATGTTAACGGAAGCAGTATTTTCTCGATTAAAAAAGCATATTATTAGAGTATTAAATTTTATCTAAGCTTGATTTTTACTTTAAAAAAGCGAGCAAGAAATAAGATTTTTAGTATCTAATAGTGTTATAAAGACGAGATTAAGATATGAATAGTTGATAGTAATATTATTTAAAGAGACGGGTTTTACCGTCTTTTTTGTTGTTTTGGTTGCAATATTTTTATATAGAGCCTAAATATATAAAAAAGAGGTTTTACAGAAGGGATTATAAGATATAGGTTATGAAATCTCCACACCTTTTAGTATTTATTTTTTTATTTATAGTTACCAACGTTATTGTTGGTTGTGGCTCTTATAATTTTCCGATGCCTTCGAGTTTTTCGAAGATGTTTTTTGGTGATAAGCCTAAGCTTTCTTCTGTTCAACCTGATTATATTAAGGTAAAGAAAGGGGACACAGTTTATTCTTTATCGAAGCGCTATAATGTTCCATTAAGAACAATGATATCTGCGAATAGGCTGAGAGCTCCTTATACATTAAGTATAGGTCAAAGGCTTAGGATACCAGCCAGTCCGTATCATATAGTTCAAGATGGAGATACATTATATAGTATTTCTAGGAGATACAGAGTTGATATGAGGTCTTTAGCGAGGCTTAACAAGATATCATCGCCATATAGCATACATAAGGGAGATAAGCTTTTATTGCCAGGAGTAACAGAGGAAGCGAAAGAGCAGATCACGTTAAGACAGAACAAGGGGTCAGTAGTTAAGAAGCAAAATACAGATAAGAAGGTAGCCTCAAAGAAAGCGACTCCTATTCCGAAGCCGCCAGCGCGTTCAGGTAAAGCTTTTGGTTGGCCACATAAAGGGAAGATATTACTTGCATATGGACCAGTAGACAAAGGTCGTCATAATGATGGTATAAACATTTCAGCGAAGAGAGGAGATCCAGTATATTCAGCAGACAATGGAGTAGTAGCATATGCGGGTAATGAGCTTAAAGGTTTTGGTAATTTAATATTGATTAAGCATTCAGGTGGATGGATGACGGCGTATGCACATAATGATAGTCTTTTAGTAAAGAGGGGTCAGGAAGTTAAGAGAGGTTCTTTAATAGCGAAGGCAGGAAGTTCAGGAAATGTAACAAGTCCTCAAGTTCATTTTGAGATTAGGAAAGGGACAAAAGCGGTTGATCCACTCCTTTATCTTGAAAAAAAATAAATAATGAGTATATTCAAGCGATATTTATAATTAAGGAGAAGAGGATAATGATTATAGAACAAGCTTTAGCGCAGGGTGTAGAGACGACAGAGATGCTTCCTGAGGGAACAGGTATGAAGCTTTTATTTCAATTTGCGATTATTTTTGCGATTTTTTATTTTATTTTGATAAGACCTCAGACAAAGAGGATGAAGGAACATAAGAAAGAGATAAATAGTATAGGTAAAGGGGATAAGATAGTTTGTGGAGGGATAGTAGGTAAGGTTACGAAAGTAGGGGATACGGAGATAGAAGTAGAGGTTTCTCCTAATGTTAAGGTAACGATGATAAAAGAGATGGTATCTTCGGTTATTTTTAAGAATGGTTTACCAGTTTCAGATAAGAGTTCTAAGGATATAATTTTAGGTAAGAAGAATTCTAGTAAGAGTAAAGATTTAGAGAAGGCATTAAGTAGAGATAAAGAACAAGACAAGGAAGATAAGGCTTAAGTGATGGTAAAGATATCGAGATGGAGACTAATTTTAGTAAGTGTAGTCAGTTTGGTTAGCATATTTTTTGCATTACCGAACGTATTGAATAGGGATTTTGTAGAAGAGAGATTTCCTTCATGGTGGCAACCAGTTAATTTAGGGCTTGATTTACAAGGAGGATCATATCTTTTATTAGAAGTTAAGTTTTCGGATTTAGTTACGGAGCAGCTTAATTCTATGCAAGATGCGGTTCGCAGTACTTTAAGGGAGCATAGGATAAGGTATGTAGATTTAAGGACTGATGGAGAATTTGTAAAAGTTAAGATACTTAATTTATCGGAAGTAAGTAGAGCCAGGGATCTTATTTATAAGATTGATCGTAATAATCTTTTAGTAGAGAGCAAAGGTTCAGACATATGGCTTTCATATACGACACAAGCATTGACACGGATGAGGAATTCAGCGGTAGATCAGTCAGTAGAGATAGTAAGGAAGCGAATAGATGAATTAGGGACGAGGGAGCCATCGATAATTCGTCAAGGTACGGATAGGATACAGGTACAGCTTCCTGGAATTACAAATCCAGAGAGGATAAAGCAACTTTTAGGAAAGACAGCGAAGATGGCGTTTTATCTTGTTGATGAGACGACCACGCCATATGATGCCCAGAGAGGTAAGTTATCTCCGTCTTCGTTTTTAGCGGCAGGAGAAGATGGATATTCGAATCAATATGTTTTGCAAAGGAACATAGTAGTAGGAGGAGAGCATCTTACAGATGCGCAAGTTTCGTATGAAGGAGGTTCTCCAGTTGTAAGTTTTAAGTTTGATAGTTTTGGAGCGAAGCGATTTGGTACGGCGACGAGGGAGAATGTAGGTAAGCGTTTAGCAATTTATTTAGATGGAAAAGTTATTAGTGCGCCAGTAATAAACAGTCCGATAGTAGGAGGGAGTGGTATAATTACAGGTAACTTTACATCTGAGTCTGCGAGGGATTTAGCTTTGATGTTAAGGGCGGGAGCTCTTCCGGCGCCATTAGAGGTTATAGAGGAGCGAACAGTTGGACCTGATTTAGGAGCAGATTCGATAGAAGCAGGTAAGATAGCGTGTTTTATTAGTATGATAGTAGTTTTAGGTTTTATGTTATTATCATATGGTTTATTTGGTTTATTTGCGAACGTAGCGTTATTATTTAATGTAATTATGCAAGTAGGCATATTAAGTTTACTTGGAGCCACGCTTACTTTACCAGGTATAGCGGGTATAGTTTTAACGATAGGAATGTCTGTTGATGCTAACATTTTAGTTTATGAGCGCATGAGGGAAGAGGTTTCATTAGGACGATCCCCAATAAACGTTATAGAAGCAGGTTTTCAGAATGCATTTAGTGCGATTTTAGATTCTAATTTAACGTCTTTATTTTGTGCGTTAGTATTATTCTTTTTAGGTAGTGGTCCAGTAAAAGGGTTTGGGGTAACTTTTGCGATAGGTATTATTACCACGATGTTTACAGCGATATTTATGACGAAGATAATTATGTTACTTTGGGTAAAGTATAGGAAGCCGAAGCACATAACCATTTAGGTTAGAAGGAAGAAGAAATGACGAAGTTTATAGGATTTATCACAAGGAAGACAGATTTTGATTTTGTAGGCAAGCGCAAAGTAGCTTTTATTTTTTCGCTTATGTTAGTGATTGCCAGTATATTTTCATTATTTTGGCAAGGACTTAATTATGGGATTGATTTTAGGGGAGGTATTTTAATAGAAGTTCACTCAGACACACCATTAGATATAGGTGATATGAGGCAGACGATTAACGATTTAAAGATAGGAGATATTTCGTTACAATCTATAGGAGATGGAGATCAGGATTTTCTTATTCATACTCTTGGCCGAGGTGATGATGAGAAGACACAGATGGAGATGGTTGAGAAGATAAAGAGTGCATTAGGTACGGGAGTAATTTTTCAAAAAGTAGAGGTTGTTGGACCAAAGGTTGGTTCGGAATTAGTTTATAAGAGTATAATAGCATCGATTTTAGCGTTATTAGCGATATTTATATATATATGGGTTAGGTTTGAATGGCAGTTTGCGGTTGGTTGTACTCTTTCTTTAGCGTTTGTTATGCTGACCACGGTAGGTATTTTTTCTATTTTTCAGATAGATTTTTCTTTAAATGTTGTTGCAGCGATATTAGCCGTAGCGGGTTATGCGACTAACGACACGATAGTTTCCTATGATAGGGTTAGAGAGAATCTTCGCAAGTATAGGAAGATGGAGCTTAATGCTTTAGTTAATCGGAGTACGAATGATACGTTATCAAGGACGATATTAACAGGTACGACGACGTTTTTAGCGGTTATAGTTCTTTTAGTTTTAGGAGGAGAAGCTTTAAGAGGATTTTCGATAGCCATGTTATGGGGATTATTAATAGGTACTTTTTCTTCTATTTATGTAGCGATGCCTATTTTATCATTATTTGATGTAAAGAAGACGATAGAAGCAGGGGAGGGAACGAGTTCAGCGTCTGTATCTTAATTAAGATAAAAAATATGATATTTATTTTTAAATAAAGGAAAAGAGAAAGTACAAAAAAGTATTTTCTCTTTTTTAGATATTAAGGATTTTATAAATTATACTGTAATAATAAGTATCTCTTATATACGCTTAACCGCATTAAAGGCATAAAAATTAAGGTTTGGGAGGAGGAGTAAACCCAGACGGTATACCAATAGCATATAAAAATACTCCTGTTCCTGTACCATATACAGCGGTAGGTGAAGTATAATTACAATTAGATACTAAAGAAGGATATGGAGAATAAATGGAAGGGCAACCTCCCGCACCATTACCTTTATTACCACCAGCATTCCCAGTTCCAGCCACAGCATTTTGTCCATTTGTAGGAGGTGTGCCTACACTTCCAAACCTACCTGCAGGTCTTATTGTTGTACTACAACAACCAGATGAATTAACACCTGTTGAAGTTAACCATCCTCCAGCAGCACATGGTACAACGTCATACGCAAGATCATAATATATTCCACCACCACCAGCAACTAGAGCTAAATTTTTTTCAGTTCGAGTTCCTATATATAATCCGTATCCATTAGATCCTGTATAACATCGCCAATTGACAGCAGTTCCAGATCCTTGACCACCATAAGCAACACCCACAATTATTTTTGTACCTACAGTAAATGTTTGGGTCGCTGATACTTTACCTCCATAAACTGTGCTCCACCAAGGGGATCCTCCATTTTGTCCTTGAACGAACATATAATAGTTACCATCAAAAGGAATTGTATATGTATAATTATCTGAAGAAGATTTCATTAAAGAAGAGTATGAAGGGGAAGACATATGACAAGAACTTTTCTCTGTGCCAGTCCAGGCTTGGGTGTGGAATAATTTATAGTTGCCATTTGTATAACCATATTTTTTCCAGTCATCACACCAGTATAAGTCTATATTATTTCTTAATGCCGTACGGCAAGCAAAAGGAGCACTACCATTACAAGCATCTAGTAATCCAACATTACCAGCGGTTGTTCCTTTAAGGTTTGTATATCCCATTTTATTGTTGTTTGCATAATCGCCACTTGGAAAATAGCAAGTTGCAGTAATGTATCC
>CALXRE010000020.1 GCA_944390645.1 uncultured Alphaproteobacteria bacterium | reverse complement strand
GCTTTAAATTTTTTGCTTTTTTCTTAATTGCTGAAAGATATAAATATACTGCATAAATATAATTTATTTGAACATCAGAAATAAATTCCATTTTACGATCAGGAAACTCTTGGGTAATAAATTCTTTTAGTAAGAAATAATTTTTCCCTTTAGCATATAAAATAATATTTATTTTATTTGACTTAAGTAATTCATTAAAAATATTAAGGGAAGCAAAATAGATTCCACTACGAGCTGTATTTTTTGTTAAACCAGAAACAAGGATTGCACCATCAAAAATTACATTAATTTTTTCTGTCACTATTTCCTCCGCCCCTAAAAATTATTTTATTATATATAACTCTTCTACATATCCACGTCGCAACCAGAATAAATTACGCGTTAAACGAACAAAAGATTTTTTATTATTTAATTCAATATTATTTATTAACTTATGAATTACGTTTTGCTTTTGGTTTAAAGACAACATATTCATTTCAGCTTCTTGATTAATAGAATAAAACTGTTTTGCTACCCTTTGGATTGTTTTTAAATAATTAGTTGCAATATTTGCATTAATTTCGGGTAAACTATCACAATTTATCACAATATCGAAATAATCATCAGGAGCACTCAAAAAAGTTTCTGGCATTACTAATTTTATTTTTTTATTAGCCGAAAATATTCCCTCATCGGTTTCAAATAAAAATTCTCTTTCTGGTAAAGATTTCATCAAAAACCAAGCAGAGACATTAGAAGTTGTAGGAATATCAACAATAGTTACATCTTTAATTCCAAATATATCTAGATAATAAGCAAGATATCCCATTCCACCTCCGATTTCACAGACTTTAATATTTGTTTTATCAGGGAAGAATTCTTTAATTTTAATTGCTATATAAAGATATGAGATATCGCGAAAAGTAAAGCTTCCACGTTTAGTTTGTATTGCTAATTGGTTATTTTTAAAAGTAGGAAATTTGATTTTTATACCAAGTTTTGCCTCTATTAAATCTAAAAGATCATCTGGGTTCTGAAGTATATATTTTCCTAGTTGATTTTGCTCAATATTTTCCACTGGGATTAATTGCAAATACTCACATAAATCAACTAAAGAAGACATATACCTCAAATGAATAGATTTTTTTTCCAGTTTTGATAGGTTTCCATGAATAACATTAGTAGATTCAAAGCCATAAACTAATTCATTATCAAACATATGGTTTAAGATTTTTATAGCTTTATCATCTTTATTATCTATAACAGATTGAAGAAAATCTGCATATTTAGGAACAATATAATATTGCCATAAATCATCATAGTTTTCGGAATCCTTTTTTTGTTTAATTCTATCTAAGATAACTTTTTTCAAAACATTATATATTTCTTTATCTTTCTTATCAGCACAGATAGGACTTTTAGTTAAAACACTTTGAAAATCATCTTTTATGATTAAATGGGTAGCTAAAGGCAAAAGAGAAGAACGCCATAAATTAGATATTTCTTCAGCCGTTTCAGGAGAATATTTTTTATTAAAAGTCTGTTTTATTTTTTCTTTTAAATTCATAGGTATCCCTCATATTAAACAGAATTTATTTTTCTTATTCTGATAAAGAGGTATCAAAATATATTGATTTAGTATTTTTTCAAGCTAACAATTTTATCTTTTTATAAAAATTGCCACAATATTTATAAGGGATTTGTTATAAGAGCATTAGATAAGAATTTGGCGGAGGGGGAGGGATTCGAACCCCCGGTGAGTCTCCCCACAACGGTTTTCAAGACCGCCGCATTAAACCACTCTGCCACCCCTCCATAAATTGCTAGAGCAACTTATATCAAGATTTATCGTAAGAGACAAGCGTATCTTTAGAAAGAATCGCTAATTAAACGATAGAGGATTTCTATACCTAAAAATCCACATAGAGGTCAAGAATTATTTCTTATCTTGTTTTCTCTTTATTTGTAGCAATAATATAGTCATAAGAAATAGAAAAAATATACTCTCGCAAGAAATTATTCCAAACAGGCTGTGTATTGCGTTGTGCAGAACCAATTTGCTTACATAAAGCCATAAAAATTTCTTTTCCAGAAGGTATAGATGAACCAGTAATTTCCTGTACAAGATTAAGGGAATCTGTTTTAGCAAACCCCTCATTTTTAAATTGTTTCATTAATTCATAGAAACATTCCCAATAAGGTTTATCTTTACCTTTTATTGAAATTGTAGGATTAAAAATCGTTATTGGTTTATTATGTTCATTAAGACTTTTCTGAACCACTATTTGCAATAGCTCATAAAGAGTTCCTTTTCCTCCAGGAAGAACCCCATAAGCATCCGCTCCTTTAACTAACCAATTTTGACGTATATCTAGTTCAGGAGCCATGACTAAAACAACTTTTCCTTTATATTTAACATCAGTATAATCAAAGACGGGACCAGTATTTTCATTTGCAAAACGAGCATCAGATTCTTCTTTCCAAACGCTTTCTGCGGATATAGCAATTACATTTCCACCATTATCAAGAGTAGAGCGTATCAAAGTACCCATCATACCAAAACGCCCTCCTCCACACATAACAACAATATTATTCTCTGCACAGAATTTTCCCATTCTCCAAGCTATCTCTCTATATAAAGGATTTTCCCCATATGATCCTCCGCAAAAGAAAGTCATTTTTATATTATTTTTGTAACGATCCGCTATTTTTTCGTAATTATCAACGACTTCGATTCCAGCCCCTGATTTATATTTTTTTTGTAAAGACTCCAACCAAGATTCAGTATCTAATTTTTTCTGATAAAGATTTTCAAAGTTTAAAGGACGTTCTAAAAAACCAAAAAGATTACAATAGCGTGTTAATTCTTCCTCAGAGACCATTTTTACCCCTCACTCATAAAATTGTATGGAGGAGGATAAGCAGCTTTTTTTGTTTTGGCAATAGTTTTTTCAAAAAATTATTTTTTCTCTATTGTTGAGATTTTTTTTATTTCATTAAAAATATAGAACAAGTTTGAAGAATTCTTTTTAGTAAAACCATATTTAAAAGCTGTTTTAAATT
>CALXRE010000019.1 GCA_944390645.1 uncultured Alphaproteobacteria bacterium | reverse complement strand
CGTAGTATGGGAAGATCCTTTCCCTAAATCTTCCTATCTTTTCGCTTTGGTTGCTGGCGATCTTGCTATGATTGAAGACACTTTTATAACTCTTTCTGGAAAATCTGTAACACTTCGAATCTATGCTCAAAAAGGTAAAGAAAATCGCCTTGAATATGCTATGAAATCTCTTAAAAAAGCGTTTGCTTGGGATGAAAAAGCTTTCGGTCGTGAATATGATTTTAATTTGTTTAATCTCGTGGCGGTTAGTGATTTTAATATGGGTGCTATGGAAAATAAAAGCCTTAATATATTTAACGACAAATTAGTCTTGGCTAATCCTGAAACGGCTACAGATACTGATTATATGCGAATTGAAAGTGTTATTGCTCATGAGTACTTCCATAATTGGAGTGGTGATAGAGTAACAGCTAGAGATTGGTTTAATCTTAGTCTTAAAGAAGGATTTACGGTTTATCGTGAACAAGAGTTCTCTGCTGATATGAATTCTAGAGCACTTCAAAGAATTAATGATGTCTTGTTCTTATGGCGTGTCCAATTTCCTGAAGATGCTGGTCCTTTGGCTCACCCTGTGCGCCCAGAATCTTATATGGAAATAGATAATTTCTATACATCAACTGTCTATGAAAAAGGTGCTGAGCTTATAAGAATGCAAGAAAAAATCCTTGGTAAAGATTTGTTCCGAAAAGCTACTGATCTTTATTTCTCTCGTCATGATGGACAGGCTGTAACTATTGATGATTTTGTTAAATGTATGGAAGATGCTTCAAATATTGATTTATCTCAATTTAAACGCTGGTATTCTCAGGCCGGTACTCCTGAAGTTGAGGTAAAAGATGAGTATGACCCTGAAAAACAAACATATACTCTTTTTATGACTCAAAAAACTAATCCTACTCCTATGCAGGAAAAAAAAGATCCTCTCTTTATCCCAATAGAAATTGCTCTTTTAAACCATAAAGGAGAAGAAATCCCTTTGATCCTAGATGGGGATGATCTTGATACTCCTGCAAATTCTAAAGTTTTAATTCTAGATAGCCCAGAAAAAAGTTTCGTCTTTAAAAATATTCAAGAAAAACCTTTACCTTCTTTAAATAGAAGCTTTACTGCTCCTATTAACATTGCTTTCCCTTATACAGATAAGGATTTGGTTTTCTTGATGGCTAAAGATACAGATCCTTTTATTCGTTGGAGTGCAGGACAAAAATATGCTCTACAATATATAAAATCTGTATATCAAGACCTTATGCAAAATAAACAACTTAAACTAGATAATAATTTTAATAATGCTTTTGCTTCTTATCTTGATATTGCTGATGATAAAATGTTCGCTGCAATGGCTCTACAGTTGCCTTCTTTACAATATTTGTTTGAACAGTTAGAAGACGTTGATATAGATATACTAGATACAGCTTTTAAATATGTGAGAGATAATTTCGTTAGAGAGTTTAAGTCTAAACTCCTTGCTGTATACCATGCAAATTATGTATCTGATCCTTTTGATATCTCTGCATCTGCTGTTTCTCGTAGAGCTCTTCGAAATCGTGTTCTTGCTTATCTTGCTACATTAAAAGATGAAGATACTGACTCTTTAGTACGAGAGCAGTATCGTAATTCTGTAAATATGACAGATGTTCAAGCTTCTTTAGCTATATTACTTAATAACCAAATAAAAGGATATGAAGATGCTCTGGGGGATTTTTATTGGCATTTCAAAAAAGATCCTTTGGTTGTAAATAAATGGCTGATGCTACAGGCGGGAGCTGAAGGCAATTCTCAGGTTCTGGCAGAAGTTAAAAAACTTACAAAACATGAAGCCTTTAATTGGAAAAATCCAAATAAAGTATATGCTTTAATTGGTGCTTTTTCTAATAATTTTGTTCATTTCCATGCTAAAGATGGATCTGGATATGACTTCTTAGCGGATACTATAATTCATATTGATGCTTTTAATCCTTTGGTCGCATCGCATGTTGCAACCTTTTTTGGAAATTGGCGAAAACTTGATGAAAAACGTCGTAAACTTGTAGAAAAAAATTTAAATAAAATTCTAAATACACAAAACTTATCAAAGCATGTTTGGGAAATCGTTTCTAAATCTATGGTTAAATAAATTTGAGCTTAGTATAAGGATGCGATTATGAATGAAGTCTTTTCTAATGATAAAAAAACTAAATTATCTAAGCCGTTAGTTCGGGTCTATAAAAGACCTTTGCGAAAAAAAATTACTGAGCATCTTACAGAAAAAACTTTATTCGTTGAAAATAATTTAAAAACTTCTCGTTGGAAAAATGATTCAAAAGTAATTGAAATAGTTACTCTAGCTAAACAAGGTCATAAATTCTTTGAAAAATCTTTCGTAAGATTTGATTTTTCAGGGGCTTCTATGCCTAAGGCTAAAATGCCATCTTGTGACTTTTCTGAGGCTATATTTGAAGGTGCTGTCCTTAGAGAAGGAAATTTTAATCATGCTAATTTCCAAGGTGCAGATTTACGATCCGCTGACTTCTCTTATGCAGATTTATCTTTTGCCGATTTAACGGGTGCTAATCTCGTTGGTACTAATCTTGAAGGTGCTATCTTAACTGGCGCCAAAATGGATCAAGTAATCTTTTCAGAAGATACTGATTTCGGAGGTGTCTTAGCGGATGCTAAAATCCAAAAAAATATAGATAAAATAATGTCTTTACAAGAAGCTGCAGAAAAAGGAGAAATAGATCTTCGTTCTTTGGGAATTGTAGATTTGCGTAAATTAGATTTTCGAACCCTTAATTTAAAAGGGGTGTATTTAAAAGATAAAAATTTAAAAGGGAAACTTACGGGAGTTAATCTGTCTGGTGCTATTATAAATGAAAGTGATATTTTAGGTGCAGATGTAAATATGATTCATTATTGGGTAAGAAATATGAATGAGTATAATGAAATCATGGACACAAAAAAAATATTGCAAAAGAAAGCTGAAGAACAAGAAAATATTTTACTACAACTTTATGAAAATGAAGAAATAATGAAAAATGAACTTTTAGATGTTGCTACTTCAGAACAAGATTATATAAAGCCAGAATATGATACTAATTTACCTCCTAAACATGAGCAAGATATAAATAAAACAACTCAAATATTGGATTCTGATGATCCAACAAAAAAGAGAGGCTTGCAAGAAAATGAGAAACCCCTTAAATCTTTATATAAAGGGAAAAGTAAAACTAGGTTAAAACCTATAAGAGGTAAGCTAATAAGTTAAGAAGGAATTATATAAGTGTCTTACTATGAAGAGCGACATTGGCGGGAGCATAATAAAGCAAAAAAATGGATGACTAAGTCCTTATTGTGGACTGCTTTTTGGACTATTGTTGTCGGTGTTTTATCTTTACCTATTGCTTATCTTCTTGCGGGAGGCTTTTCTGATGCTAGTCTAACACAAGTAGAAAATTATTTTTCTAGACTTTTACATCAACCGGTTCATGCATTAGTAATGTTTTTTGCTTGGCTTATGGATGTGTTTGAGCCTGGTTCCAAACCGTGGAGCTTTTATCTACCATTTTTAACTTTCGTTGTTATGTTGTATGGAATTTACCATTCAGTGGTAAAAAATCCTTTTTATTTTGGACCAACCTTTTTTGGCTCAGGTCGATGGGCAAATGATGCTGATATAAAAAATATGAAACTTTTGTCTGGTAAATATATGTTCCTTGGTCGCTGGAAAGGGAAAGATTTAAAACTTCCTGATATTTATTCAACTTTATGCATTGCTGCTCCTGGATGTGGAAAAACTGTTTCAGTCGTTGTTCCTTCTATATTAGAAACAGATTGCGCATCTATGATTATTAATGATCCTAAAGAAGAAATATTTAATCTTACAAGTGGTTATAGAGCAACTCTTGGTCCCGTATTTAAAATATATTGGGAAGGAAGAGATGATCCTTCAAAAGGAATATATTGGCCTAGATGGAATCCAATGGGACCTGTAAATATGCCTCCTCGTCAATACGATAGAGCTGGTTATATCGAAGGTATGGCTTCTTCTATGATACCTGATGGACCAGAAGGTACTGATCCTTATTGGATTACAGCTGGAAGATCTGCTTTCGTTGGTCTTATCTTATATATCGCCGATAAAGTAGAGCAAGCTATCGCTAATGATTATTTCTTGAGTAAGCTTTATGAAGATGGTTTAGATGATGAGGATTATGAAGTATTAGAAAGTTATTACATGACTATGGAAAAAACTAAAGAAGTTATGAATGCTTTGCGAAATACTAGAAAACATAATATTAATCTAGATAATTATTTGGCAGTTGGTACTTGGAGAGATATGCCTAAAATGTGGGTGGGAAGGGAATCTTGCTTACCAATGGTTATTGACTGGATGACTTCTGTTCAAATGAGGTACAGCTTTGAATTAAAAAATCGGAGAGAAAGTGGAGATATATCGGCTTATAGCATTGATCCTTGGGATATTATTTTAACAGATGCTATGCGTGAAGGAACTTATTTTGGCTATGGTCATAGAACTTTATTAGAGTTAAATGACTTATTAGTAATGCCAAGTTCTCAGCGTTCTTCGGTTCTATCTACTGCAATATCTGGACTTTCTATATTTAAAAATGGTGCTGTTCGAGCTCGTACTGCTAGTAGTGATTTCGAAAATCGTTATACTCGAGGTTGGAAAAATCCTATAACTGGAGAATGGGAACCTGTTACGGTTTATCTTTCTATCCCTTTGATGGATATATCTTCTACGGCTACTATAACTACTCTATTTTTATGTAATCAAATGATATATATGGGTATTTATCCTCCAAATACTTTTGATCATGGTCCTTTCCCTGTTTTGTTTGTTCTTGATGAATTGCAATCTTTGCCAACTATTGGTTTGTTGTTGGATAGTGTAAGTGGAGGAAGATTCCAAAACGCTAGTTATCTTTTAGTCTTTCAGGATTTATCTCAAATATCCGCTAAGTATGGTGAAGATGCGGTAGGTGTACTGATAACAAATACTGCGGCTAAATTATGTCTTGGTACTAATAATG
Source organism: uncultured Alphaproteobacteria bacterium (assembly GCA_944390645.1). Lineage (GTDB taxonomy): Bacteria > Pseudomonadota > Alphaproteobacteria > CACZRW01 > CACZRW01 > RGIG5556. Next base: position 2,147 of record CALXRE010000019.1, on the reverse strand, counting down.
AAGAAACCGCGCAAAAGTTAGATTCTTTGATCGCAAAAAGAACCGTAAAAACTAAAAGCGTTAGTCAAAGTGAAGGCTTGGGATCTTCATGGAGTAGTCCTTTCGTTCGAAATGTTTCTTTTGGTTATGATAGGGATTCTTTAATGGGAACAGTAGGATTCGTTAATATGCCAGAAACTAAACAACTCTTGTTATTTCAACGTTATTTAAATAGACCTATATCTGCTCAAAGAGTTCCTTTCTATAAAGATAAAAAGATGGTGAAAAAAACACAAATACCTCCTGTAGAGCCGATGCCTAAATATATTCTTGATGCTCGAAGTCCTGAAGAGATGGATCCTCCTATATCTATGGAAGTTGAAAATATTCAAGATGTTAAAAATGCTGATTTGGAAGAAAATAGTTCTATTGGGGATAATATGTAATGTTATCTATCTTCAATAAACAAAATTTTATTTTGATTATAAAATTATCTAAGGCTCATATCTATCTATCTTCATTTTTTTATATTGTTTTGTTTTGTTTATTCTCGGTTTTTTTCTTGGATAAACCATTACTCGAATTAGCTTATAAATATAAAAATTCTTCTTTTGGTGAAAATGTATCTTTCTTAACAATTTTTAGTTGGTCTATATGGTGGTACTTATTGTCTTTTGTTGCATGGATAGGATTTATGGCTATGGCTGGAGTTTCTCTTTCTTCTGATGGATTAGAAAATAATTGGCAAAAAGCTAGATCTTTTCTCTTCATGTTATTTGCTATAATATTTACAAACTTTCTTACCATATTGATAAAATGTATTGTTGGGAGATATCGACCTGAAATATGGATGGAGGAGGGCATATATGGATCTATTTTCTTCTCTTTTGATTTTTTAACTTCTTCTTTTCCTACTATGGCTGCGGGAACTGTCGTGGCAGCTATGACGTCTTTGTGGTTAATTTATCCTAGATATGACATCTTTTATGTTTTTTTCGCTTTATTAATGTTATTTTGTCTTTTTACTAGTGGAAAAGAGTTCTTATCCGATACTTTGTTTGGTGGTTATCTAGGTCTTATTTCAACGCTTTGTTTAAATAAACTTTATCAAAAAAAAGGAATTAACATAAGAATATTATCTCAAAGGGATGTTCAATGGCAGCAAATCAAAAAAAACATTAATCAATAGAGTGTAATAATGGTTTTAGAAATAGCTATCTTAATAGGTTTTTTTGCTGGTTTATTATTGCTTCCACTTTCTTCTAGAATAATAAAAGCTTTTTCTTTTGATTATGGATTAAATTGTCTTTCTTTATTTCACATACCTAGAAGACCTAATGGAAAATCGGTGTCTTATAAAAAGTTGTTTAAAAAACTTTGGTGGAAATTTATTGTTTACTCTATTTGTTATGGATTTCTTTTTTTTTTTTTTTACGCTTTTATATTTTCTTTTTTAGATACTCAAAAAGCAATATGGTTAGCTCCTATGATTTGGATTTGTGCTCTTTTGGGTTTAATAGACTATAAAATATGGATTTTACCTGATTTTTTTACGATTCCTTTACTTATAGCAGGATTTTTTGCTGCTTTTTATGCTCAACCACTGGTAAATTTATCTGAAAGCCTTTGGGGAGCTTTATTTGGATATTTATTACCAATCTTGGTTGCTTCAATTATGAAATATTTTAAGGATAATCCTATAGGCGGGGGAGATGTTAAAGTTCTGGCTGCTTTAGGAGCTTGGTTTGGAATATTTTGGTTAAATATTGTATTGGTTATATCTTGTCTAATATTTGCTGTGTTTGCGATAAAAAATAAACAACGTTTTGCTCCATATGGTCCTGCTATGTCTTTGGCTGTAATTATTTCTATTTTTGCAAAAATAATATATGAATATTAAAATAGGTAGACTAGTATTTAAATAATAAGTATTTCAAAAAGAGGATAAATAGTTTATCTTTTAAGGGTAAGGTTTAGATAATAGGAGTTGTATAGGGAATGTTTATGAAGAGATTAGGAGTATTTACCCCCCCCCATAGGTGTTAGGAGAGAAGCAGGTAGCATAACCGTAGAACTTATAGTGATGCTAGGATTTATAGCGGCGTTAACTCCGATATTATACAAGCAAGTAACAGAGCGTAGAGAAGAGATAGAGAATATAAACGAAG
>CALXRE010000018.1 GCA_944390645.1 uncultured Alphaproteobacteria bacterium | reverse complement strand
GATTTTTTCTTTTTTTTGTTATATTTCAGGTCCGCATCAAACAGATTTAGAAGTTATGCATGAGAAAGGGATAAAAGCGAATTTATGTTCTACGGGAGAGCAAAAAGCGTTATTAGTTTCGATAATTATTGCGCACAGCAAGGCACAGATAAGGGATAGAGGGGTGGCTCCAGTTATGCTTTTAGATGAAGTTACAGCGCATTTAGATAAGAAACGAAGGGAAGCGTTATTTTCGATATTAGTCAAACTTAATTCACAGGTATGGCTAACGGGTACGGATATAGGATCGTTTAGTTCATTATATGGATTTGGTCAATTTTTTGATATAGATAATGCAGAGGTTTCAGCTGCGGTAGCGTAAAAGAAATAGAAATAGTGAGAATAAAAATGACAGAAGAGATAAAGAAAGAAAATAGCTATGATGCAAATTCTATTAAAGTTTTAAAAGGTCTTGAAGCAGTAAGGAAGCGGCCAGGAATGTATATTGGAGATACAGATGATGGGTCAGGTCTTCATCATATGGTTTATGAGGTTTTAGATAATTCGATAGATGAAGCATTAGCTGGTTATTGTAGCAAGACAGAGGTTACGATCAATCCCGATGGTTCGGTTACGGTAAGGGACAATGGTAGAGGTATACCAGTAGGTTTGCATGCAGGAGAAGGTATTTCAGCAGCAGAAGTTATAATGACGCAGCTTCATGCAGGAGGTAAGTTTGATCAGAATTCATATAAGATTTCAGGAGGGTTGCACGGAGTAGGAGTATCAGTAGTTAATGCGTTATCCGAGAGGTTAGATTTAAGGATATGGAGGGAAGGAAAAGAGCATTATATGCAGTTTAGGGATGGAGTTTCGGTAGCGCCTTTAGCTGTAGTAGGGGAAGCAGAAGGAGGCAAGACAGGAACAGAGATAACATTTCTTCCTTCTTCGAAGACGTTTACGAACACTGTTTTTGATTTTTCGACTTTAGAGCATCGGATGAGAGAATTAGCCTTTTTGAATTCAGGAGTATTTTTGAGTCTTACGGATGCGAGGGGAGCAGAGAAGAAGAGTGTTAATTTTCATTATGAAGGAGGAATAGAAGAGTTTGTTCGTTTTTTGAATAAGAATAAGAATTCTTTGCAGACTTCGCCGATTTCGATAAAAGGAGACAAGAACGGTATATTTGTAGAGGTATCATTAGAATGGACAGATGGATATCATGAGAATATTTTAGCCTTTACGAACAACATTCCGCAGAGAGATGGAGGTACGCATTTAGCTGGATTAAAGGGGGCATTAACGAGGACGATAAATGCGTATGCGGTTAATAGTGGGATAGCCAAGAAAGAGAAAGTAGAGCTTTCAGGTGATGATATGAGAGAGGGGTTAACCTGTGTTTTATCAGTAAAGGTTCCGGATCCGAAATTTTCATCTCAAACGAAGGATAAGTTAGTATCTTCGGAAGTTAGACCGATAGTTGAGAATATAGTATCAGATAAGTTAGAGCAATGGCTTGAGGAGAATCCAGGAGAAGCAAGAAAGATAATAATGAAAGTAGTAGAAGCTGCAGCGGCTAGGGAGGCGGCGAGGAGAGCGAGGGAGTTGACTCGAAGGAAAGGAGTTTTAGACATATCATCGCTTCCAGGCAAATTAGCTGATTGTCAAGAGAAGGATCCAGCGCTTTCAGAATTATTTCTTGTTGAGGGAGAGTCTGCGGGAGGATCAGCCAAGCAAGGAAGGCATCGTTACAATCAAGCTATTTTGCCATTAAGGGGGAAGATTTTAAATGTAGAGAGGGCTAGGTTTGACCGTATGTTGAATTCAGCGGAGATAGGTACGCTGATAACAGCATTAGGCACAGGTATAGGGAGAGATGATTTTAATGCGGACAAGTGCCGTTATCATAAGATTATAATTATGACGGATGCGGATGTAGATGGTAGTCATATTAGGACATTACTATTAACCTTTTTCTTTAGGCAAATGCCAGGTTTAATAGAAAGAGGCTATATATATATTGCGCAGCCTCCATTATACAGGGCAAAGAAAGGGAATTCAGAGATATATTTAAAAGATGACAGGGATATGGAGGAATATCTTTTGAATGCAGGAGTTTCAGAAGCGGTTTTAATTAGTGATGGAGTTCAGATAGCAGGAGCAGATTTAAGATCTAAGGCAGAAGAAGCAAGGCAGATAAAACACCTTATAAGTAGTTTATCGAAGAAGGTTCCTGCCCATATTATAGAGCAGTTAGCGATAATGAATATGTTTTCTCCAGATAGTTTTGATTCTTCGAAAGCAGGAGAAAAAGCTTCAGCAGTAGCAGATCGTTTAAATATATTAGAGCCGGAGTATGAGAGAGGTTGGAAGGCGTTAGTTAATGGAGAAGGAATAACTTTTAGTAGGACATTAAGGGGAATCACACAAACATATACAGTAGATATGGATTTATTGACCTCTTTAGAAGGGAGGAAGTTAGGAGAGCTTGCGAAGGATTTGCAAGAGACATATGGAAAGAAGGTTATTTTCCGTACGAGAGATATGGATTTTGAAATAAAGGGTCCTGTTGATTTTGCGGACACGGTTCAAAGAGCAGGAAAGAAAGGTATCAGTATTAATAGGTATAAAGGTTTAGGGGAGATGAATCCTGAGCAGCTTTGTGAGACGACCTTAGATCCTAATTCAAGGAGTCTTTTACAAGTTAAGATAAATCATTTTGATAAAGCGGAAGAGATTTTTTCGACTTTGATGGGAGATGTTGTAGAGCCGAGGAGAGATTTTATACAAGACAATGCATTAAATGTAGTCAACTTAGATGTTTAAAAAAAATAAAAAGCCCTCTTAGCATAGAGGGCTTTTTTAGAGGATATTTTGAGCATATTTTAAAGAATTAAAAATTATTTAGAAGCAAAAATCATTAAACCATTTACATTTTCGGAGTTTTCTTGTCGAAGGACAATTTGATTTATTTCGATATTTTTAAATTTTGAATCGTTAAGGATTTTTTCAATATATTTTTGCCCATGAGCGAAACGGCCACAAGGTTTAATTTCATATGTATTTTGATTTGGATTTTCTTCTACTGTAAATATCAGGCTTCCGTTTTTAATTAGAGCATTATGGATTAGGTTTAAAGTTTCAGCCAAGTCTCCAAAATACTCCATGACGTCTCCAGCGATTATTAGGTCAAAAAGATCATGTTTATTTTTTAAAAATAAGTTTATTTCTGTATTTTGTAAGGCATCATAAATTTGAAGTTTTTTAGCTTTTGCGAGCATTTTAGGAGAAATATCTACGCCAGTAAGTTTTTTTGCAAAAGAGCGTATATTTTTACCAGATAGACCTGTTCCACAACCCAAGTCCAAAACATTATCATAAATTTTTCCTTTAGATTTAAGTTTTTCTTCCAAGAGATTAGGGACTTGATAATTTAGTTTAGAAAGATGTTTATCAAAGGTATCAGCGAATCCATCGAACAAATTTTTAATGTATTCTTCTCCAGCTTTAGTTAAGTTTTTGTCATTAGTAAAAGCAGCGAGAGTATGGTGAGCGATAGGATTATTAGGAACGTGTTTTAGCCAAGCTTTTGCGATTTCGATAGCATTTTCTTTATTTTTTAAGAAGAGATCATTTAATATATTTGCCAAGTTATTGTGTACAGGGGTAAATTTTGGATCTATAGCGATGACATTGAAACATAATCCTGCAGCTTCTTCTAGATCTCCTGTAGCATGTACAGCGATTGCGAGATTATTGCAAACTTCTGGATTTTTTGGGTTTAAAAGGACAGCTTTACGGTAATTTTCCATTGCTTCCATATAAAGACCGCTTTTATAAAGTACGACTCCCAGATTTAGGAAAGCATCTTCTAAGGTATCGTCCAAAGAGGTAGCTTTTCGTAACATAGATTCAGCATTTTTAAGTTCTTCACGATTAAGAAAGATACTTCCAGCATGAGCATAAGGATCAGCGAATTTATCATCTTTCTCAATAGCTTTTTGATAAGCCTCCAAGGCTTCGTTTTCTTTTCCAAGAAGTTCTAAAGTTATAGCTTTGCTGTTATATATTCGAGAGGCAGTAAAATCATCAGCATAAACTAAAGCTTGATCATAATACATCAAAGCTTCAGTATATCGTTCTTCCATTCGTAGAGAAGTAGCTAGATTTGCTAAAGAATCAGGGAATTGAGGAGCAATATCACAAGCCATACGAAAATATTCCATAGCTTCGGCATTATTTTTTTCTTCACGTAACAAAAGACCTAAACCATTATAAGCATAGAAAGCTTTTTCGTCAGCTTTGATAGCATCTTTGTAAGCTTTTTTAGCAGTTTTAAGGTCTCCTTTTATTTTATAGATGTTAGCAATGTTATTATAAGCTTCAGGAGAGAAAGAAGGATCTAATTTTAGAGCAGTTTTATATTCATCTACGGCTTGATTATAGAAACCTTTTCCTTGTAGAGCCATTGCAAGGTTAAAATGATAAGGAGCGATTTTTTTATTTTTTGCAATAGCTTTATAAAGTAAGTCGATAGCTTCATCATAAGCGCCTTTAGAGACAGCGAGCATAGCTAAAAAATGCATTGCTTGAGTATTTTCTGGTGCGGTTTCTAAAATTTGTCTGTATATTATTTCAGCTTTATCAAGCTCTCCGTTTTGGTGTAGCTCTAAAGCTTGTTTAAAAAGAGTATCATAATCCATAAGGAACGCCTTTAATAAGATAAACAAAATATAGGAAAAAAGAATAGCATGTTAAAGTTTGAGATAAAAGCTAAAGACGACAAAGCCCGTACAGGAAGACTTAAAATAGGAGGGAAGGAGAGCATTACACCATTATTTATTCCCCAAAGCAGAGGTCTTTCGGTTCCAGCGATGTTTCCGGATTCTGTGAAAGAAACAGGGATAGATATTCTTTTTACAGATACATATAGGTTATTAATGAGACCGGGATTAGAGACAATTACTAAAGAAGGAGGAATAAGTAAATTTACGGGCTGGGAAGGGATAATTTTTAGCGATTCGGGAAGCACGGGTATTTACAGTAGTAAAGTTTACAACAAAGCAAGAGAAGAAGGATTATTTTTTGCATCTTATATTGATGGAAGCCGGCACAAGCTTACGCCAGAGAGTTCAGTAATTATTCAAGAACAGATGGGTTCAGATATTATTACGGGATTGTATGAGGAGGCGGCATTAAAAGGGAACAGGATGAAGATAGGTAAGCTTTTGCGTCGTACGGCGAGATGGAATCGTAGAGCGAGAGAGAAGATTGCTTCAATATCCAGTAAAGCTTTTTTTGGAATAATTACAGGAGGAGCATATGCAGATTTAAGAGAGAGTTCAGTAAAGCTTACGGTTCCGTTAAAGCCAGAAGGTTTTTTACAAGCACCACCACTTCCAGGAGAGAATAGGAGGGCTTGGTTAAATGCAGTGTTTTCGAGTACGATGAGATTGCCAGAAGATAAGCCTTGTGGGATTTTAGGTCTGAATAGTGTAGAAGAAATATTATCGAGTATATCCTCAGGAATAGATATAATAATTACGGACATAGCTTCGAATAAAGGACTTTCTGGTATAGCACTTACGGATTCAGGAGAAGAAGACATGCATAATAAGAAATATTTTTCAGATTCATCTCCTCTTATGAAAGGTTGTTCCTGTCCAGTTTGTCATAGTTATAGCCGTTCGTATTTACATCATCTTACGGTTGCAAGAGAGCTTTTAGGTAGTACACTTTTAATTTGGCATAATCTTTATTACATTAATCAGCTTGTTTTATTAGCAAGGGAAGCGATACAAAGAGGTTGTTATAAGGATTTTATCATATCGAAGGGCTATTAAGGTATGGAAGGAGAAAGAAGAGGGCGACGTAATTATATGTCGTCATTAGGTTTTGAAGTAAGGAAGATAGCGAAGCCGATATTAGGAAAGAAGGGTTTCAGTGATATAGATATTATAGTTAATTGGGAAGGGATTATAGGGAATAAGCTATCAAGGAATGTAAAGCCGTTGAAGTTAGTTTTTTCTAAAGGCAAAAGGGAGGGAGCGACATTACATGTTTTAGTTTCAGGAGGAGCTTTTGCGACAGAGCTTATTCATAATAAGCAGTACGTATTAGAGAGGATAAATACTTTTTTTGGTTATAGAGCAGTAAATGATATAAAGATAAAGCAAGAATTATTTAGAAATATAGTAGAAGAAGGAAGAATTAAGGGAAAAGAGGAAAAAGAAGTAGAATTGAGCGAAAAGTTTAAAGAAATAATTTATGCAGTAGAAGATGAGGGACTTCAAGAGAGCTTGGCAAGATTAGGAAAAACGATTATAGGAACATCGAAGGAAGAAGATTAAAGGAGAAGAAGAATAATGAAATTGATATTAGGTGTTATGACAGCAATTTTTATTGCAGCAATTTTATTTATAGGTTTTTTAGTTCAAGATATTAAAGAACATCAATTACAAATAGGAGCGAGTTCAGCGATAGCTGCGGAGCCAGAAGAAGTTAATTCAAAGGAGATACAAAGTTTAGTTAAAAAGAGGTATTTAGGTGATCCGAATTCTCCGTTATCTGTGTATATATTTTCTTCTTTTACCTGTTCACATTGTGCGGTTTTTCATGAAAAGATATTTCCTGAGCTTAAGAAGAGATATGCGGATACGGGTAAGATAGGGCTTTATTTTTCAGATTTTCCTTTAGAGATGAGAGCTGCGGCAGCTTCGATGATATCTCATTGTATGCCAGAGAAGACGTATTGGCAGTTTATAGATACGGTTTTTTCGACACAAGGGCAATGGGGTTTTTCTCCTAACTATGCAGAGATATTAAAGTCTTATGCATCATTAGGAGGTTTATCATCAGAGGAAGCAGATAAGTGTTTAGAGAACAAAGCGCTTTTAAAAGCGATGTTAGAGAAGAGGGATAAAGATTCAGTTGAATTTTCGATTCAAGGAACGCCTACGGTTGTTATAGTTTCTTCTTCAGGGAAAGAGCAAGTTGATTTTGGAGCAGGAGGTTCTAGATTATTTTCTAGATTAGATGATTTGATAAAAAAAGGTGAAAAAAAATAATAAGCTTGCTTGACATAAAGTAGGCTAGTCCGTATCTTAGCGTTGCTTGAGGTTTATTAAACTAAAGGAGCAAAAGGTTTGTCGAAAAGCGAAGAAAAAGAGCTCAAAGCCTTTGAGGATAAGATAGAGCGAGTAAATCGCGAGGTTAACAAGCCTGCGAAGAAGAAGTTTGATATTAGTTTTTCTTCTGGTTGGGGTTTAGGAGTTAGGCTTGCGACAGAGCTTTTAGGAGGAGTAGTTGTTGGAGCAGGTATAGGTTTAGTTTTTGATGAATTATTATCTACGAAGCCATGGTTTTTAGTTATTTTTTTAATATTGGGTTCGATAGCAGGATTTTTAAATGTGTATCGAACAGCAAATAGTATGCAAAGCAAGGAAAGAGCTCATGTAAAGATGAGCGATGGGAAACAAGAATAAAGAGGTGGTCTGTTGTCTAGTCCTATGGAACAATTTAATATCAAGCCGTTAATTCCATTAGAGATAGATGGTTATGATATTTCTTTTACGAATTCGGCTTTATTTATGACGTTAGCCGTTGTTTTAAGTACATTATTTATAGTTTTATCGATGCGTCGTCGTTCGTTGATTCCAGGGACCATGCAATCGGTAGTAGAAGTTTTATATGAGTTTGTTGCAGGTATAGTAAAGGAGAATATAGGACCAGAGGGACGTAAATATTTTCCATTTATTTTTTCGATATTTATTTTTGTTATGTTTGGTAATATGTTAGGCTTATTACCCTATTCTTTTACATTTACCAGCCATGTTTCGGCGGTAGGAACATTAGCATTAATAGCGTTTTTACTAAATATAGTGGTTGGTATACGTAAAAAGGGGTGGGGTTGGTTGCATACATTTGCACCATCAGGCTCCCCATTAATTGCGATACCGGTTCTTGTGCCTATCGAAATTATTTCGTTTTTAGCAAAGCCATTCAGTTTAACAGTTCGTCTTGCTGCCAATATGACAGTAGGTCATGTTATGCTGAAAGTTATAGCTGGTTTTGTTGTTATGCTTGGGATTGGAGGTATTTTACCACTCTTTTTCGACTGTCTTATAGTTCTATTCGAAATAGGAATAGGTTTATTACAGGCATATATATTTACAGTTTTGTCTTGTATATACCTTGGTGAAGCTCTACACGAGCATTAATTGTTTGTTATTTATTTTTTAGGAAGGGAAATAAAATGGAAGCTGAAGCTTATAAATTTATTGCAGAAGGAGCCAAGTACATAGGAGTTGGTCTTTGTGCTTTAAGTATGATTGGCGCTTCATTAGGGGTTGCGAATATATGGGTATCTGTTATTAATACCGTTGGTCGTAATCCATCAGTTAAGGCGGATGTAAACCTTTATGGTTGGGCAGGTTTTGCGGTTACGGAAG
>CALXRE010000017.1 GCA_944390645.1 uncultured Alphaproteobacteria bacterium | reverse complement strand
ACAGAGAGCAAAGAAATATCTATTTTTAAAAAAACTTGTCAATACTAAAAGAAGATGTCACTCTTAAAAAAATTTTTTAAAATCACCTTTTTTGAGAATAAACGATTGTTATAAAACAATAAAATAGGAACAAACAACAATGAAAAAAAATCATAACAAAACTCAAAAAGGGGAGCTATTTTTATATGGACGACATGCTGTCGAAGCTGCTATTCATAATCCTGAGCGAAATAAGATTCGCCTTTTACTTTCCAAAGACTATAACGAAGAAATTAAAATCCCTTCTGAGCTGTTTTTTTCAAGACTTAACAAAGAGGATTTAGAAAAACTTTTACCTCCTGGAGCGGTTCATCAAGGTATCGCTTTAGAAGTCAAACCTTTACAAGAATTAGATATAGAAGACATTGCTCGCTTGGGAGACTCGAAAGATAAAAGCATTATTGTTGCTTTAGACCAGGTAACAGATCCTCATAATATAGGTGCAGTTTTAAGATCTGCTGCAGCTTTTGGCGCGGATGCTCTTATTATTCCTGATAAAAATGCTCCTAAAGAAACAGGAACCCTCGCCAAAGCAGCTTGTGGCGCCTTAGAAATTGTTCCTTTAATTCGTACCGTAAATTTAGTCAGAGCGTTAGAAATTTTAAAAAATCACTCTTTTTGGACCGTAGGCATGGATGGAAGTGCAGGAATAAACCTTTCTTCTCTTAATTTACCTAATAAATGTGTTTTCATTTTTGGTTCTGAAGGTGATGGAATGAGAAAACTAACAATGCAAAATTGTGATTTTTTAGCAAAATTACCAATAAGTTCTCGTATGGAGAGTCTAAACGTTTCTAATGCTGCTGCAGTAACTTTATACGAAGCATCTCAAAAACTAAAAATTATATAAAATAGTAAAAAAATATTGCCAAAAAGGGCTTTTTTTATTATTCTCCTAACAGTTTTAGCAAACTGTAGAAAGGATAAAGTATGTTAATCAAAATGAAAAATTTGACAGACGGAGATATTTCTTCCGTTGTCGAATATGTAACTATTAATGGTTGTGAAGCAAAACTTTTTAAAAACGAAGACAATGCTGCGATATCTGTTTTAGGTAGAGGTAGAGAACAAAAGCTTAATCTTTCAGAACTATCAAAACTTCCAGGAGTAGATAAGATATATACTAAAGATTATTTCTTAACATCTGTAAACTATAAAAAGACAAAAAGCGTCTTCAAAGTAGGAGATGTTACATTCGGAGATGGTTCTTTAGTTGTTATGGCGGGACCTTGTGCAATAGAATCTTATGAACAAACAGATGCTATAGGTAAAGCTTTAAGTTCCATGGGAATAAAAGTAATGCGAGGAGGTGCTTTTAAGCCACGAACTTCTGCTTATAGTTTTCAAGGTTTAGGAGTTGACGGTTTAAAAATAGGAAGAGAAGTAGCCGATAAATATGGTATGTTGTTTGTTACAGAGCTTACAGACAGTCGCTACCTATCTGATTTTATAGAATATGTTGACATTATTCAAGTTGGAGCTCGCAATTCTCAGAATTTTGAGCTTTTAAAAGATTTGGGTACTTGTGGAAAACCAATCCTATTAAAACAAGGTATGTCTGATAATTTAGACACATGGTTGTCAGCAGCAGAATATATTTATTCCCGAGGTAACGATAGAATTATTCTTTGTGAACGAGGCATTAGCGGTGCAGACAATAAATATTACCGTAATGTAATGGATATAAATGCTCTTTTAGCTATGAAACAGCTCACTCATTTACCTTTATGCATGGATCCCAGTCATGGTTCTGGACGAAGAGATTTTATTGAACCATTATCTTGTATGGGAGTAATAGCAAATGTAGATGCTTTACTAATAGAAGTTCACAATTGTCCAGAATGCGCGCTTTGTGATGGCGCTCAATCTTTACATTTAGAAGAATTTCAGCATCTTTTAAATTCTTTGAGCATTTACCAAAATGCCCGACAAAAGGTAAGATATTAAATGATAGAACATCTTGAGGTTAAAATTCCAAGTAGTTCTGCTTTTAGCTATCCAATAATCATTGGAGAAGATCTTTTTTCTAGGGTATCAGAACTTCTTTTGGATTTTTCCTCAAGTTCAAAATATTTAATTATTACAGATCAAAATGTTTCAGATTTATATCTTAAGTCTTTTACAAATAAGCTTTCCAAACCTTTCTCACTATTTACTTTAGTTGCAGGAGAAGAAAGTAAGAATTTAAATAATTTTGCTCTTATTTGTTCTTTCGCGGCTCAAAAGAAAATTGAACGAATAGATACAATAATTGCACTTGGAGGAGGCGTAGTAGGAGATATATCAGGATTTGTAGCCTCAACATACGAAAGAGGAATAAACTTTATTCAAGTTCCAACGACTTTACTTTCGATGGTTGACTCTTCAATAGGAGGTAAAGTAGCAATAAACTTACCAGAAGGTAAAAATATGCTTGGAACATTTTATCATCCTAGAGCCATTATAACCGACGTGTCTACCCTTCGTACTTTACCAGAAAGAGAATTAAAGACAGGACTTGCAGAAATTTTAAAGTATGCATTTTTAGCAAAAAGCTGTAATTCTTTAATTGATAAAGACTTGATTAAATACCTACAAACTAACAAAGAGAATATTTTATCAAGAGACCCTAAAAGCATGATAGAACTTATTCGGATCTGCGCCATTTTAAAAGCCTCAATAATAAATCAAGATGAGAAAGAAAAAGGGTTACGAGCCATTTTAAATCTTGGACATACATTTGGTCATGCCTTAGAAAACGTAACAAACTATACATATTACACACATGGAGAAGCCGTAGCGATAGGACTTAAAGGAGCTTTTCTTTTATCCGCACAAAAGAAGCTTATTTCTGAAGAATATAAAGACGAAGCATTAAAGCTTTTAAGCTTTTATAATCTTGAATACAAGATACCAGAGAATATTTCTTCAAATAGTATCTATGAAGCAATGTTTCACGACAAAAAAACAACTCATAATAAAATTACTTTTATTTTACCAACCGCCGAAGCAGAAGTAGGTATTTTTTCTTCTGTTTTAAAAGAAGAAGTTATACAAGTTATTGATAAACTTAAAAGGTAAAAAAAAGACTTTTAATCATCAAAAAAAGAATATATCTTTTCAAAAAAATTAAGTAAAATTGAGTGAATTAATATATTTTTTACGCTTATATGTTTTACTTATCTATCTTGAATAGGTCATTACGAGTAATTTATGGATACACAAGATACAGATCAACATAAGGTTTCTTCATCTTTTTTCACAAATACCGAAACTGATATAGATGTTTCGTGTAATAACCACACATCTCCAGATGCCCCAAAACAAGCATTGATAAAGATTTTAATAGCAGGAGGATTTCTAGGTTTTATATCTGCTTTTATTTTTACTCCTTCCTCTGATGATTATCCATCTTCTAATTCTTTTTCTGAGCAAGAAAAAGATGTTGTTGATATAGCAGAAGATACAGTACCTGTTCAAACATCTACAGAAACACCACAAGATAACATATCTTTTGCAGCAAAGACTCTAGCCGCCCTTACCTCCTCGGCACCAGTTGAGCCAGATGAAAGTAAATTAGAAGAAAGCTCTTTACAAACAGAAAGTAGAACAATCACTCTAAATCCTTCCTCCTCACAACACGGGAAAGAAAAAACTTACAAATTAAAGTCAGGAGAATCTTTAATCTCGCTATTAAAAAGAGCTGGAGCAACAGGTATGGAAGCAAACAGAGCCAGCTTAGCAATAGACGATATTTATAATGTTAGGACTCTTCGTCCAGGACAAGAAGTTAAAATAATAAAAGGAGAAAATTTATATAGTGTTACTCTTACGAATCGCAATGGTGATAAATTTTCTGCCGTTAGAGATGATAGTGGCAATTACATACCCACAACCAAAGAAGCAAAAATAGAGATTCGTAAATCTACTGTTGCAGGAGAAATAGAAATTTCCTTTAGTGATTCAGCTGAAAAACTTGGTATACCATCAAGTATTACGAGGCAAATAATTCAAGCCTTTAATGATAAAATAAACTTTAAAAGAGACATAAAAGATGGAGACACTTTTGAAGCTGTATTTGAACAACGTTTTAATGATGAAGGTAAAGATATAGGAGGTAGCAAACTTTTATTTGCTAGTATTGAAACGGGAGGAAAAACGTACAACCGGTATTACTATAAGAATCGTAAAGGTATATGGGACTATTATGATGAAAATGGTAATGGAGTACAAAGAGCTATGAATGTCTGGCCAGTTGGCAAAAAAAGGATAAGCTCTCGGTTTGGGAAACGTCGTCACCCTATTCTCTTATATACGACAACACATTGGGGAGTAGACTATGCGACCCCTATAGGTACACCTGTTGGAGCTGCAGCAGATGGAGAGATTACCTTTATGGGTAACAGAGGAGGATATGGTAAATATGTTCAAATGAAACATACGAATGGGTATTCCACTGCTTATGCTCATTTAAACGGCTATAATAGAGCTTTAAAAGTAGGAGATTTTGTTAAACAAGGACAGATTATAGCTTTTTCAGGAAACACTGGTCGTTCGACAGGACCGCATCTTCATTTTGAAGTAATAAAAAACGGGAAAAAAGTAAATCCTTTGGGGAAAGGTAGGTTTATGCTCTCCAACAAATTAAAGGGAGCAGAATTAAAAAAATTTATAATTGAGTGCAAAAAAGTTAATATGAACTACAATGTTGCAGAGAATAACAATGGCGGCAAATAAGATTTATCCAACAATATTGACAAAACGTTTTTTTATGTTATAGTAAATATATAAAATTTTTTGTTTAAGAAAGGGCTAGCTTCATGGGAAAAAGAGTTTTTACTGCAGAGAATATCGATGGTACCATTGTCTCAGGAACAACTAGTACGCTATCAAAAGAGACAAAGATACATGTAGAAAATGAGACAGAAATTATTGATGCAGATTCTCCTAAAGAAAGCGAGAAAAAGAAAATTTCTCCGAGAAAGATTATAGCAGAAATTATTTCAAAAGCAGAAATGCAGCCTAATAGTGGAGTGAATAAGAAGATATCGGAGATGGCTCCTGAAGAATTATATGAATTTACAGAACAACTGAGGAAGAACACGAATAATTCAGCAAAGACTGGACATAATCCTTTTGAAAAAGAAATTTTAATACAAAGTGTTTGTTCTAAATTACAAAAAGATGTTTAACTCCTATTTTTATTGGAGTTTGTTCTAAAATTTGCGTTTTAGCGTTTCAGCTTTTATATTAGCTGTTATGTAGGAGAAAAATTCCGATGAGCTTTTTCTCTTTTAGCTTTTTTATATTTTAATAATAATCGATCGTACCTAAGCCAGCATCATCAGCTAATTCAAATGAATAGCAGGGAAATTTTTATTTAAAAATTAATCAACGACTAAAGCAGCAGAAAAAGCTAACTTTTTATGAATATTTTTTATCAAGATTATTTTATGAACAAGCCAACAAAGGAAAGATAAGTATTAAGGAGGACATATAAAGGAAAAAATTCATAAATAAGCCTTTAAATTTTATAAGATATAAATTATAAGGGAATATTATAGAATAAGAAAAAGAAATGAATAAAAAACTAAAATTAATTTCAAAACATCTAACGGATATAATTTTTCCACCCCAATGTATTTCATGTAATGCGATAATAAGCGAACAAGGAGGTCTTTGTTCAGAGTGTTTTTCTCATCTTACTTTTATATCTTCGCCGGTATGTGAGAGATGTGGACGCCCTTTAAGAGATGGAAGAGAACAATGGAAAATATGTTCATATTGCAATAATCATAGACTAAAAGCATCTAAATACAGATTTTCCCTTTCTTATGATGAACATTCTAAGAAACTTATATTACCTTTAAAGCACGGAGATAAAACTATAGGAATACCTTTACTGTCTATGTTTATGTTAAAGTGTGGCAAAGATTTATTAGAAGAAGCGGATGGACTTATTCCTGTTCCATTACATCGTTTTCGTTTAATTCAAAGAAAGTATAATCAATCAAACCTTTTAGCAAAGGAGATATCTAGAATAAGCGGGATTAAATTTTTAGCTGATTCATTAATTAGGAAGAAATTTACTAGATCTCAAGGAGAATTTAACGGACACGATCGTAAAGAGAATGTAAAAGGAGTATTTAAAGTATCGCATCCAGAAGATGTTATAGGGAAAAGATTAGTTTTAATAGATGATGTTATAACGACAGGTTCGACTGTAGACTCTTGTGTAGATGAATTAATGAAGACAGGAGCAAAAGAAGTATCTGTTCTTACCTTAGCAGCAGTTTTATGAAAGATAATCTTGCAGTTAAGGCGACAAAAGAGTATCAATAGCAAACAGATTATTAATTTATATTAAGTAAAGAGGTAGAAATGTCTTCTCAAGAAGGTAAATATCGTAAGATGGTTACAAAGAACGTGTCATCTAAGATAGTTGATAAAATAAAGCAACTTCAAGCACACTCATTACCAACATTTCCATCATTTCCAGAAATTCCCTCTTATGAAGAGTGCATGCGCCGAAGTAAAGAGTTTTGGGAAAATTTTACCTTTTTTTCCAAGAACAATTACGAAGCACTAGATAGGATGTGGTCAAGAGGTAAAGATTTTCTAGGGACTAAGTACGCGATTATGGGAGGAGCGATGTCTTGGCTCTCAGAGAGACATTTGGTTTCAGCGATATCGAATGGAGGAGGTTTTGGTATTATTGCATCAGGAGGAATGAAACCAGATATTTTACGAGGAGAGATACAAGCGGTTCGAATGATGACCTCCAAGCCCTTTGGGGTAAATATCATTACAATGCACAGACAACTAGAAGAGATGTTAGACGTATGTATAGAAGAGAAAGTTACGCATATAGTTTTTGCAGGAGGGGTTCCTAGTTCAAAAGATATAAAGAAAGTAAAAGATGCAGGAATAAAGGTAATTTGTTTTGCCCCTACCGTAGCTTTAGGTAAGAAATTAATTCGCGCAGGTTCTGATGCACTTTTGATAGAGGGTTCAGAATCAGGGGGACATATAGGACCAGTTTCGACATTAATTTTAGCCCAAGAGATTATACCCCATATAACAGAAGTTCCGATTTTTGTAGCAGGAGGAGTAGGCACAGCTGGAGCATTAGTTTCATTTTTAGAGATGGGAGCTTCAGGTTGTCAAATAGGGAGTCGTTTTGTTTGTGCGACAGAATGTATAGCGCATCCGAATTTTAAGAAAGCATTTATTAGAGCGCACTCTAGGGATGCGATGCCTATGATACAGATAGATCCACGTTTTCCTGTTATTTCAGTAAGGGCTCTAAGCAACGAAGGAACGAAACATTTTATTGAGGCTCAAAAAGAAGCGATTTCTCGTTTTGAGAGAGGAGAGATTGATGCGAAAGCAGTTCAAGATGAGATAGAACATTTTTGGGTTGGAGCATTAAAGAGAGCGGCAATAGATGGAGATGTTGAGAATGGCTCTGTTATGGCAGGACAAAGTGTTGGATTAATAGACAGAGAGATGCCAGCGGCAGAGATAATAGAGAATTTAGTTGAAGCCTCTGTTACAGAGATTTCAAAAAGAAGGAAATTATTGGAAGGTTAAGAAATATGGAAAAAGGAAGCTTTAAGGAATCATCTACAATTGAAGAGAAAGAAGAGGAATACGAGACAGTAGGAGAAATTATAAAGAAGGCTCGTATAAGCAAGAAGTTAAAAATAGAAGAAGTAGCCGATAAGATAAGAATAAGGGCGCAATATTTAGAAGCGATAGAGAATGGAGATTTTCAAGATTTACCGGGAGCGACATATGCATCAGGTTTTGTTCGTACCTATGCTTCTTTTTTAGGTTTAGACTCAAATGTTATTTATGATCGTTTTAGAGAAGAGGCTTCAGGTATTGGTCAAAAGATAACTCTTTCAGTTATGGAGCCCGAGGAAGAAGGTAGTCATCCTGGTCGAAAAGAAATAGTTATAGCGATTGTTTTATTTTTAATTGGGTATGGTTTATGGAGTATTTTTTCTTCTTATGAGGATGAAACAACATTATCTGAGACAGTAGATACATCAACCGTAACAGAGGAAGTACCAGTAGAGATAAGTGTAAAAGAAGATATTATTCCATCAGAAAAGCAATCATTGCCAAAAGAAGCTCCAGAGATTTCGAATATAGGAACATCTGTTTCAGAAATTTCAGAACAAGGATTAAAAGGAGAACCTTTAATAGAAGAAGAGAGAGTTTCATCAGATTCTTCGGTAGATAAAGCATCAGGAGCTAAAGAAGAAGATGTTTCTCAACCAGAAGCAACCCCTTCCCCATCATCTAGAGTAGTTATTATAGCGAACAGTGAGACATGGGTTCAGATATCTAAAGATAGTGATAATATAGTATCAAGAGTTTTAGCCAAAGGAGATAAATATTATGTTCCAGAAGAAGAAGGTTTACTTCTTCGGACAGGAAATGCAGGAGGCTTAGATATTTATGTTGACGGAGAGAAGATAGCTCCGATAGGACCGAAAGGTAGTATTAGGAGTGGAGTTTTACTTGATGCAGAAGCTTTATTATTAAGGTAATAGGATATGGATATAGATTCTATACCGATAAAGAGAAGAAGAACGCGTAAAATATATGTTGGAGATGTAGCCGTTGGAGGAGGTTCTCCAATATCTGTTCAATCGATGACTAACACACCGACATCGGATATCAAAGCGACGATATCACAGATACTAAGTATGGAAGAAGTTGGAGTTGATATAGTTCGTTGTTCTTGTATGGATAAAGAATCAGCATTAGCAATAAAAGAGATAAAGAAAGAGATACATGTTCCTCTAGTTGCAGATATTCATTTTAATTATAAGAGAGCGATAGAGGCGGCAGATTCAGGAGCATCATGTCTTCGTATCAATCCAGGGAATATAGGAGGAAGAGAACGGGTTAAGGAAGTACTCAAAGCAGCTAAAGCGAATAATTGTTCCATAAGAATAGGCATAAACGGAGGTAGTTTAGAAAAGGACATCTTAGAGAAGTACAAGGAACCGAGTTCAGCCGCGATGGTAGAGAGTGCGTTAAGACAAGTAAAGATGTTAGAAGACGAAGATTTTTTTAATTTTAAGCTTAGTGTAAAATCTTCAGATGTTAAGACGATGATATCAGCATATAGGGAACTATCCTCGAAATGTGACTATCCACTTCACATAGGAGTAACAGAAGCAGGTTCACTAAGGAGTGGACTAATAAAGAGTGGTTTAGGTATA
>CALXRE010000016.1 GCA_944390645.1 uncultured Alphaproteobacteria bacterium | reverse complement strand
GGTAATGCTTTAATTACAAATGATAAAGAAAGAACTCGTTTTTACATTGAAGGAAACGTTCCTATATTACGTGAAAAATTCGTTATGATGCCAGAAGAAACAAACACTCCTTGTAAACGGGTATATTATATCATTCAAGAAATGTACTTAGAAAAAAACTTAGCTCAAATGCAAGAAAAATATTTTCAAGAAATAAAAGGAATAACTCTAGCCGCACCAAGCCTACTACCTTTTATTGATGCTATAAGCCAAGATATTCTTTGTGGTAATTATTATAGTGCCCTAAAAAATGCTATGGTACTTATCGGAAAAGAAAAAGAAATAATGGATAGGCTATAACTTTTACCCTAATATCCTTTGTCTATCATATATTTCTTTTACTGTGCAAAGTGAAGAAATATTATATAAACCTTGCATACAAAATGTTTTTTCTGGTGCTTTAAAGGTAAAAAACTTTGCTTCAGAAGAATAAAGCTGAGAATAATCATGACAAATACTCATACGTGAAATAAAATCTTTTCTATCTTCTGAAGTAATTAATTCCATGTTTAAAAGTTGATTAAGTTGAGCTAAAAAACGATTCTTAAATTTATCCCACCCTCCTGCAGAAACTCTATTCATAGCTACAGCTAAAGGAGACATTACTGTTAATTGTCCTGGCCAGGCAAAATATGAACCTATATTCTTTGCAAACATACCATCTTTACGTAAATGATCTCCTATAACTAAAGTCTCTGTAGACTTGACTTCATACCCCTTCATTGCCATACGATATTTAATTCTATTAAATGGTGTAGCATTAGGTTTTGCTTCATCTTTATTATTTAAAATAACAAATATACCGGCTCTTTCTAAAGCCTCTACGTATGGAGCAGTGTATTGGTCATCAACATTTATATTAGAATTAATAGAAAGACCAGAAAAAACAGACTTAGTAACAACTATCTTACCATCAACAGTTGCAAATTTAATTAAATCTGTGCTTTGTAGTTTTTGAATAAATTCTGCTAAAGGAGAATCTGTATGAACAATTATTGGAACTTTATTATAATTAAGATGTTCTATCATCAATTTCGCATCTTCATATGTATCTGAATACA
This sequence comes from uncultured Alphaproteobacteria bacterium, assembly GCA_944390645.1. GTDB lineage: Bacteria > Pseudomonadota > Alphaproteobacteria > CACZRW01 > CACZRW01 > RGIG5556. The sequence continues at coordinate 5,129 of CALXRE010000016.1, read as the reverse complement.
TTTGCTTTTGCATATTAACTAATATTTGATCAAGAAAATATTCATCTATAGCTTTAAAAAATCCTTTTGTTGGTTCTTGATAAGAATCTCCTGAATAATACTGAGATAGAATCTGTCTACAACCATCTTTAGAAAAAAGAAGCCTTCCTACTTCATCATCTTTTTTTACTTGATCTTTTAAAATATCTTCAAGCTCAAAACGATTATTTATATTCCTAGTAATGGCAATATGGTTTAAAAAAACATTTAAGGTTTCTGCAAATTTTTCATAATAGTTTCCTATTGTACCATCCCAATCCATAATAACCGTTTTTATAACGGGAGGATTATTTTGATCGATACGACGAGAAACAGAATCTTTGTTTATATTACTATTTTCTGAAGCTTCTAAAAAATCATGTATATCTATACCTAAAGAATCAAAAAAAGCATGCATATCTGCATACTTTTTCTTTTTCCAGTCAATTTGTTTTAGTCCTGTACCTTTAGTCTCATCATAATTCTGTTTTTTGTAAAGGTTACGATAATAGTATTTAAGATAAGCCTCACCGCAAAGACTTTGCAAATCATTCATTTCTCTTCTCCCCCATCAGAGAAATATTATCACGATGCGATGATTTACTACATAATTATAAAAAAGATGTCAATTACTTTTTTATCTTACTAACTTTTTAGAAGGGATCAGCCCAACTAATAAAGATAACACATCTCCGATAAGAGGAATAATTGTAATTATACTCCAGGCTTTTGGTATCCCTATATCAGCTAAACGTTTTGCAACAATAAAAGTTTTTGAAAGTATAAGTAAAATAGAAATAATTAAGCAGATAAAAAGACCTATTGAATTTTTTGTTTCTAGAGCTAAATCATCATAGCCAATATAATAACCTAAAATATTTGCAACTATTAAAATAGGTATTAAAGCAAGCCAATACTCTGTTCTTGTCATACATCCTTTAAAAGAAAAGAACATATTTATAAATTTTATCATAATACCTCCTTTATCAAAGATTAAATTAATTTAATAAAGATAGTGGAGCTTGCTAAGAAAATTTAATCCAAGCTCTTGATATAGGGAAGCAAATTTGGGGAAGAGGCTTCCTTTTATCAAGATGCTAAGACTAATTTATAAAGTATATATTACCAAATATTACTGAAATATTAATCAAAACTTTTGTTTATATTATTTTGATATATTTAATAGGCAGAAACTGATAAATGGTGCCGCTGGTGAGAATCGGACTCACGACCCCTCCCTTACCAAGGGAGTGCTCTACCACTGAGCCACAGCGGCATAAGTTAATGAGTAGCGGAGGATACATAATCAAACAATATTTGGCAAGCTATTTTTCGTCTTTATTGTTGACAATAAAATAGACTATATTATAATTATTTAAAAATTCATTATTAGGGTTGATTTGTAAAATGAATAAGTATTCTTCTCCAAATATTCCAGAAATTATTAGATTATCTTCAAACGATGATGATAATATAGCTTTTATAAATAGATATCTTCCTATAAACTGTTTACTAGGTAAAAAGATTTTTGTAGCTTTAGATTTTGATGCTACTTTTGTAGATAATGACGGCAAAAATTTAGAAGTTGATTTTACTGTTGTTAAATCTGTACTTATGGCTGCTTTAGGTTTAGAGTCTGAACGAGATGAGCAATATCAAAGCATAGCAGAAAACAGCTTTGATATTGATGAAGCTGTAAGAGCTTATATTTCACCACTAGATTCGATTCAACAAGATGCCATAAGAAAATATTTATTAAGTGAGCAAGGAAAGAAATTTTCTTCTTTTGAAGAATACAAAGCCGCAATGGCAGGTAAGCCTATAAACAAATTATTAGCAGAAGAAATTGGTTCTTTTATTGAAAGAGAAAGTGGTAAACCATTTCTTTCATTAGATTATATAGATAATACTATTGTAAAGAATGTTGAAGTACGAGCAATTAATGAATTTGTTCCTAAAATGATAAAAAAACCAATTTCTGGGTGGGAAGATTTTTTAGATATAATGGAAAACAATCCAGATATTCACGTAGCTATTGTAACTTCTAGTGAAAATCTCAGAGTATTTAGTATATTCTTTGGATTATCAGAAAAGATTCAAAAGCAATTTGGTTTGACTTCTTATCATAGAGATCTTTTTATGGAAGCTATTAAAAATGATACTTCGGAAGATTGGGATAAATTTCATCAAGCAGTAAAAAAGACGGGCAATTTTTTCAGTGCTGCAGAGGAAGAGTTCAGAGATTATATTCAGAATCGAAAACCACATGGTGATATTCATGGTATAGCATTTAAAGAATCTGTCAAAAAACATGGTATTACTCGCTATGGAATAATCATTGAGGATAGTGGTTCATTAGCGGCTTGTAATCAAAAAGAAGAATTAGCAATATTTTCTGATGGTTTAACAGGTAATCCAGAAAAGGACGAAAATGGCTATATTGGATTAGGATTTATTGCTGCATCTCATTATGACGTTAGTAAACAAACGAAGAAACTTGCTGATATTGTTGGAGAGAATAACATAATTTACCATCCATCAGGAGTAACGTCTGTTGTTTTAGGATTAGCCGAAAAGGCATCTCAAGAATTTACAGAAAAAAGTATTCTTTATAAAGAATTATGCGTAGCATCAGCTTTAGCAAAATATCAAAGTAGATAATTATATTTTAAGCTGAGCATCATATAAAGATTTATAGATACCGTTTTCTTTAGCTAAGAGTTCTTTATGAGAACCTACTTCAACTATTTTTCCTTGGTTTATAACAATAATTTTATCAGCGTTACGAACAGTTGATAGACGGTGAGCAATAACAAAAACGGTTCTATCTCTCATTAAGTTATCTATAGCTTGTTGAACCACGGCTTCAGATTTATTATCCAGAGCAGAAGTAGCTTCATCTAGAATAACAATTGGTGCATTTTTTATAAAAGCTCTAGCTATTCCCACTCTTTGTTTTTGTCCGCCAGATAAAAGAATACCTCTCTCCCCTATTTGAGTATCAACTCCAGCATCTAGAGAATTTATAAACTCTCTCAAGCAAGCAGCATTAATAGCAGCATTTAATTCTTCTTCTGTTGCATTTTCTTTACCTAATAAAATATTTTCTCTTATCGTTCCAGTGAATAAGAAATTATCCTGGAAAACCATAGCAATTTTATCTCGTAAAGAATATAAATCTAAATCTTTTATATTAATTCCATCAATTAAAATCTCGCCAGCAGTTACATCATAAAAACGAGGGATAAGATTAACAAAAGTAGTTTTTCCTCCTCCTGAATTACCAACAATAGCAATCATATGACCAACAGGAATATCGATATTTATATCATTTAGTACTCTTTTACCTGGGATATATTCAAAACAAACATTTTTAAAAACAATATTTTTTTTGATTTTTTCTAAAGGAATCGCATTTGGAGAATTGGTTATAGATGGAACTTTTTCAAGAATTTCAAAAACTCGTTCCATAGCTAAAAATGACATTTGTAAAGCGTTATAACTATTACCAATTGTTTTTATAGGAGTATAAAGCATCAAAAGAGCAGCAATAAAAGAAACGAAATTACCTCCAGTCATTTGACCAGTAACGATCAAATAACTACCGAACCATACAACGCCAGCAATACCAGAAGAAATAAGAAAATGCATCATTGGAGAGACAAGTCCTGTACGTTGTATCATCTTCATACTTAACTTAAAAATATTTTTCTGATTGAAAGAAAATATTCTATGTTGTTGTTCGTGCAAATTATAAGAAGTTATAACTCTATTGCCATTAAAAGCCTCATTATATTGAGTAGCAATATTTCCTCCTGCAGTTAGGCTTTGCATAGTCAATGCCTTTATTCTTTTTCTGATTTTTCCTAAAGGAACAAAAGCTGCAAACATAAATATAAGAGCAACAATAGTTAATTGCCACGAGTTATAGAACAAAACACAAATTAAAGCTATCGATGAAAAAAAACGAGTAGCAAAAATTTTAATATTATTAATAAGACCACTACAAGCTGATTCTGCATCAGAATTAAATCGTATTTGGATATCTCCAGAAGTAGATCTATCAAAAAAAGCAACATCATTTTGTAAAAGTTTTACATATAAATCATCTTTTAGATCATTAGTTATTTTTCGTCCTACCCATCCATTTAAATAAGTTGCTGCATAATTAAGGAAACTCTGAGTTAGACTAAAAACGATAATTAATAAAGGAACATATGCGGCAGATCTGACACTTTTTTCAATTAGAACAATATCCATATAAGGCTTTAAAGACCAAGCTATCACAGCATCCATAGATCCTACAGGTATAGTAATTAAAATAGCTAAAAGAGCTCTAAACCAATAAGGTCTTATATAAGGGAAGATTTTCTTATAGTTTTGAATTAAATAATAAGAAGCTATTTTTTCTTTAATTTTAGCAAACATACGCATATCACATTTATAAAATTTTTTATTATTACGCATAATCTAATATTAATCTTTAAAAAGCTAGTAAAAAATACTTTTTTTATAAAAAAAACACCCGCTTAAATTAGGTTAAGCGGGGCAATTCCATGATGATTATTTTAAGTATAGTTAATAAGGATTAAGTTTCAATCAGTTTTTGATATAGGGGAGTAAGAAAAAGAACTGATTGGTCTGTTTATCATCTCTGGCAGTGACTTACTCTCCCGTGTCTTAAGACAAAGTACCATCAGCGCGACAGGGTTTAACGACCGAGTTCGGAATGGGATCGGGTGGGACACCTGTGCTATAACCACCAGAGAAGATAAACAGACCTTGCACGAGCATCTTATGTTTAATCTTTAAAACTTACCGCATGATCTAGATCACACGCTTGGATTATTTAAGTCAATCAGGTTATTAGTACTGGTCAGCTCAGTACATCGCTGTACTTACACCCCCAGCCTATCAACGTGGTAGTCTGCCACGACCTTAATGGGGATACCTGGTTTCGAGGGAGGCTTCCCGCTTAGATGCCTTCAGCGGTTATCCCGTCCATATTTAGCTACCCAGCAATGCTCCTGGCAGAACAACTGGTACACCAGAGATATGTCCACCCCGGTCCTCTCGTACTAAGGGCAGCTCCTCTCAAGTATCCTAACACC
>CALXRE010000015.1 GCA_944390645.1 uncultured Alphaproteobacteria bacterium | reverse complement strand
TATTCGTAGTGCCAAAATTACCAGCCCTTGTTAACATTGTACTGTTCGGTGTACCAAAACGTTCTCTCACTAAAAAGAAACCATTGCCATTAATCGCTAAATCACTATCTGATTTTGTTGGTGTCATGTTCCCTTGTAAACTTATATACTTACGGTCAATCGCTCCTACGGTATAATATTCTTGATCCTCTGATATATAATGATAAAGCTGAGTTTTAAATAATGTGTTGTTCGCTTTGTAACCAACTGTTTGAACATTTGCTACATTGCTACTTATTCTCTCTAAAGCGTGGCTTTGAACTAGCATAGCTGTAGCACTGCATGATAATATACCATATAAACTCATCTTCCTTCTCCAATAGTGGATTAAAATAAATCTAACTGCTATCTTTCATGCAATATTAATGCCAAATTATAAATTAATCGCTTTTGTAGCTATAGAAAAAATATATTCATCACTTTCTATGATTGCTCTTGGACACTTTTCTCTAGAAGACAGACATATATCGGGATGTATACCTTCTTTTTCTATAGCATTACCTTTTGGCGTGTATAAATTTGCCCACGTAAGCATTAATTCTCCTTTGTTCGGTAATGGTATCGCAGTTTGAACACTACCTTTGCCATAAGAGGTAAAACCAATAATTAAACCTCTTTTATTATCTTGAATGGCTGACGCAAAAACCTCTGCTGCAGATGCTGTGGTACCATCTATTAATACAACTATCGGCTTGTTTAACCAAATATCTTGTGAGTTGGAGTGATAATATTCTTTAGATGTTATAGATCTTCCTCTTACTTCTGTTATTATACCATCTTTTATAAAAAGATCGGCAACTTTTACCGCTTCAGAAAGAAGACCTCCTTGATTACCTCTTAAATCTATAACTAAACCTTTTGCTTCAGACGGAAGTGCTTTAATACCTTCATATATTTTGTTTGATATATTAGATGTAAACGATGCTATCTTTATTAAAAAAATATTAGATGATACTTCTTTAAATAAATTACTGGTTGGAGGAGGGCTATATTTCCTCTTTAAAATCACTGGATGTTCTTTATAACGTAAATTAACTGAAATCGTACTTCCTGGTTCTCCTGAAAATAATTCCTCTATATCTTTCGTTTGCATATCTTTTACAGGTATATTATTTATATAGGTAATAATTTCTCCTATCTGTAATGGGCAAATGTAATCTAAATCAACATCTATTATTTCTAAACCATCTAAAACTGGACGAACAGTTATTCCTATACGACCATAACCATGATGATTAATCTTTTCATCTTTTGCTCTTGTAGGCGAATGATAACGGGATATTTTGTCTAAGTGAGATAATATACTATTATATACTAGTTCATAAAGACTTTCTATATCAATAGATGATATCTTTTTGGAAACTCTTCTGCCTTCAGAAATAATAACTGCGGTTGCTTTTCCCCAGTAATCTGGAGATGATGATCCCTTGATCCTTAATGTTTTCTCTTTATTGTTATCATAAAAAATAGTTATCTTCTCTTCATCTATATATATCTTAAATAATTTATCTATTGAGCTTAATTGTTTTAAACTTTCAGAAATTAAAAACGGTAAATCTACAACATTTATATATTTATCTTGAATCGCTTCATACCCAGATGTGAAAACTTCTCCCATCTTTATGGTATTCCTACTCTCTAATGTATCTTCAAAAGGAGCTGTCCACCAAGCTGGATTCTTTTCTTCACTAAATGATGGAAATATAAAAAACAAAAAACTAAAAGAAAAAATTATCAACCTAATGATTATGTCTTGCACGTCTATTCCCTTGATTCCTTATGTGTTGCTTCCCTTTTTTAAACCTATGATTATGTTGAAAATTATTTCGTCTTTTAAATCTTTTCGCACCAACAATTTCTAATAAGATACCTCCTGTAATCGGTACTGCCTCTCTTAAAATTACTTCTACTTCTTGTCCTAATGAAAATCTTCTGCCACTGTTTTGCCCAATAAGACTATGACTGTTGTTATCGTATACATAATATTCATCGGGTAGGGTACTTATTGGCGAAAAACCTTCCGCATAACTTTCTTTAAGACGAATAAAAAGTCCTGAACTATTTACTCCACTAATAACTCCTGAAAAAACTTCTCCTACCCTAGAAGATAAAAATGAAGCTATATATCGTTCTTCTGCATCCCTTTCTGCTATATCTGCTCTACGTTCTGTATATGAAATTTGTTCCGATATTGCTTTAAACTCTTTATCGTAATCTTGGCTTAAATCAAGTCCTCCTTCTCCTAATTTGAGACCGCTTACCAAAGATCTATGAACCATTAAATCTGCATATCTTCTAATCGGAGATGTAAAATGAGCATATCTATTTAAGGCTAAACCAAAATGACCATAATTCTCTGAGCTGTATCTTGCTTGTGATTGCGTCCTTAAAACCATTTCATTTATATTTGATTCCAAAGATGTTCCTTTTACTTCTTTTAAAAGTTTGTTAAAATCTTTGCTACTGGGATCTAATGGTAATCTTGTTGGTATGCCTATGGAGGTTAAATAATCGTTTAAAGCTGATACCTTTTCATTCGATGGTGGTTCATGAATACGATAGATTACTGGCATTCCTGTTTCTTCTAAAACTTCTGCTGCAGCAACATTTGCTGCAATCATAAATTCTTCAATAATCTTATGACTCTCTAATCTTTCTCTTGGTTTCACACCTTTAACTGTGCCATTACTTGTTAGTTCTATTTCTCTTTCAAATGATATGATATTTAAAGCTTCTCTCTCTTGCTTGTCGTAATCTAAAGCTTTATAAGCTCCATATAAGTTGTTGATTAAATTATCTAAAAAATCTGAACGAATCTTTCCGTCAATAATGTCTTGAACCTCGTGATAGTTGAGACGAGCTGATGATCTTATCATAGCTCGGTTAAACTTTTTCTTCCTTTGCTTACCTTTATCATCTATCCAAATGTGAGCTACTAAACAGGCTCGATCTTCATCTGGAATTAAAGAACTTAAACCAGAAGATAATTCTTCGGGAAGCATATGAATAGCTCGATCTGGAAAGTAAACAGAATTACCTCGTTCTCTGGCCGAAATATCTAAGCCTGAACCAACTCTTACAAACCAGCTAACGTCTGAAATGGCTATAATAAGATGCCAACCAGATTTTATATCTTTATCAGAATATGGTTCTGCCCATACTGCATCATCAAAATCTCTAGCATCCTCTCCATCAATAGTAACAAAAGAATACTCTCTTAAATCTTCTCTGTTGTTTATTGTGGGACTAATTGCTTGTTTTGCTTCTTTAATAACATCAGATGAAAAATATAGTGGCAAATTATGTAAATAAATCGAAATTAAACTGGATATATTACTATCTTTTTCTTTCCCTATTACTTTTATTATCTTTGCTTGACGAACTGTATTCTTATTAAAAATCTCTGCTATTACTATTGATGAATCTTCTGCATTTAATGTGTCTTCTCGATCTACAAAATAGTTGTGTTTAAAACGTCTATCAATAGAACTAACCATACCTGGAAGACCTTTACCTTTGCTGGTAAATATCCCTATTAACCTATCAGGTGCATTACTTAAACGTCTTAAAACGCTACCCTCATAAACTTGCTTGCTTATTTGCTTAACTCTTGCTAGTAAAAAATCTCCAATCTTAGCCTTTGGTATAATATTACCTTGATCGATTATAATAATTTGTGGCTTATCCTCTTCTCCATGCCAATTTAATGGTCTAGATATTAGCTTACCTTCAGAATCTTCTCCTGTAACTTCTATTGGACATGTCTCTGGTAAAAAACCTTTTAGCTGTAATCTCTTCCTACTATCTTTGGTTATTACCCCTGATGTAGTTAGTTCCTTTAACATATTTTTTAATGATATTCTATCTTCGCCTTTAATATTAAAGGCTCGAGCAATTTCTCTCTTTCCTTGACGCCCAGAGCTATTTTCTAAATACGTTACTATTTCTTCCATACTCGGTAGATGAGAACATCTTTTCTTCACTTGCTGACCTTCTTTTCTTTCTGCGTTTTCTTCTTTGATATGCTTTTTGAACCCTTTAAACCTTTTCTCTCCTTCTCTTTAAGCAATTCTATTGCTTCTTCCAAGCTTATTTCTTTACCTTCTTCTCGTAAAGACTTGGGAATAGAAACATAGTTCTTTCCATGCTTTACATAAGGACCAAAACGACCTATGCCTGTTGTAATATTTTCTCCATCTACTGGGTGAACTCCAAGGATTTTCTTGCTTGAATTCTCTGAAGTGTTCAAAAGTTCTAATGCTCTGGCTAAATCTATTGCTAAAATATTGTCGCTTGATGTTAATGATTTATATTTATCTCCTCTTTTTACATAACCTCCAAAGCGACCAATTCCTACTTGAACACTTAAACCTGTTGCGGAATCTGTTCCTAGAATTCTTGGAAGATTTAATAAAGAAAGAGCTACTCCTAAGTCTATTTCATCTGGAGAAAAATTATTTGGAACGGATACTCTCTTCCCTGAAGACTTATTCTCTTCTTCGTCTCTTAAACTCTTTTTCTCTTTTTTGTTATTGCCTTTATTAGATATTTCTCCTTCTTGTATGTAATAGCCATAAGGTCCCTTCCTTAGACTAATCTCTTTATCATTTGCTGGATTCTTACCTAGTACTTTATTTGTAATGCCAGCTTCTTCTTCATCTTCTTTGTCTTTAGTGGAAGATAATGTGTCAAGTTGACGGGTATAATGACAACTAGGATAGTTTGAACAACCTATAAATGCTCCAAATTTACCTACCTTTAAACTTAAATTACCTGTGCCACAAACAGGACAAATCTTCGATTCTGATGTGGGAAAAATATGATCTTGTAAAGCTTCTTCTAATTTATGTAATACTTCCGTAATCGTTAAAGGATCTACATCTTTTATATTTTTGCTAAAGTCTTGCCAAAAATCCGTTAAAAGATCTTTCCATTCTATTTTACCTGCGGAAACATCATCAAGATTATCTTCCATCTTGGCGGTAAAATCATATTGTACATAACGTGAAAAAAAATTCTCTAGAAAAATTGTAACTATTCTACCTCGATCTTCTGGAATAAATCTTCGGCTGTCTAACCTAACGTAATTCCTATCTTGTAAAACCGCAATTATCGAGGCATAGGTAGAAGGGCGACCAATCCCTAATTCCTCTAATTTCTTTACTAAACTAGCTTCTGAATAACGAGGAGGGGGTTGTGTAAAATGTTGCTCTGAACATATGCTCTTGTTCTTTACTGCTTCTTTCTCTTCCATCTTTGGTAACAAAAATCCACTATCTTCTTCTTCCTTATCATCAGTATCTTCTATATAAACTTTTAAAAAACCGTCAAAGGATATGCTTTGACCCGTAGCTCTAAATATAATCTCTTTGTTGTCAGCAAAAATATTCACTCCTATCTTATCAATAGAAGCATCCTCCATTTGTGATGCAATTGTACGTTTCCAAATCAATTCATATAACTTTAATTGTTCCTTATTCAGATATCCTGAAACATCTTCTGGCGTTCTATATAAATCTGTTGGTCTAATCGCTTCGTGTGCTTCTTGAGCATTCTTTACAGTATTCTTATAAAAACGTGGCTGATTTGGAAGATATTTATCTCCATAAATACTCTTTATAAAACTACGACAAGATTCTTGAGCCTCTTTCGCTATTTGAATACTGTCTGTACGCATATACGTTATTAAACCTACTGTTTCTCCTCCTATATCTACTCCTTCATATAATTGTTGAGCTATTTGCATCGTCTTCTTTGTTGGCATGTATAGTTTTCTTGCTGCTTCTTGTTGTAATGTAGAGGTCGTAAAGGGTGGGGTAGGGCTTCTTTTCGTGGTCTTCTTCTCAATATCTCCAACAAAAAAACTTTGCTCCTTTATCTTATCCTCCGCCGCTTTCGCCATTGTCTCATCTTTAAGGGTGAATTTATCAAGCTTCTTCCCATCAAGAGTCGTTAAAATCGCTGAAAATTCTTCTCCTCTTAAAGTCTTAAAAATCCCTTTTATTGTCCAGTATTCTTCAGATCTAAACTTCTCTATCTCTCTTTCTCGATCGCATATCAATCTAAGGGCTACAGATTGAACCCTTCCTGCAGAACGACTACCTGGAAGCTTGTGCCATAAAACGGGAGATAAGGTAAAACCAACTAAATAATCTAAAGCGCGTCTCGCTAAATATGCATTAACTAATTCTATATCAATCTCTCGAGGATTCTTAATCGCATCATTTATCGCTTTCTTGGTAATTTCATTAAAAGCTACTCTCTTTACATTTATACCTTTTAACTTACCTCTTTTCTCGAGTTCTTGAATAACGTGCCAGGCTATAGCTTCTCCTTCTCTATCTGGGTCGGTCGCTAAAAAAAGATTCTTTGAACCCTTTAAATTACTTATTATCTCTTTTAAACGCTTCTCTCCTCTTTCTTCTACTTCCCAGTCCATGCTAAATCCTTCTGACGGCTTAACTGAACCATCTTTGGCGGGAAGATCTCTAATATGACCAAAACTCGCAATAACTTTATATTTATCTCCTAAATATTTATTTATTGTTTTCGCTTTTGCTGGAGATTCAACTATTACTACATTTTCCATTTCTACTCCCATTTTGTAAGTAAGCTAACTCTATTTCCTGTTAATCTTTCTAACTTACCTGCAAGCTCTAATTCAACTAAAACTATTGATACTGATGATGCACTTGCTCCACTAATGCGAATCAAATCATCTTGTAAAACAGCTCCATTACCTAAAAGATTTAGTATTTTATCCCTTAAATTATCTAGTTCAATATCCGATATTCTTTCAGGTGTATAGCTATATTCTTCCGAAAAAACTTCTTCTTTTAAATTATATGACCTGTCTTTCTTGACACAATCTATTAAATCTACTGGATTCTCTATTAAAATAGCTCCTTGTTTGATTAGATGATTACTACCCTGACTCCTAGAATCTAACGGACTACCTGGAATCGCATATACTTCTCTTCCTTGTTCTAAGGCCATGTTCGCTGTAATTAAAGAACCTGATTTCTTCTTCGCTTCTACTACTAAAACTCCTAACGATAATCCTGAAATTATCCTATTCCTTCGAGGAAAATTGTTTTGCTGCGGACCCGTACCAAAAGCAAACTCCGAAATTAATAAACCTGCCTCTTTAATCTGATTATAAAGTTTTTGATTGCTACTTGGATAAGGAATATCTATTCCTGTTCCTAAAACAGCTATGGTACTACCTTTACAAGAAAAATCTTGTAACGCTCCTTCGTGAGCTGATGTATCTATACCTAAAGCCATTCCAGAAACTACGGTTATCCCATTTTTTGATAATTCAAAACCAAGCCTATTCGCCATGCTGCGACCATTTAAAGATGCATCTCTTGTCCCTACTACTGCAATAGAATCTTTCTGCATAAGACTTTTATTGCCTAGTACAGATATTAATGGTGGAGCATCTGTAATCTTTCTTAAAAGCTTTGAATATGACGCTTCTTGATAAGAAATTAATTCGCCTCCTAGTTTATATAGAGATTCTATTTCTTGCTCTGCTACTCTTATAGAGCAAAGCTTGATAGGCTTTTTCCTACCTCCTTTACGAGCAAAATCTTGAATGTTATCTAAAGCTTCTTTTGCTGAACCAAAATATTTAATTAAATTATAAAAAGTAATAGGTCCTACGTTTTCGCTACGTATTAACCGTAGATAATCAATCTTTTCTGATAT
>CALXRE010000014.1 GCA_944390645.1 uncultured Alphaproteobacteria bacterium | reverse complement strand
TAATTTATCCTTTAAACTCCCCGCTGGTGGAATCGTTGGGGTAATTGGACCTAATGGTGCAGGAAAAACTACTTTTATGCGAATGATTACTGGGCAAGAAAAACCTGATGCTGGATCTATTAAAATTGGCGATACTGTGGTATTAGGATATGTTGATCAAAATAGAGATGCTTTAGATAATTCTAAAACTGTTTGGCAGGAAATATCTCAGGGAAATGACGAAATAATCCTTGGAAAAAGAAAAGTATCCTCTCGCGCTTATGTAGGGCAATTCAATTTTAAAGGTCCTGATCAACAAAAAAAAGTAGGACAATTGTCTGGTGGAGAAAGAAATAGAGTACATCTAGCTAAAATGCTTAAATCTGGTTCAAATGTTTTGTTGCTTGATGAGCCTACTAATGATTTAGATGTAGATACTTTAAGAGCATTAGAAGATGCTTTGGCTTCTTTCCCTGGATCTGCAATTATTACTTCTCATGATCGCTGGTTCCTTGATAGAATTGCTACTCATATCCTCGCTTTTGAGGGGGATAGCCAAGTAGTATGGTTCCAAGGAAATTTTGCTGATTATGAAATCGATAAAAAACGTCGATTGGGTGAAGATGCTGCTCAACCTCATCGTATAAAATATAAGCCATTGATAAGGAAATAATTTAAGTGCTATTACGCTTTTTTCTTTTTATTGCTTTGTTCGGAGTCTTCTTATCTCCTTTATCTTTAAAGGCTCAACAAATACCTGAGGAAATTTGGGTACAAAATCAAGGAAATCAATTTATACAAACTTTAGCAATATATGATAATGAAGAAAGATTTATGCGCTTGAGAACCTTAATAAATGATACTTTCGATATGTTCGCTATGGCAAAAAAAATTATTGGACCTAGATGGTCTAATCTAGATCAAAATATCCAAGAACGTTTTGTTGATGCTTTTGAAAATTACTTGATTTATGTATATGCAGCTAACCCTATTAATTTCGGTCTAATTGATTTTAATGTAACTAATTCTGTAAGCTTAGGAAATTATACTCGTGAAACTCGAGTATTTGCTTCTTTATCCGTGGAGCAAAATCAAATATTGGATAATCCTTTGAACTCTTTGGTTGTTTCTTTTGTGGTTAAACCTGAAAATGGTTCTTTCCTTATTGTAGATGTTGCTTTAAATGGTGTAAGCTTAGTCTTGTTCGTGAAAAACATATTCTCTCGGGAAATGCAACAAAATCAAAATAATATTTATGTTACTCTTCATACCTTGGAAAAAATAGCTTACAATGCTTCCCAAGGAAATTATCAAAATCCAGAAATTTTTAATGAATTTAATATAGAAAATCCTAATTAGGAAAGGCAGGATAAAAAAACAATGTCTAATGTGGTTGTAATAGGTGCTCAGTGGGGCGATGAAGGAAAGGGAAAAGTCGTTGATTACCTTTCAGAAAGAGCTGATGTTGTAGTTCGTTTCCAAGGCGGACATAACGCTGGGCATACCTTGGTTGTGGATGGTAAAGTATATAAACTTAGTCTATTACCGTCTGGTGTGGTTCGGGGAAGAATGTCAATAATTGGAAATGGTGTGGTCGTAGATCCTTGGGCTTTGCTTGAAGAGTTAAAACGTATGGAAAATGATGGAGTTAAAGTTACTCCAGATATATTGAAAATAGCAAATAATGCTAATTTAATTCTACCTTTACATAGAGATTTAGATTTAATCCGTGAAGACTCTCTTGGAAAAGGTAAAATTGGAACAACAGGACGAGGAATAGGTCCTGCTTATGAAGATAAAGTCGCTCGCCGTGGAATTCGTCTTTGTGATTTGGAAGACGAAAATGGATTGCGAAAAAAAATCGAAAGATTGTTAGTCCATCATAATGCCTTACGAAAAGGATTAGGTCGTGAACAAATAAATCCAGATCAACTCTTTAGCCAATTAAAAGAAATTGCTCCTTCTATATTGCCGTTCTCTGCCCCTGTTTGGTCAGAACTTGATACTGCTTATAAACAAGGTAAAACTATCCTTTTTGAAGGTGCTCAGGGAGTAATGTTAGATAATGATTTTGGAACTTATCCTTTTGTTACTTCCTCAAATACTATCGCAGGCGCTGCAGCGGTCGGTTCTGGTATCGGAATGCATAGTATTGATTATACTCTTGGAATTGTAAAAGCTTATACTACAAGAGTCGGAAGTGGTCCGTTCCCTACAGAGCTATTTGATGAAAAAGGAAAAACTTTGGCAGAAAGAGGTCATGAAAAAGGTACGGTAACTGGAAGATTACGTAGATGTGGTTGGTTCGATGCTGTCTTAGTTAAACAAGCTGCTAAAGTTTCTGGATTAGATGGATTGGTCGTGACTAAATTAGATATCTTAGATACTTTTGAAACAATAAAAATATGTGTAGCTTATGAAATAAATGGTAAAAAAACAGATTTCTATCCTGCGGATATGTCAGGACAAGAAAATGTAAAACCTATATATGAAACTATCCCTGGATGGATGTCTAATACTTCTGGAATAAAAAATGTTCAGGATTTACCTAAAGAAGCTATAAATTATTTGCGAAAAATTGAAGAATTAGTCGAAACTCCTGTTGCTTTAGTTTCTACTAGTCCTGAAAGAGAAGATATGATAAAACTAAAAGATATTTATAAAAAGACTTATTTAAGTTTTGGCGTTTAATAAAATATTAGGAGTGGACAAATAGCTGATATTGAAGAACAAAATCAAGAAAAGCAAAAAAATAAAACTTCTAAAGAAAATGAAGTTTTAGCAGGTAAATTTCGTATCTTTTTAGCAAAACCTTTACCTGAATTTGATACTCCTTCTGCTTCTGCTTATGATGCAGAAAATACCGAAAATCCAAATGAACAAGTCTTCGCTCTGATCCCTCAGACATTATTCCCTTTCAGACGCAAAACTGCTGAAACTTTGCGAGATAATCATATTACAGCTACTTTACCTCTCCGACATTTCGAACCATTATTCTTACCAGATAGAAATTTCTCTCGTATGGTTCTGGTTTATGATAAGCCTTTAGGTGGAAAAGTTATGATAAAAGAAAATTTCCATCACTTTTCTAATGAAAATGATATGATGGAAAAATTCTTTAAACCTCTAATTGCTTGTTTAACTGAGCTAAATAATTTCCTATTAACTTGTCGGGCTATTCGTCCTGATAATTTATTCTTTTTAGATGCTGCAAAAACTAAAATTGTAATCGGTGATTTCTTGGCTACAAATCCTGCCGCAGAACAACCAATCTTCGTAGAAAATATAGAATCTGCTCTTTGTAATCCTATTGGAAGAGGGGAGGGTAGAATATCTGATGATATTTATTCTTTTGCGGTTACTGCTCTAGCTCTAGAAATTGGCTATATCCCTGATTTTTGGACTAAAAATGAAGAAATATTAGAAAATAAAATCTTGGAAGGTTCTTACACTGCTTTGTGTGCTAAATTGGAAATACAACCTTTCTTGATGGATTTCTTAAAAGGTTGTTTGGCAGATGATGCTGAACATAGATGGAATCTAAATTCTTTAGCTATTTGGTTGACGGGAAAAAAAGTCCCTTTTATTGGAAATGCTAAAATTAAAAAAGCTTCTCGACCTTATCTTTTTAATGGAAAAACATATTTCTCTCCTCGGAGTTTGGCAAAAGCTTTCGTAAATAATTGGGATATTGCTAAAACTGATATATATAGTGATGCTTTCCTTTTATGGCTTACTAGAGCTTTCGGAGAAGATTCAAAAATATCAGAAGATTTCTTGACTCTTAAGAAAGAATCCGTTTCAAAAAATAATGCTTTGCAAAAAGATTTGTTGTTAGCTGAAACATGTATGCTATTAGATGAAAAAGCTCCTGTACGATATCATACCTTAAGCTTTATGCCTGATGCTATGGGCGCTTTGTTAGCTTACGCTTATATCAATAATAAAGATATAACGCCTTTCTATGACTTATTAAGTTATGCAATACCTGGAAATTGGAAAGGTTTAATGCCTGAAAATAATGAATTTTCTATTGCTACTTATAGCGTACTATCTTCCGAAGTTAAATCAACTTTTTGGGGAAGTGGTCTAGAAAGATGTCTTTATATGTTAGCACATAATTGTCCTTGTCTAAGCAAAATACTTGATAGATATTATGTTGAAAATATTGAAACATTATTACCTTCCTTAAATGAAATAGCAAAAAATATTAATACAAAAACAAGACCTATCGATCTTCATATTGCTGCATTTATTGCTTGTAAAGTTCCTGGAATAAGTCATAAAACTTTTGAAGCAATGTCTAAAGAACAAGAATATATCTTCCTAGAAGCTATGATCCTCCTCTATGCTATTATTCAAAAACAATATGGTCCTCAAAATCTATACGGATTAGCAAGTTGGATCGGAGGTTTAATCTCCCCAATAATTGAAAGTTATCATAATTATAATATTCGTAAGCGAATTGAAGCGGATATACCTAAAGTTATTCGTAAGGGAAATCTTATAGAACTCTCTATCTATCTTAATGATTTCCAACTCCGTAAAGAGGATAAAGACGGTTTTACTTCTGCAATTAAAGAATATATATATAATGTTCGGGAACTTGAAGAATTAGAACAAAAAAGACCAGAACTTAAAAAATATTCTATTTTCTTAGGACAACAGTTGGCTGCTATAATATCTGTATCTGCTGCTTTAATCGTTGCTTTCTCTTTGCTAGTTTATTCTCTATTTTAATGGTGAGATAATGACTAAAAAAAAGATCCATTATTCAAAAAATAGAAAAAAACAAAATTCTTTCGGAACAGCTTGGAGCTTCCTTATCTTCTTATTGTTCCTTCCTATTTTTATTATGGGTATGCCTAGTGTAGTCTTCCTGTTTTTTGCTATGTTGCCTTCTATTGTTGCAATTCTTGCTGGAAATGTCAGAAATCCTTTCCGCTCTTTATGCTTGGCTTCTATGAACCTTGCTGGAACCCTCCCGTTCTTGTTCCATCTATGGATTAATAATCATTCCTTCGAAGGAGCTGTGGATATCTTGTTTAATATATCTACTATATTAATCGTTTATGGATCCGCTGCTTTAGGTTTGTTCTTATATCATTTCGTACCTTTAATTGTCAGCTTTATAATCGAAATATTCTTAAATGCAAAAATTAAAAGATTGCAAACTGAACAAGAAGATCTATTAGAAATCTGGGGTGCTAGTGTGGTATCCGTTGCAAATAAAGTCTTGAAAAAAAAACAGTCTCTACCTAACTAAGATGATTTCCAGGTCATAGGAATTAAAAGAACAGTTACGGTTGTAAATTCTAGTCTACCAAGCATCATGCCTATGGATAATAACCATTTAGAGGCATCTGGAAGAGATGAATAATTACCTGCGGGACCTATAACTTCTCCTAAACCTGGTCCTGTATTAGCTAAAGATGACATAGCTCCTGTAAGACTTGTTACTAAATCTAATCCGGTTAAAGATAAACTTAAAGTTAGAAAAACAATACTTATGAAAAAAATTGAAATAAAAATAACTACACTATTTACTATTTCTTCGGTTATTGGACGACCATTATAGTGTTCTATAAAAACTCCATGAGGATATATCATATTTTTTAAATGTTGAACTAAATTTAAAAATAAAATGTTAAAACGAAAAATTTTTATCCCTCCTGTAGAAGAGCCTGCACAGCCACCACTTAATGTCAAAAAGAAAAAAATAACAATAGAAAAACTACCCCAAAGCTCATAGTTGTTAATAGAATATCCTGTCGTCGTGATGATTGAAACAACATTAAAAAGTGATTGTCTTATAATATTAAAAAAATCACTGTCTTTATCGTTTAAAATAAGCCAAAGCGATAAACTTCCTGATACTATAATTATAGAAATGATAAACGTTTTTATTTGAGTATCTTTAAAAAACTTATCAAAATAACCAATAAAAATAAAATAATAAGCTATAAATGGTATCGCTCCAATAATCATAAAAATGATTAAAATCCATTCTATTGTTGGAGAATTGTAATAACCTATAGAAGCATTATGAGTCGAAAAACCTCCTGTAGATATACAAGTCATTGCATGACAAATAGCATCAAAAATACTCATTCCAGATAAATAAAGAGCTATAAAACAAAGCAATGTAAAAAAAAGATATACTCCTATAATAAAATAAATAATTTGTTTCATCCTTGGTATTGCTTTCCCTTCAATCTTTCCAGAAGATTCGGTAAGAAACATCTGCATACCTCCAACTTTTAACATAGGAAGAATTGCTATTGCTATCATAACAATACCAAGACCTCCTATCCATTGCATAATGGCTCGCCATAAAAGAAGACCTTTGGGTAAATCGTCAAGATTTGAAAGTGCTGTCGCTCCTGTAGATGTAAGCCCTGACATGGCTTCAAAAAAAGATGTAGGATAATCTATCCCTTCATTAGAAAAGTAAAAAGGTAACGCTGAAAAAAAGACAACTAGAAACCATACGCAGGAAGTAGTTAAAAACATTTCTTTTATACTTAATCTTTGCCACCTATGGTACGATGATACAGTAAGTAAAAGACCAAAAAAAATACTGATAACTGATGAATAAACAAAAGCCTTTGCTGATCGCCCATCGTACATAAAGTCACAAATTGCAGGAATTATCATCGCTGCACCAAATATACTTAGTAAAAGACCTGAAATAAAAGCTACTATCCCAAAACGCATTTTGTTTACTGTAAAATTAAAGTTTATGGCTTCTTTGTTGGTCCCTACCTTATTATAAAACCCAATAGTACGGCGGAAAAGGTAGAGACCATAGTGTAAATTATCACTTTTTCTTACACTAGAAAATATATAATTAATTTAATCAAAATTTTTGTTATTGTTTTATCGATATTCTTTTTAAAATAATTGTTCCTTATTTCTTTTTATTTATTTAATCTATACTAAAATATAGGGAATAAATGATAGAAGAATTTACAATCGATAATTTCTTAAATGGAAAAATAAAACTTAAACAACTACTCTCTGGTTATAGAGCTACGAGTGATGCTATCTTGCTTGCTTCTTCTCTAAGACCAGAAAAAAATCAAACAGTCTTAGATGTAGGTGCTGGAACTGGTGCTGTATCTCTTGCTCTCGCTGCTGCTTCTGACGCTATAATAACAGGATTGGAAATCCAAATGGATTTGCTTAAGCTCGCAAATGAAAATGCTAAATTAAACCAAATGCAAAAAAAAGTTTCCTTCATATTAGGAGATATCGCTAATCCTCCTAGAAAAATAATAGATTCTTCTTATGATTTTGTTGTTACTAACCCGCCTTATTATACTGAAACGTTTATCCCTCCAAATAAAAATAAAGCGATTGCTCATCATGAAAACAATATACCTCTTCCTTTATGGATAGATTTTTGCTTGCGCAGAATTAAACCTTATGGAAGCTTCTCAATGATTCATAGGGCAGATAGATTACAAGAAATATTAAATATAATTTCTTCTAGATTGGGTGCTTTGAAAATAGTTCCTCTATGGCCTATGTATGGAAAAAATCCTAAAAGAATTATTATCACAGGAATTAAAAATTCTGCCGCTCCTTTGGAAATATTACCTGGGCTGATATTGCATACATCAAAAGGAAATTATACAAAAAAAGCTCAAAATATCTTACGAAATGGTCAGTGCTTGTGGCAAAACTTAGAAAACTAAAAACTTTTATTCCTTCTTTTTGTAAAAAGCATAACCGTCTCTTCCTTCTTTCCTTACTAACTCTAATGCTTCATTAGCCTGAAAAATTAAGTCTTTTGACGTTAATGCATTGTATGGAAATATACTTATTCCTATTCCGCAATCTAAAATTAAGTTTTGTCCTTGATAGGATATGTCTTCTTTGATTAAAGCAATAATTCGACGACATACTATCTCTATATCATCTATACTAGAAAGATTCTCTAAAAGCATTAAAAAGCTTCCCCCTTCATTGCGAGAAACTGTGTCAACTCTTCTGAAAGATGATACTAAACGACTACCTACGGTACTTAAAATATATTCTCCGCCTTCTTTACCTAAAGAGAAAACTATATCTTTATACCGTTCTATACATATCGATAAAACTACTAAAAGTTCTATCGAATTCTCTGGTTTACCATGTGCTGATCTCGTAGCTCTTGCTATTGCCATTTCTAAGCGATCTTCAAAAATCGAATATGCAGGAAGACCTGTAACTGTATCATGAAAAACAAAAGAATTGAAACGTTCTCTCTTATCTATTTTCTTCTCTTCTGAAACACAACCTTCTAAAATAAATGAAAACCCATCGTCATTAAAAAAAACTCTACCTGATACATTCGATTTAATATGTTTGCCTGCAGAATCTATAAAATAAGCCTCTAAACTCCTTTGCTTATCATTATCTAAAAGAATTCCTATGTTGTCCTCTATTATGTTGTACGATTCTGGAGCTAATATATACTTTAAATCTTTACCTATTAGCTCTTCTGATGTCGGAAAACCAAGAATAGAACACCCTTTCTTATTAATACCTATAATCTTTCCTGAAACGATTAAACACATTAAATTCGAAGATGCCTCAATTACTTCTTTCATAAAAGAATAAATCTTCTCATTGCTATTTTCTGGAAAGTCTATTACTTCTCCAAAAAAGTTCGAGGATACTGGTTGTAAGTTTGAAATGTTGTTTAAAACTTTTGAAGAATCAGTAGTCTTTAAAACAGAATTCTTTGACACAAAAGATGAAAAATTCTCTCTAT
This sequence comes from uncultured Alphaproteobacteria bacterium, assembly GCA_944390645.1. Taxonomy (GTDB): domain Bacteria; phylum Pseudomonadota; class Alphaproteobacteria; order CACZRW01; family CACZRW01; genus RGIG5556. Next base: position 2,011 of record CALXRE010000014.1, on the reverse strand, counting down.
TAAAATGTTCCATATTTTCATATGGATCTTCTTGCCTGTTTAAATCGGTTGTTCTTTTAAGTGTCTTCATCAAAAATACACCATAAATAGTTATTCTCTTCTATATTAGATACTAAATAGTTACTCTTTGGTAAAAAAAACCTTTCGTCAACTATAAATATTTATACTTGTCTTCTATGCTAAAAATATTACTATATCGCAAACTTTACGATTATAGTTTCGTAAAAATAAAACTTAAAAAACAAATGTAAAATTGCTTTTAAGGAGTGTTGTTATGGCTAAATGGGTATATGCTTTTGGAAATGGTGCTGCTGAAGGTACTGCAGAAATGCGAAACCTCCTCGGTGGTAAAGGTGCTAATCTGGCTGAAATGTGTAATCTTGGTCTCCCTGTCCCTCCAGGTTTTACTATTACTACAGAAGTATGTACTTATTTCTATCAAAATCAAAAATCTTATCCTCCAGAATTGAAAGAACAAGTCAAAGAAGGTTTGAAACACTGTGAGGATATGTTAGGAAAAAAATTTGGAGACCCTTTAAATCCTTTATTAGTATCTGTACGCTCGGGGGCTAGAATATCTATGCCTGGTATGATGGATACTGTCTTAAACCTTGGGCTTAACGATGAAACAGTTAAAGGGTTGGCAAAAGTCTCTAATAATGAACGCTTCGCTTATGATAGTTATCGTCGCTTCCTTCAAATGTATTCTGATGTGGTTCTTGGAATACATGTTGATAATTTTGAAAAAGTCTTAGAAAATATTAAAAATGAAAAAGGTTATAAAACCGATAATGAACTTAACCTTGATGATTTGAAAGTTATAATTAAACAGTATCGTGATATAGGTGAAAAATTCGGTAAGCCTGTACCTCAGGATCCTGAAGAACAGCTTTGGGGTGGTATTGGTGCCGTTTTTGGTTCTTGGATGGTCGATCGTGCCATTACTTATCGGAAAATTAATGATATACCAGGAGATTGGGGTACTGCGGTTAATGTACAATCTATGGTCTTTGGTAATTCTGGGGATAATTCTGCAACAGGTGTATGCTTCTCTCGAAATCCTGCAACTGGAGATAATGCTTTCTATGGTGAGTATCTTAAAAATGCTCAAGGTGAAGATGTCGTTGCTGGTATACGTACTCCTCAACCAATGTCAAGAGCTGTAAAAGAAAAAAATCATTCTGATTTGCCTTGTTTAGAAGATGAAATGCCTGAAATATATAAAGAGCTAGTCGCTATAAAAAATAAACTTGAAGCTCATTATAAAGATATGCAGGATATGGAATTTACTATTCAAGATGGTAAATTATGGATGTTACAAACAAGAAACGGTAAACGTACTGGCGCTGCTGCTTTAAAAATAGCTGTAGATATGGTGCATGAAGGTTTAATATCTAAAGATGTTGCTATAACAAGAGTTAGTGCTCCTCAATTAGATCAGTTGTTACATCCTACTTTGGACCCTAAAGCCAAAAAAGATAAAATTGCTTCTGGTCTTCCTGCTTCTCCTGGAGCTGCTTGCGGTAAAGTCGTTTTCTCTGCTGCTGATGCAGAGGAATGGGTTAAAAAAGGTGAAAAAGTTGTCCTCGTACGTATAGAAACTAGTCCTGAAGATATTGGAGGTATGCATGTCTCTGAAGGTATTATTACGGCTAGAGGAGGAATGACTTCTCATGCTGCTGTGGTCGCTAGAGGTATGGGTACTCCTTGTGTTAGTGGTATAGATAATCTAATTATAAGCTATGAAAATAAATCTTTTTCTGCTGGTGGAGTTCTCGTAAAAGAAGGAGATTTTATCTCTTTAGATGGTTCAACAGGAGAAGTTTTCCTCGGTAAAATACCAATGGTTGAAACTGCAATGGTTGGTGATTTCGCTGAATTCATGGCTTGGGTCGATGACGTTAGAAAATTGCAAGTATGGGCTAATGCTGATACTCCTAATGATGCTAAGGTGGCTCGAGATTTCGGAGCTCAAGGAATAGGTCTTTGTCGTACAGAACATATGTTCTTT
>CALXRE010000013.1 GCA_944390645.1 uncultured Alphaproteobacteria bacterium | reverse complement strand
AAAACATCCCAGGATTCTTTTTCCATTTTTTCCGCTTCTTTTTGTAATTTCGCCCCCAAATACCCCTCTAATGTCTCATTTTCTGTCAGAATTTGAGTATCCGCTCCCAAAATAGCTTGGAAAAGTTTCATTTTGAATGTACTTATTTCATGGGTGTGGCTTACTTTTTCACCTGTTGCCGTCGGGAAGAAGTTATAAATATACAATTCATCAAAAACCTTTTTGTTAATACGATTGATACGACCAAATCTCTGGATAACTCTGGTCGGATTATAGGGAATATCATAGTTATATATTGCTCCAGCTCTGTGTAAACTGAACCCTTCGGATATCGCATCTGTAGCAATCAAAATATCATAATCATCCTTTTGATATTTCATAGGATAACCAGCATCGAAATTTGCTCTTATTATTTCACGATTAGTAAGACTTGACATAGAAGAATCATATGCTAAAACACGTAACCCTGCATCTCTCATTTTTCTATACAAATATGTTTCTGTATCTGAGAATTCCGTGAAGATAATAATTTTTCTCTGTGGCTCCTTTTTTAAAGAATCCTTAATTTGGTGCAAAATCATATCGAATTTCGGATCACTTTTAACTTTATTCCACTCTTTTATGATATCGGATAAAAGTTCCAGATCTTTATTAAGTTCTTCCATAAACGATCTGCTCAAATACTTAGTAGGAATAAGTATTAGGCCTTTATCTATATCTTCTGACAACATAGATTTTAAGAATTCATCCTCTTCAAATAATGAGTTCTCTTCAATGATATCTTCTAAATCATCAATATCTGGCAGATTCCCTTCTTTGTAGAGAGGAATCTGATGGACTTTTTCGTACCATTCTTTTAAGACCTCCATGGAGTTTAGCACGCTATGAAGTGTCTTCAAAAAAGCATCTTTAGAACTTTCAAAACGGCGAACCAATAATTGTTGCATGAATTTGGCCATATTGCGTTGACCTTGTTGAAAATCTTTACCATCGAAGTATTTTTTAATATCTGCAGGTTCGCCCTCAAGATAGGTTAATGGTTTATAACGAGCCCCAATAAAACCATCGTCACCAACTAACCGCTGTAGTGTTCTTTTGTATAAGTCAGATAATTCCCCCAAGTCATAAACCTGAGATTTTGGTGGTTTAACATTTGAGAAGTGAATGTTCTGCTTCACCAAATCTTCTTTATAGCAAGTAAGGTTTTCTAAATCTACTCTAGTTCTACGAATAACTACTGGATCTAAAATGTCTCTTATTTGGGAGGCAAGTTTTTTAGATTCAGCATCAAATTCTGTCTCATTTGTTGTTTTGGCCCGATGGCTCTTCTTTAATTTTTTATAGGCACTAACCAAAGCCGCCATCTGATTTCCTAAGTCGCTTACAGTCTGAATAGTCGAGTGTGCCGGAATCTGAAATAATTTTATTAACGAGAAAATATCTTCTGGCCTATTATTAAAGGGGGTGGCAGACAATAAAAGCACTTTATTTCCCGCACAGAGTCTGTGTAAGAAACCATATGCTTCTGTATTTTCATTTCTGTAACGGTGAGCTTCATCAATGATAATTAATAGATTGTTTTTGCCTTCATGTTCTTTTACGGCTTGTTCCAATTTTCCGGGAGTATATGTGCAGCAACCTCTCAATCCGAAGTCAGTTCCATAGGATTTCCATTGCTCTTCCAAGTGTGGAGGGGTAATAATGATAGTGGGTATATCAAGGTTGGCGGCCACGGTAGCGGCAATAATACTTTTTCCTAAACCTACCACATCCGCGATAATACAGCCAGAGTGCTTCTTAACTTTTGCCAAGCATTCTCTGATAGCGTCAATTTGATAGGAAACATCAAAGAACTGATTCATATGGTCACGTGTCAATTCTTTGGGAGTTTTAATATAATCTTGATTTAATTTAAAAAACTCATCCAAAACTTTTATGTACAGCAGGAACGGATCGGGATTTTGTTCCAGCCATGTATTTAATAAAACTTCTTTTTTAAAATCTTCTTTGTTAGATTTATCAACAAGAACAAGAGCGTCTTCCCAAAGCCGTTCAAATATTTTTTGAGCATCTATAAAATCATTAGCGTCTTGTAGATATACATTAATTTCATTCCGACCAAGCATTCCTTGATATGATAAATTACTAGATCCTATAATCACTTTACTATCATCTTGCCCGCTGCTTCCATTACTAGCAGGAATATAGAACAAATACATTTTTGCATGGTTAGGGTCACGAGTCTTACGTACTTCTAAAGTTCCATCTTCCAACTTACTCAAAAACAACTTATAGGATTTATAAAAGTCCTCATTATCAAAGCAGTCAGATTTATTGATAGCGTTCTTAAGATTCTCAAAATATTTTTTCCGAATAACCGAAATGGAAGCGACCTTTTTGGATATGTCGTTTTCTAAGGCAAATTCACGAATACAGTTGTTCAAATCCAACTCCACATCCATACCTACTAAAATTCGGATTTTTTGGTTTTTAATATATTTGTATATAGAGTAAAATCCAGAAAAGAAGAAATAACCCACTAGAAAATCTAATTTGACAGATTTCGTAGAGAGAGATTCGACACGTTCCTTTAATGTTTGTTCTTCAGGAAGATTCGTTATAAATTTTGAAGCCATATTTCATTCTCCTTGAATTTAATCTAACAAGTGTTCAAAAAACTCTCCGATTATTAAAGACAGACAATTGTATATACTCCAAGTAGTGAAACAAACCTAATCTCTTAAACATATAATTTATTATTTATTTTAGTAATTATACTACCTATTTACAAAGATTAAATTAATTCTATTTTTCGCCTAATTTAATATATGCATGCCTTTTTCGATCTTCTCCATTATATTCCTTTAGTGGAAAGGTTAACAGAGCTGATATGTATAACTTAGAAATTATATGGGGTTGTGTAATATAATGACACAGATCTCCTTTAACGAAGTTCTTGATATAGAATGATTTTTAAATTTACTGATATAATCCTTACTGTCTTAAAGGTTTTCCCTGCTTTGCCACATAAATTCCCTGTTATTTGTTTTAGGGAATTTGAGAGGCCCGCAAAGATTTTTTAGACGGAAGTCTAATAAGAGCAAAGCATTAAAATCTGCAAAATCAGATGCAAATGGGCAAAATTCCCTGTTTTTTCCCTGTTTTGCAGGGAAAATCAGGTGGAAGTCACAGAGTACCAACACCATCAAAATCCGCTGCCCCACCATTTTAAAAGGCACTTCTTACGAAGTGCCTTTTTTGTTAGGACGCAGCAGAGAATCCCGCTTTTTCTGCAAGCAGCAGTTCCTTCATTTTATGTCATAATATAGGGGTAAGTGTTTGTACGTATCAGGGGGTAAATATGGAGGAGATGTTAAAAAAACAGCGGGCTTTTTTTGAAAGCGGCGAAACGCTGCCCGTAAAAAACCGTTTAGCTTATCTAAAAAAATTGCGCCAGGCCATTCAAACGCACCGGGACGATATTTGCCAAGCCTTATACCAAGATCTGGGCAAAAGCGAAACCGAAGCCTATATGTGCGAAATCGGAATGACG
>CALXRE010000012.1 GCA_944390645.1 uncultured Alphaproteobacteria bacterium | reverse complement strand
GGGGCTCAAGTTACAGGAACTATTGCTAAAGGTATTGTATCTCCTGATGTTTTTGAAGATTCTTCTATTTTTATTATAGGTATGTTAGCGGCTCTTTTATCCGCAGGACTTTGGGTATTAATCGCTTCCTTTACTGCATTACCTGTTTCTTCAACTCATTCTATAATCGGTAGCATTATAGGCTTTGCAATTGCAGCGGGAGCTTTTTCTGATATACATTGGGCTACTTTAGGATTTGTTATTTTGTCTTGGATTACTTCTCCTTTCTTTGGTGCTCTTGTTGCTTATCTTGTTTTTGTTCAAATCAGAGCTTGTATCTTATATAGGAAAAAAATAATGTACCATGCTTTGTTCTGGGCTCCTATTTGGATCGCTTTAACGGTTGTAATAATTGTTTTGTCTTTGTGCTTTAAAACTCCTTGGGGAAAAAATTTCGGTTTTTCTTGGTCTCATGCTTTAGTCCTTGCTTTTTTTGTAATTTTTATCGCTGTTTTAATAGGAAAATATCTTCAGAAACATCTAGTCCTTGATAATGGTGAAAAACCAACTCGAAGAGTAGAAAATATGTTTAAAAAAATGCAACTTTCAACGGCTTGTTTCGTTGCTTTGTCTCAAGGTGCTAATGATGTAGCTAATGCTATTGGACCGGTCGCTGCTATTGTTATAATGATGAGCCAAATGACAACGGAAAATCCAACTTCAGCTGAGGTGCCTTTATGGCTCCTATGTATGGGAGGTTTAGGAATTGCCATAGGTATTGCTGTGTTGGGAAAAAATGTTATGGCAACAGTCGGAGAAAAAATTACAAAAATTAATAATACTAGAGGTTTTTCTGTAGACTTTAGCGCTGCGACTACTTTGCTTATTGCTTCTAATCTTGGAATGCCTATTTCTTCTACTCATACAACGGTAGGTGCTGTTGTTGGAGTGGGGCTTGCTAGAGGTCTTGGGGCGGTTGATTTAAGAGTGCTATATAAAATATTTACTTATTGGATCTTAACTTTACCAATAGCGGCTATTACGTCTGCAATCATATTTTATATTTTAAAGTGGTGTCTACTCTAGATTCTTTTTTGAAAGTTAAATTATCTGAATAATTTACGGGAGCAACTTTTTATTGAAATTATTATATGGGGCGAATAACGGGGATCGAACCCGTGACATCCAGAGCCACAATCTGGCGCTCTACCATCTGAGCTATATCCGCCACCTTTGGAAGTCTCCGTATGTACAGTTTCTAGCTCATTTAGTCAAGAAAAGTTTTTATGTTTCATTAAAATGGGAGCTCGGTTTTTTTACAAATTTCTAAAATCTTATTAAAATTGTCTTCTTTAGATGCTTTATTTCTTTTTATTTCTCCGCACTTTTTACACCTAAAAACTATAATATAATCTTCTCCTCTTTTTTCTATACGAATGGGTTCCAAAATCCCTTTACAAGAGGATAAACGATCTCCTGGATTTATATCTACGTGTTTGCTATGTAAACAATGTGGACAATGATTCGTATAACCGTTACCTTTTACTGATCTTTTGCATACTTCACAAATAAAATCTTCTTTTCTACGAATGAATAAACGTGATGACAAAATAAAAACTCCTTTATTATAAAAATATTTCGCTTTAGTATGCCTTAAATTATGTGAGGGTAAAATGAAAAAAATCGAGGCAATTATCAAACCGTTTAAATTAGACGAAGTAAGAGAAGCTTTAGAAGATATAGGTATTCAAGGCTTAACGATTATTGAAGTAAAAGGATGCGGTCGCCAAAAAGGACATACAGAACTTTATAGAGGTGCTGAGTATATTGTCGATTTTTTACCTAAAGTAAAAATTGAAACCGTTGTTGATGACGATATGGCTGAAAAAGTTATTGAAGCTATAGTAAGAACTGCTGATACTGGACGTATTGGTGACGGAAAGATCTTTGTCTTTGACGTAGAAGATGCTATTAGAGTTCGAACAGGAGAACACGGAAAAGATGCTTTATAATAAATCTATTTAAATTAAGGGGATAAACATGATCGCTAAAATGAATAATGCTAGAGAAGTAATTGAAAAAATTAAAGAAGAAAATATCGTTTTTGTTGACTTCCGTTTTACTGATTTTAAAGGAAAATGGCATCATACATCTCAACATGTATCTACGGTTGATGAAGATATGTTGGAAGAGGGTATTATGTTTGATGGATCCTCTATCGTGGGATGGAAGGAAATTAATGAATCTGATATGCTTTTAAAACCAGATTGTTCAACTGCGGTTCTAGATCCTTTTTCTGCTCAACCACAATTAATTATAACTTGTGATGTTTTAGATCCTCTTACGGCTCAACCTTATAATCGAGATCCAAGGTCTATTGCTAAACGTGCTGAAGCATATATGGCTGAAACTGGTATAGCGGATGTTTTTTATACAGGAATAGAACCAGAATTTTTCGTGTTTGATGATGTTCGTTTTAATGTTGCTTCAAATAGTATGTTCTATGAAATCGAATCTGATGAAAATCCTTCTTCTTCAGCTAAAAAAATTGAAGGGGGAAATCTTGCTCATCGTCCTCTTGCAAAAGGAGGCTATTTCCCTGTTCCTCCAGTGGATTCTGCCGCAGATCTTAGAGCAGAGATGTTGTCGGTTATGGGAGATATGGGATTAATTATAGAAAAACATCATCATGAAGTAGCTCCTTCTCAACATGAATTAGGTATGCGATTTGAAACTTTTGTAAATTGTGCAGATAGTTTCCAAATATATAAATATGTTGTCCAAAATGTTGCTAATTCTTACGGTAAAACAGCTACTTTTATGCCAAAACCTATAGTCGGAGATAATGGATCTGGTATGCATACTAATTGTTCTTTGTGGAAAAAAGATAAACCATTGTTTGCTGGATCTGGTTATAGTGATTTGTCTGATGTCGCTTTATATTTTATCGGAGGAATAATTAAACATGCTAGAGCAATAAATGCTTTTACAAATCCGATAACAAATAGTTATAAACGTTTGGTCCCTGGTTTTGAAGCTCCTGTTATGCTAGCTTATTCCGCGTCTAACCGTTCTGCTTCTTGCAGAATTCCTTATACGACTAACTCTAAAGGAAAGCGTGTTGAAATTCGTTTCCCTGATCCTGCTTCTAACCCATATCTTGCTTTCTCTGCGTTGCTCATGGCGGGATTAGATGGAATAGAAAATAAAATTCATCCTGGTGCTCCTATGGATAAAAATCTTTATGATTTAGAACCTGAAGAAAAGAAAAATATCCCAACGGTTTGTGGAAGCTTACGTCAAGCTTTGAAAGCTTTAGATGAAGATAGGGCTTTCTTAAAAAAAGGAGAGGTATTCTCTGATGATATGATTAATGCATATATATCTCTTAAATGGGAGGAAGTTCGAAAGTTTGAGCAAACACCTCATCCTGTTGAATTCCAAATGTATTATTCCGTATAGAAAACTAGTAAAAGTAAAAGGCAGTACTTTTTGGTATTGCCTTTTAATAATTATTAAAAACATATATGTCAGAATGTTACTTAAAGGAGTTTCCTTTATATTTTGTGTATATTTCTGAATATTTGTGATTGATTTTTTGCCATCATAATAACTTCTGTATTGTATAGATTTAAATTTGATTTGGTAAGAAGATGTTTTTATTTTTTGGCAAATAGCTTTCCCACAACTTATAATTTGCGGTAAATGCAGTTGCTCTCCAAGGTTTGGTATATCCAACGAAATGAATAATATGAGGCTTTAAAAGGATATTAAGATATTCATTTAAAGAGATGTCATAAAAATCACTAACTAATTTAAGAGGATAGATAGTGTTTTGAACAATTTCGAAATTATAAGAAGGTGAAAGAAAAATAACATTTTCACCAAAGATCTCACTAAAAGCGAGATCAAGGAAACGACGTTTATTTTCGGTATTAAATTTTAGGAAAGCGCTTTTTAAATTATCTTTACGGATTTTTTCAAGATTTAAGAGCATAACGGCAGAGCTAAATATGTTTTTATCATTTTTTTGTAGGTTTTCATTATTTCCCATAAGGTTAGTTACAGCGTCTTTTACTACTGCCGCATATTTATTTTCAATATTTGTATTATATAAATCAGTTAAATCTTTTAAAATTAAAGTATCTGCATCTATATAAATAATTTTTTGTTTTTCAGAGAAGATATCAGGGATATCAAATTTATATAAAGGTGTAGTATTTAACCAGTTAAATTCTTTATAGTCTTCTTTTCTTTTTTTTCTGATAACTTTTACAGAATCTATATCATTTGCTAAATTTTCTAGTGCATCTATATGTTTTTCAGGTAGTTCTATTCCAATTATATATATTTCATATACAGTACTTTTGTTTTTGTTTTTTAGCAGAGAGTTTATAGAAGCACTAAGAGGCAAAGAATAGTGTTCATCAATAATATAAACCACAGGGATTTTGTTTACTTTATTTTTATAATGTAAATATAAAGCAATTGAGGAAGATAATGATAATATTAAGAATAAAGCTAATGTAATGAATAATAATTTTTTCATTTTTTTATTTTTTCCTTTTTTAATTAAGGTATTGGAGGAGGAGTAAACCCAGACGGTATACCAATAGCATATAAAAATACACCTACTCCTGTACCATATACAGCGGTAGGTGAAGTATAATTACAATTAGATACTAAAGAAGGATATGGAGAATAAATGGAAGGGCAACCTCCCGCTCCATTACCACTCCAACCTCCTGCATTTCCGCTTCCAGCTACAGCATTTTGTCTTCTTGTAGGAGCTGTACCTACATTTCCAAATCTGCCAGCAGGTCTTGTTGTTGTTCCACATCCTGAAGAATCTATAGCAGTCTCTGTTAACCAACCTCCAGATGAACAAGGGTCTGGATCATCCCAATCATCCCAAGTAGATCCTCCACCACCAGCTGCTAGAGCTAAATTTTTTTCAGTTCGAGTTCCTATATATAATCCGTATCCATTGGCTCCTGTTGAACATCCCCAATAGCAACCTGATCCAGCTCCACCATAAGCAACCCCTACAATTATTTTTGTTCCAGCTTTGAATGTTTGGGTCGCTGATACGCTTCCTCCATACCGTTTACTATAGTATCCTGATCCAGTTGCTCCTTTAACGAACATATAATAGTTGCCATCAAAAGGAATAGTGTATGTATAGCCATCTGAAGAAGATTTCATTAAAGAAGAGTATGAAGGGGAAGACATATAACAAGTGCTTTTAGCTGTGCCAGTCCAGGCTTGAGTGTGGAATAATTTATAGTTGCCATTTGTATAACCATATTTTTTCCAGTCATCACACCAATATAAGCCCATATCATTTCTTAATGCCGTACGGCAAGCAAAAGGATCACTACCATTACAAGCATCTAGTAATCCAACATTACCAGCGGTTGTTCCTTTAAGGTTTGTATATCCCATTTTATTGTTGTTTGCATAATCGCCACTTGGAAAATAGCAAGTTGCAGTAATGTATCC
>CALXRE010000011.1 GCA_944390645.1 uncultured Alphaproteobacteria bacterium | reverse complement strand
AGGTATCAAATTTAGCAAAGAAAAATGTATCAGGAGAAGTAACGACCAAAGGGGTAGAAGTTTTGGAACAGAAAGAGAAAGAAGAAGCAGGCACATCAATATCTAAAGAAAAAGTAGGAGAAGGAGTTAAGCAAGTAAGCGGCAAAAAAGAAGTAGAGAAGGAGAAAGTAGCAGTAAAGGAAGAGCAAGGGAGTAAAGTTTCTTTGGAAGGAGGTAAACAAGTTTTAGCTTCAGAAGGGGATTTTAGGGTTCAGATTTTATCAGGTAAGGATAAAGAAGCTGTAGAGAAGGCAGGTAAAGCTTTATTATCGAAGTATCCATCAATATTAAGAGGATATAGTTACGAAGTTATAGAGGCAGAAGTAACAGGGAGAGGGAAATTTTATCGTTTAAGGATAAAGAGTTTTGCGAGTAGAGAGAGCGCCCAAGAAGTATGTAAGGCACTAAAGGAACAAGGACAAGATTGTTTAGTAAGCAGTAAATAAAGAACGAAGGACGGAAGGTATAAATGTTAGATATAAGATGGATTAGAGAGAATCCGGAACTTTTTTTAACGGGGATGAAGAATCGTTTTGTTAAGATTGATGCTAGAGAGGTTTTAGATTTAGATACCCAATACCGAGCATTACAGACAGAGCTTCAAAGCTTACAAAAGGAGAGGAATGAAATATCATTTAAGATAGGAGAAGCGAAGAAAACAGGGCAGGAAGTAAAGGAATTATGCGATATAGTATCGAAGATAAAGAGCAATATAAGTAAGATAGAAGAAGAGGCGAGGGTTTTAGGGGATAAGATAAAGAATATTTTAGATATTTTACCGAACATCCCAGCGCAGAATGTACCGATAGGTCCCGATGATACTACGAATAGGGAGGAGAGGAGAGTAGGAAAGATACCAACATTTACTTTCAAGCCACTTCCGCATGAGGAGCTAGGAATTAAATTAGGGCTTATGGATTTTGAGCAGGCAGCAGTTATTTCAGGCTCTCGTTTTGTTTTATTGAAGGGATCGCTAGCGCGTTTAGAGAGAGCGATAGGTCAATTTATGATAGACCTTCATACGAGAGAGCATGGTTATACAGAGGTAGAGGTTCCATTATTAGTTCGTCCTGAATCGTTGTATGGGACAGGACAGCTACCGAAATTTGACAATGGTTTTATTACAGATCAAGGTTTATGGCTTATTCCGACAGCAGAAGTTCCTTTAACGAACATGGTTTCAGGGAAGATATTAGAAGAAGAAGAATTACCGATAAGGATTACAGCATTGACTGCATGTTTTCGTTCAGAAGCTGGGGCAGCTGGTCAAGATACGAAGGGAATGATACGCCAGCATCAATTTTATAAAGATGAGTTAGTTAGTATAACGGATGAAGACAGTTCGGAAGCAGAGCATGCACGTATGACGAGTTGTGCGGAAGAAGTATTGAAGCGTTTAGGATTAGCTTATAGGGTTGTTACGTTAAGTTCAGGAGATATGAGTATCACGTCAAGATGTACATATGATATAGAGGTATGGTTACCAGGTCAGAATAAGTATAGAGAGATATCGAGTTGTTCGAATTGTTGGGATTATCAGGCAAGGAGGATGAATGCTCGTTACAAGAAGAAGGGCGAGAAAGGGACTCGTTTTGTTCATACGTTAAACGGTTCAGGAGTAGCTGTAGGTAGAGCGTTAATAGCGGTTATGGAGAATTATCAACAAGAAGATGGCTCTATAAGGGTTCCAGAAGTTTTAAGATCATACATGGGAGGAATAGAAGTAATCAAAGGGGTATAAGATAGGGATTACTTGCAGGTATATGGAGGCTAATTTGTCTGATAGAATAAGGAAAGTAGCGATTATATCGATAGCCGTTATGGATAAGGATCAGATAGCAGCGAAGGTAGAAGATATTTTACAAGCACACAGTTTATTGATTATTTCTAAGGTATCAGTTCCTTTTAAGGGTCGTTTTTTATGCACATTTGCGGTTATAATAGAAGCAGAGGAAGAACAGATAGATAATCTTAGCTTTCTTTTATCAGAGATACCGTTAGTTCGTGTAGAGACGATGTTAATAGATGAGTGAAGTTATAGATAGTAACCTTGCACCGAAAGGGAGTAGGCTTTTAATTTCCTTAATAGGCAGAAGGAATGTAGGTAAATCATCATTAATAAATGCATTAACAGGTCAGGAAGTATCGATAGTATCTTCGGTTTCGGGAACAACAACGGATGCGGTAGTAAAGCATTATGAGTTATTACCGTTTGGACCGGTTAGTTTTTATGATACAGCAGGTATAGATGATGAAGGAGTTTTAGGGGATAAGAGGAAATTAGCTACGCAAAAAATTTTATGGCGTACAGATTTAGCATTATTAATTACCGATGGATTTGTTTTAAGTCGGGATGAAGAAGAAGTAATCAGGCAATTAAAGAATTTAAATATTCCCTATATTAGAGTTTTCAACAAGGTTGATAAGTTAGCAGGGAAGAGAATATTAGGAGGAATAGATATTTATGTTTCGGCATTAACGGGAGAGGGAATAAAGGGATTAAAAGAGTTAATAATTAAAAGGATACCAGATAAATTTAAGTATAAGAGAGGTCTTTTAGAAGGTCTTATTAGACCAAGAGATATAGTATCTTGTATAACTCCCCAAGATTTATCAGCTCCTGTTGGTCGTTTAATTTTGCCACAAGTTCAGGTTATTCGAGAGATTATAGATAAAGGAGCATATGCTTTAGTTTCCCAAGAGATGACAGAAGAAATTTTAAAGCATAAACCAAGTTTAGTTATTACAGATTCTCAAGTTGTAAAAGAAGTTTCTTTAAGGGTTAAGGGTAAGACAGCACTTACGACTTTTTCTATTATATTTTCTAGATATAAGGGAGAGCTTTCCAGTTTTGTTAAAGGAGTTGAGCAAATAAAAGAATTAAGAGCAGGGGATGAGGTTTTGATTTCAGAGGCATGTTCTCATCACGTACAAGGAGATGATATAGGTAGAGTAAAGATACCTAGTTTGCTTAGAGATTTTACAGGATTTGATTTAAAGTTTAGTTTTATTTCAGGGCATGATTTTCCTGTTGATTTAGAGAAGTATAGATTAGTTATCCATTGTGGAGGCTGTATGTTAGGTCAAATAGAGATGTTAAGGAGAATCAAGGAGTGTGAGCGTAAGGGAGTATCGATTACGAATTATGGTATGATAATATCGAAGGTTTCAGGAGTTTTAGATATGGTTTTAGAACCTTTTAAAGGAGAGTTTTGAAGTGTCATGGTTAGAAGAAGCAGAAGCAATCAATAAGCAGAAGAAGGAAGAAGCAGGAGAAGATATATTATATCTTGATACAGAGGAGGAAATAGAGAGATTTAAGGAAGAGATAAAGGCAGTTTATGAACAGGCAACGGATAGGGAGATAAATAGAGGTATAGATCAGGTAATAGAGAAATACAGTTCTCCATATTCCAAGAAAGAAATACTATATTTTATGAAGCAGTTTGTGGAAGATTAGGGGTATAATAAAGTTTCTTGCTATTTTTAGAGAGTGGCTTTATTATTTAAAAGATATATATTTTCCGCCGCTATTATTTTTTTTCGGCGGGCAGGCTAAGGTTTTTTCCTGTCTGCACGGTTAATTTTTATAAATATTTTAAGGAAGGATTTTATAATGCCGTTACCGTTGATGCCGAAAGCCACTGCTGTATGGCTTATTGATAATACATCACTTACCTTTGAGCAAATTGCTGATTTTTGTGGACTTCATTCATTAGAGATACAGGCGATGGCAGACGGGGATGTTTCAGGTAGTATAGTAGGATTAGATCCGATAATGAATGGTCAGCTTACGAAAGAAGAGATCAGCCGCTGTGAGGCGGACAAAGAAGCAAGATTAGTTTTATTAGAGAATGAAGCTAGTGTAACTATACGGAATAAGAATGCGAAATATACGCCAGTTTCTCGAAGAGGGGACAGACCGGATGCGATAATGTGGTTAATTCGTAATCATCCAGAGCTTAGTGATACCCAGATATGTAAGTTAATAGGTACGACCAAGCCCTCGATTAATGCAATTAGGGATAAGACGCATAAGAATATAGTGAACATAAAGCCGAGGAATCCAGTTACATTAGGTTTATGTAGGGAAGCAGATTTAGAGAAAGCCGTTATTATAGCAAGGGGTCGTTCATCATTAACGAATACAGAAAATAAATAAAGCGGTTTAAGTTAAAATAAGGAGAAAAAAGAATGTCAGAAGCAGAGATACAAGGTGGTATAGATGCAGGTCGTTTAGTCTCTTTTATAGAGAGGATAGAGCGTTTAGAGGAAGAGAAAGAAGGAATATCAGGAGATATAAAAGAGGTTTATTCAGAGGCTAAGGGTACAGGATACGATGTAAAGATTTTAAGGCAAATCATTCGTCTTAGGAAGATGGATCCTTCAGAGAGGGAAGAGAGTGAATTTTTATTAGATACCTATAAGAAAGCATTAGGAATGGAATAAAGTTTTTGTAGCCACCTTTTGGTATAAAGGTGGCTATAATTAAAATTTATTTATTTATATATTCTTTGAAGCCATTTTTGATTTCTTTATCTGTTTGTTGAGCTAGGTTTTCTAGCAATTTAAGAGCCATTTCGTGAACGATATTTTCTCTTTCTTCGATAGTAGTTTCTGCGGATATAGTTCGAGTTCCCCAAGATTTAGTAATAGCTCTAGCTTTAAGTTTATTATCATCTCCGATTATTTCGAATTCCAAGATAAAGTTTGCGATATATTTAATGATATCATTTCCGAAGAAGCTTTCGGATTTAATATATGATTCAGTTATAGCAGCATTTTTAATATTGAATTTAGCAATATTTGAAGATTTTTGATTAGCGAAGAAAGATTTTTGTATCCATTGAGAAATCAAGTCTTTAGGAGAAGGGTTCATAGAAGTATCGATATTATTATTTTCCGTAGGGATATAATTGGAAACGATTTCGATATTTTTGACATTTAGGGTTATAGGAGGATTGTTTTGAGCTTGAGCGCTGAAAGCAAAGGAGATAAAGATAAATAAAGAAGATAATAATATACGCATATTTTTCTCCAGAAATTTTAAGGTTTCAAATCATTTTCAGTTATATCATATGTTTTTCCGCAGAATTCACAAGTTACAGAGATTTTATTATTTTTTTTCATATCTTGTAGGTCTTTTTCAGAGAAGCTTTTTAAGACGCCGATAATTCTATTACGAGAGCATCGACAATGAAAGGTCAAGATTTTTTCATTAAAGAGAAAGACATCTTGTTCATGATATAAGCGATATAAGATATTTTCTGGAGATAATTTTTCATCTAGTAATTCCTGATCAGTTAGACTTCCCATTAATATGACATCAGTATTCCAAGCATCATCTATTTCTTCTTTAGATTTAAGGATATTTTTATTTCCGCCATTTTCTGGCATTTTTTGTAAGAGCATACCAGCAGATTTCCAAGATTTATCGGTATCAGAGAATGCTACGGCTATTTTTATAGCAGTTTTTATTTGTTCAGATTTTTGGAAGTATTTATGAGCACAATCAGCTAAAGTATTACCTTCTAATTCGACCATACCTTGGTATCTTTGAGTACCATCGGAATTATCCATAGTAAATATCATATATCCAGCCCCGAGCAAAGCAGGAACCGAACCTCTATTTTTAATATTTTCATAAGAGACGTTATTTAGTTCTTGTTCATCGAAGCGAGCATAAGCACGAATTTTTCCATCACTAGTTTCATCTACGACGATAGTTTTTATAGCAGCGTCTCCCTTTATTTGGAGGGTAAAGATACCTTCGTATTTGATTACGGAAGCTAAAAGGTTAGTTAAGGTTATAGCTTCAGCCAGGAGTAAAGATACGTTTTGAGGGTATTTTTTTCTATTAAGGATATCCTGAATTACATTAAAATTTCGAGTTATAGCACCGCGGAATAGACCGTCATCAATGATGAAAGTTCGAATAAAATCATTCATTTTAAAAAACTCCATTTAGAAAAAATAAAACTTATGGTAAAAGATATCATTATGGAAAAAAAGCAAAAAAACATTACCCCAAAAAGTTTAGAGAGGTTAGCACTTAATTATTTAAGTCGCTATGATAGTTCAGCATTTAGGTTAGAAAGATATTTATTATCGAAGATAGAGAAAGAGAGACAAATAGGTTATGAGATTTCCTCGGTAGTTAATATTTGGATATCAGAGATTATTAGAGGACTAAAGCAAAAAGGGTATCTAGATGATAAGAGATATGCAGAAAACAAGCTTTATTATTTGAGGAGGCAGCATCGTTCAACAAGGTATATACGCTTAAAGTTAATAGAGGAAGGAATAAGTGAAGAGATAATATCATCATTAGATATATCATTATCAGATGATGAGGAAGCAGCTTTTCAATGGGCAAAGAAACATTTATTAGGTAAAGATCCAATTAAATACTCTAAGGAGATGGCGAGAATGAGCCGAGCAGGTTTTTCATATAAGGACTCAAAACGAGCATTAGAACTGTGTCGAAAAGAAGATTAAGTTTATTCTTGGACAACAGGAGGAGGAAGCAAAGCAATAAGTTTTTTAGGATTTATTTTATATAACCAACCTTGTTGTTTTTGATTTAGTTCATTAATTGAAGAGAAAGTTTGGAACCAAATTTCATCATTGAAGTAAACAAAGATAAGACCGAAAATATCCCCATTTATAGTTTCTACTTCGATTTTAAAGAGGGTTTTGAGAGAATCCTGATTTTTAATATCTTGTATAAGTTTAGCGTCTATAAATATAAGATTTTGGAAAGCATTAGCGATTCTATTACCATCTTCAGGAGAAACGTTTAATTTCATTTTAGTATTAGCAAAGAAAGAGAAAGATTTATCTTTTTCTGTTCTAAAGAAGACGAGTTCTTCTTCAGGATTAAGGGTTGTATCAGTAAGAGTTATTTTCAATATTTGTTGTTCATCAACAGGGAACAAAGGTTCTTCGACCCAAGAAGTAATATCGCCGTATATATCAAGAGAGCCTTTAACAAGCCAGACCTGAGGGTCATTATTTTTTCTGATAAAGATAGTATCATTTTGTTTTTTTCCTACGATAATATTATCCATAATATTTCCATCTTTTCCGACTAAAGAGATTCTATAAGCGTTAGATTCTTTTTGATTTACATCATTGAGCCATAATTCAGGATATTTATTAGGATCATCAGTCTTAAATTCAATTAATTCGAGGTTTTCTAAGGAAGAAATAAGATTATTTACTTTTTGGTTAATCGCAGGATATCCATCCATTTCTCCTACGAACCAATTTTTGTTATTGTCAGCAATAAGAGTTATGACAGAATCTTGATGGTCGATGTTGATAGCAATTATATTATTTTTTTGTACTTTTAATTTAGGTAAGAGCTTAATTTTTTGCGTAGATGTATTATAAGAGAAGCAAGAAATACCTACAGCAGAGATTACAGCAAAGAAAGCGATAAATATTAAAATATACATACGGTAATTATTTTTTGTCATTTTTCAGTTTCCGTTTCCAAAGGTATATAATCCACAAGATTAATAATAAAGCAGGAGAAGGGACTAAAGCTATAATAGATAGGATAGTTTTTTCATTAGTTTTTTTGATAAGGATTACATCTAAGGGTTGTTTTTGTTTTGCTCTTAGATCAGCTAATGAAGGAGCATCAGAGAGAGTTTCTAAAGCATTTAAGATCATATCACCATTATCAGCAAAAGCTCCATTATTAGGTAAGATCCAGAATTGATCATATAAGATATCGGTATCAGCGAAGATAAGTATATCTACGGGATTACTAGATTTTAAAAGTTTATTATAAGTACTTAGAGGAGAACCAGTTACTCTTAGAGCCAATATATAGTCTTTATCATCAGGGATATATTTTTGTTTTAAGGTTATAGGATTGTTATTTTCGAGTACGGTTTCAAGAGAGAAAAATCCCGAATCTGATCCAGAAGAAAATAAAGGTGTTACGACAAGATTATCTTTAGGTATTATATCAAAATATCCAGCAGAGGTGATATTTAATTGTTCGATATTTTGCATAAGCGCATCATTATTATTAAAATCAAGTTTAGTTATACAAAGCCTAATGATATAATCTATTAAGTTTCCATCTTTTAATACTTTTCGAGCGTTTTTAGGATTTGCAACGATTTTATCATTATAGAAGACAACGCCAAGATTATCTAACCAATCATTTAAATTAATATTTCCTATTTTTATAGCTTCAGGATAAGCTTTTTCTGATTCAGGTATAGGGTCAAGGAAGAGTAATAATTTTCCTTGATTTAAGGTAAAATTATCAATTTCTTTTTTTATATTTTCAGATAAATTTTTAGGATTAACCATTAATAAGACATCAATATTATCGGGTATTTTTTGAGTATCATCAGCAATTATGCTAACATCGAAACGCTCACGAATTTGTTTCATGATTTCCCATCTAGGTATATTTAATTCAGGATCACCATCTATAGGAAGAGAAGAGATAAGAGCTATTTTTTTCTTAGATTTTTGAGATAATTCTAGGATAGCGGAAGTTATAGCATTTTCAAGAGCGATACTTCCATAACCCTCTAAGATTTCTATTTCTTTGTATTTATCAGTATCATCAAAGATAACTAAGGAACTTTTTTCATTATTAGATATAGGATATTCATTTAAAGTAATTTTATTTTCTGATTCATTTACATATCTTTGTAATAGTTTTTTTAAAGCATTATTATACTCTTGGAATTCAGGAGATTTTTTAAAAATTATAGTAACAGGAGAATTCAAGGTTTTAAGAGCAGTTTTAGAAGATTCAGATAAAGAATAGACACGAAGTTTTGTTAAGTCGAAGAATATAGAGTCATCAAGAGGTTTAAATATAACAGTCATAGATATCAAGATGCATGCGGCAGCCGAGCACTCTATAATTTTTCGAGCGAATGATAAGAGATTGTTATTTAAGAGATAAGAAGAAAAGAGCAAGAAGATTAGGGTTGCAGGGAAGAAGAACAAAGAAGAAGGAAGAAGTAGTCCTTGAATAATAGGCATGAAGAAGGGAGCAGAGATGTAAGCAAAAGCGATTCCTAGGATTACAGCGGTTAATAAGTTAAGGATTTGATTTTTAAATAATAGGTAACAACAAGAAGCAAGAGAAATAAAAATAGCGCATAGAAACAAAGTAGCTAAATAAGAAACGAAAATAAGCAGATTATCAGCGGTTCCAGTATAATTTATAACGATCCATATAGGGAAAGAAGAAGCAAATAAGCAAGATAGGAAAACGAAAGCACTAGGTATAAGAGTTAAAGTATTTAATTTTGAGTTTTCATTATTCCAGGTTCCAAACAGTAGACAAGGGATAAAGATAGCTAAGAACCAAGGTAAGAAAGCAAACATACCCCAAAGGCTATTAAAACCGAGATCCCAGAAATTAGCGAAATATAGCCAAGATAGGGCCAAGGCAACATGGAAGATAAGGAAGCAAATAATAGACCAAGGATAAAGCAAGAAGTTTTTGAAAGAAGTGTAATTATTTTTTTTCATTTTTGAGTAGCCACAGAATTTAGTATACGTTGGACCATAGAGAAGAAGCCATTTCTTCTAGTAGGAGTTAAGTTTTCTTGTAACCCCAGACGAGAGAAGATATTTTCAATATCTATTTTGAGGATTTGGTTAGCAGTTTTTCCATTATATACAGCTAATAGAATGACGATAAGTCCACGGACGATATGAGCATCACTATCAGCTTCGAAGAAGAATTTTTTTGTTCCATCTGTATCACTTACGATATTAGTTTTAAGCCAGACTTGGCTTGTACATCCATCGACTTTATTTTGTTCATTTTTATCTTTTTCATTCATATGTTTTAAAGAGTCTCCTAAATCAAGAAGATAACGATATTTATCTTCCCAATCATCTAAGAAAATAAAGTTTTGAACAATATCATCAATTGTATACAGCATAATTAACTCCTAGAAGGTCTTTTCATGATTTAAATTATATATAAGTTTTAGACCTTTAAAAATTAGTTCATAATCGATAACATCGAAAGGACGTTTCATCAAGTTAAGTAATTTTGGTATATTTCCGCCTGTAGCGATAGTTTTAAATTTATGTTTAGCTTTTTTTTCGATTTCAGAGATTAAAGCATCGATCATAAGAGCATGTCCATAGAATGTTCCAGTTTGAATAGCCTCTATAGTATTATTTCCCCAACAAGCAGGATTTTTTGGTGTATCCACAAGAGGGAGGAGGGAAGTTTCATCATGTAGTGCTTTTGCACACATAGATAAACCAGGAGCAATAATATACCCTAAGAATTCTCGATTTTTTATTATTTGTAGAGTTGTTGCAGTTCCAGCATCAATGACAATAGAATCTCCATATAAAGTATTTGCAGCACAAGAAGTTGCTAGTATATCAGCACCTTTTTTATATTTAGTTTGTTTTTTTATTTTAAGGCCACAATAAGTTTCTGAGGAAACAACAAAAATATTAGGGATAATTTTTTGGAGAGCATTTTTAACAGGAGAAGATAATTCAGAGACGACAGATCCAATTACAGCATTTTTGATAGGATAATTTTTGAAAAGATCAAAGAAGATGGAAGAATAATAATCATCATTTTTATTTTTAAGAGAAGGAGTTTTGACAACATTAATGATATTATTTTTATCAAATATAGCAGCTCCGATATTAGTATTTCCGATATCAACCGTTAGTAACATAACATAAACCTATTAGAAAAGATCGAAATCCATTTTAGCTTTATCGCTTAGCATTTGCAATTCCCAAGGAGGATCCCAGACAATTTTGACGGTTACAATACCTACGCCATCAGCTTTTAATACAGCATCAGCGACCATTTTTGGCAATTCATCAGCAATAGGGCATCCAGGAGCAGTTACAGTCATAGAGATATCAACATTTCCCTTTTCGTCTATATCGATTGCATAAATTAGACCTAAATCAACAATATTCATGAACAATTCAGGGTCTTGGACTTCTTCGATAAGAGGTATTAAATCTTTTCGTTTTGCAGGAGTTACCCATTCAGGCAAAGGTTCTCCCACGGTAACGGAGAAAGTATCATTCATTTTATCAAATCCTTTACTTTATAGATTCCTGAGATTAATTTTTTAACATCATTAAGGCCGTTATATATTCCGATGCTTGCTCGACAAGAAGCAGAGACCCCCATTCTTTCAGTAATAGGTTGAGCACAGTGATGACCGACTCTAACAGCGATACCCATTTGGTTTAGAATCATAGAAATATCTTGAGGATGTATTTTTTCCATTACCCAAGAAACGAGGCCCCCTTTTTCAGGAGCATTGCCTAGTATTTTTAAGCCTTTAATATTTTTGAGTTCATAGTACATATTATTGAAAATGGTTTGTTCAAAGGCATGGAGATTTTGCATACCGATAGTATTTAAATAATCTATAGCGGCTCCCAAACCGATAGCTTGTACGATAGGAGGAGTTCCTGCTTCGAATTTTGCGGGAGGATCAGCCCAAATGCTTTTTTCCATAGTTACGGATTTGATCATATCGCCCCCACCTTGCCAAGGAGGGAGTTCATGTAAGATATTTTCCCGTCCATAAAGCACTCCGATACCAGTAGGAGCATATAATTTATGTCCAGAGAAAGCAAAGAAATCACAGTCTATATCAGAAACATCGATAGGGAAATGAGTAATAGCTTGGCTTCCATCAATAATGACTTTAGCCCCAGCATTATGAGCTTCTGTAGTTATTTTTTTAACAGGATTGATAGTGCCAAGAACATTTGACATATGAGTAATGGAAACCAACTTAGTTTTTGGAGATAATAGATTTAAAAAAGCATCATAGTTTAAGGAACCATCATCATATACAGGTATTACTTTAATAGAGATATTTTTTTCTTCTTTTAAGATTTGCCAAGGAACAATATTTGCATGATGTTCCATGAGAGAAATGATAATTTCATCTCCTTCTTTCAAGTATTTTTTCCCGAAAGAATAAGCGATAAGATTTAAAGCTTCAGTAGCACCTCTAGTAAAGATAATTTCATTAGGGCTTTTTGCGTTTATGAATTTTTGTATTTTTATCCTGGCTGCTTCGAAATTAGCAGTTTCTTCTTCTGATAGATAATGGATACCTCTATGGACATTAGCATATTCTGATTCGTAGTTTTTAAGGCAAGCCTCAAGGACATACTTTGGTTTTTGAGCTGACGCAGCAGTATCGAGATATACCAAAGGGTTTTTATTAATAATTGTAGCATCCAAGATAGGGAAATCTTGTTTCCAAGGACTTATTTCATATTCTTTATTAGCCATGTTTCTACCTTTTGAGTAAAGTTTTTCAATACGTTTTGGTCATTAATTTTATTTAAGATTTCAAAGATGAAAGCTTTAGTTAGGATTATTTGAGCATCAGAGAGAGGGATACCTCTAGTTTGCATATAGAAGATTTGATTTTCATCTAGCATACCAATAGTTGATCCATGGGAGCATTTAACATCTTCCGAAGCAATAGCCAGTTCAGGTATACATTTGACATCAGCAGTTTTTGATAACATCAAAGCTTTATGGTATTGTGTTCCCGAGACTTTTTTTATATTAGGGGCGACATTTATTAAGCCAGCGAAGTAAGTTTGAGCAAAATCATTTGCGATACCTCTTACTTGTTGTTCAGATACGGTATTTTCTGCGAGATGATTTACGATATTTTCCATTGATATTTTTTGTTTTTGATCAGCAAGATATATTCCAGCGATAAAGGTTTTAGAGTTTTTTTCTAATAAATTTACGACAGTTTTTAAGTTATTTTTTTGAGCATCAGTTTGGAGGATAAAAGTTTCATAGTATGCATTTTCTTGTAAGTTTATGATATTTTCCGAAGAAATTTGTTCTGTTGGGTTTAAGTTTTGGATAAGGAAATGGAAGAGTTTAGCGTTTTTTTGAATATTGATTTGACGATTTATAGGTTTATCATCAATCAATATTTTTAAAGTACCATTTTTTACAATAAGAGTATCATCAAGCATTTAGAAACTCCGTATAACCGTTTTTTTCTAGGCTTTTTGCTAAGTTTTCATCTCCAGAACGAACGATTTTTCCATTTACCATAATGTGGACGAAGTTAGGTTTAACATAAGAAAGTAGTCTATCATAATGAGTAATTAATAAGAAGGAACGGTTATTATTTTTAAGGACATTGATACCATTTGCGACGATTTTCAAAGCATCGATATCCAGTCCAGAATCCATTTCATCTAAGATAGCTAATTCAGGTTCTAAGAGAGCCATTTGTAAGGTTTCGATACGTTTTTTTTCGCCACCGGAGAATCCGACATTTAATGGTCGTTTAAGCATTTCGTTAGGTATTCCGAGAGCCTCAGCTCGTATTTTCACTTTTTTGAGTAAAGAAGGAGCATCTAGAGGTTCTAAAGAATTAAATGCACGTTGAGCATTTATAGCATATTTAAGGAAAGTCATAACAGAGACTCCAGGTATATCGATAGGGTTTTGGAAACCAAGGAAGATACCCATAGAAGCTCTTTGTTCAGGAGGTAAAGGTAATATATCAATATTTTTAAATAAGATATTTCCAGAAGAGACAGAATATTTAGGATTTCCAGCTATAACATTAGCCAAAGAGCTTTTTCCCGTTCCATTAGGACCCATAATAGCATGAACTTCTCCAGGGTTTATTTGGAGATTAAAATCAGAGAGTATTAGTTTATTTTCGGTTCCAGCGAATAGATTAGAAATTTTGAACCAAGGCATAATTTTCTCCTTATAAAGATTATCCGACACTAGCACCTTCTAGGCTTACGCTGATCAAGCGAGAAGCCTCTACAGCAAATTCCATAGGCAGATGTTTCATTACCTCTTTACAAAAACCATTAACGATTAAGGAGATAGCATCATCAGCAGAGATACCGCGTTGTTGGCAATAGAATAATTGTTCTTCAGATATTTTAGAGGTAGTAGCTTCATGAGCGATACGAGCAGAATTATTTAAGTTTTGCATTACAGGTATAGTATAAGCAGAGCATTTATTACCGATTAATAGGTTATCGCATTTAGAGAAGTTTTGAGCATTTATAGCCTGAGGAGACATTTTTACCATTCCGCGGTAAGCGCTTAAAGATTTACCAGCGGAAATACTTTTAGCGATAATAGTAGAAGAAGAATTTTCTCCGATATGGATCATTTTTGTTCCTGTATCGGCTTGTTGGAGATTATTTGTTAAAGCGACGGAGAAGAATTCACCGACAGAATTTTTTCCTTTAAGGATACAACTAGGATATTTCCAAGTTATTGCGGATCCAGTTTCGACTTGCGTCCAAGATAGTTTAGATTTTTCACCTATGCAGGAGCCTCTTTTAGTAACGAAATTATAGATACCGCCAATTCCGTTTTTATCTCCAGGGAACCAATTTTGTACGGTTGAATATTTTACTTCAGCATTATTCATCACGACGATTTCGACGACAGCAGCATGCAGTTGATTTTCATCTCTTTGAGGAGCGGTACATCCTTCTAGATAAGAGACATAAGAATCGTCATCAGCGATGATTAAGGTTCGTTCGAATTGTCCAGTATTTATGGCATTAATTCTGAAATAAGTACTAAGTTCTATAGGAGAACGGACTCCTTTTGGTATATAAACGAAGGAGCCATCAGAGAAGACAGCAGAATTAAGGCAAGCGAAGAAGTTATCGGTATAAGGTACGACGGATCCAAGGTATTTTTTAACTAAGTCAGGATATTTTTGTACTGCTTCAGAGATAGAACAAAAAATGATACCTAGTTTAGCTAAATTTTCTTTAAAAGTAGTAGTAACAGAGACACTATCTAATACAGCATCCACAGCCGTTATTCCGGCTAAGTTTTCTCTTTCATGTAAAGGCACCCCTAGTTTATCATACATTTTTAAGAGTTCAGGATCTAAATCTTGAAGTTTTTTAGGAGATTTTAGATTTTTAGGAGCGGAATAGTAGTATATTTTTTGGTAATCGATATTAGGATATGTTACTTTTGCCCAATGAGGTTCTTTTAAAGATTTCCAATGACGGAAGGCTTTAAGTCGAAAATCAAGTAACCATAGAGGTTCATTTTTTTTATTAGAGATTAACTTTATAATATTTTCGTTAATACCGATAGGAGCGGAGTCATTTTCTAAGTTTATAGAGAAGCCGTATTTATAAGTATTTTCAGTTAAATTTTTTAGTTTTGCGTTAAGATTTTCAGGCATCAGAGCACCTTTTAGAAGAAGCCATATCAGCTAAGGATAGTTGTTTTAGAGCATTGGTTAATAAGTGATTTACTTTCAACCAATTAAGTCTTCGAGCACAAGAATCGCTCAAGTTACAAGAAGGATTATTTAGGATACAATTTGTAATTTTTATAGGACCTTCGAATGTTTCGATAATTTCAGCGACATTAACATTTTTAAGAGGTTTAGCAAGAGTATATCCTCCGACAGGACCACGTATAGATTTAATGAAGCCATTTTTTTGTAGAGTTTTACAAATTTTTGCGACAGTAGGTATAGGGATTAAAGTTTTCAGAGTAATATCAGGGACACTTAAGATTTTTCCATCTTGGAGACAAGATAGTATAGAAACGGAGTAGAGAGTCATTTTATTTATTTTGAACATAATAACTCCGGAAAATGGACTAAAAAGGTACTGATTGATATTTCATAAAGGAAATAAAGTCAAGTTATAAAAGGGTTTATATTTTTAGAGTAAAAAGAGGGATTAATTTTTATCTAGGTTCATTTTTTTCCATATAAAGTATACACAAGGCACGACGATTATGAAAGAGAAAGCTGTATCGGTAAAGAAGTGAGCTCCTTGAGCTATTCTAGCGTAGCTTACAACAAAGCCCATAATTATAGCTAAAGCGATAGCATAAGGCCGGATAGCTTTAGGTAAGATTAGAGCAATAGCGATAGTCCAGAAAGCGAGTGCAGCATGACCAGAAGGGAAAGAACAATTACTGGAGCATTGATCAGCGATTACCAAAGGAGCAGAGAAATCTTTATCACCGCCGAATTCTAATATTTGATTAGGTCTAGCTCTACCCCAAAATTCTTTAAAGATTAGATTTACAATGATTCCAGGAACGATAATAAAAGAAGCGATGATGAAGAAGAAGGAGTTATTTTTTAAGGAGCAAGAAGAATTTTTATTAATTTTTCCTCCCAACCACAGACCCGCTAATAGGGCGATTAAGGAGTAAATATAGATAGGCCAGTCTTTATGGATAAAAGCGAAGAAAGGTTTATATCGTAGATAGAAACCTGTTTGAGGATTATAGAAAAGATTACTAATCCAGATATCTAATTGAGAGATAGATATAAGGAAAAAAGCAGCACAAATAGCAAAGGTAAAAAGTTTTTTTTCCGTATTATTCATTTAGGATATCCTTTAAAGTTTTCTAATAAGAATAAGTTTAGATTGATTTTGTAATCAGGGTATATATTAACAACGATAGGTTTTAAGACAGATATTTTTTCGAAGCAACAATTAAAGTCTTGAGGAGTAGAGAAACGAGAAACCATTAGGAAATTTTTTCCTTTTTGGAGTTCAAGATTAGTAGTTAAATCATAATGGTCTTTAATTTTTTTTGCAGGGTTCCATTTATATATCACCTGAGGGAAAGGTCTAACGTAGTATAATAGAGGAGTAAGTATTTTTCGTTCATCTGAGATTAATAAGGTTTCAGGTTTTTGTTTTAATATATCAGAGATTAGTATTCCTACCGTATCCCATCCTTTAGCTCTTTTCATAAAATCTAGGTTATGATTATTGAACAACAAGAGAGCATTAGAGTATAAGATGATAGCGACAAGAGAATTTATGCAAAAAGATAATTTAAGCCAATAAACTTTTTTATTAATGATAAGCCAAGCTACGACAGCGATAGATGAAGATACGTAAGCGGTTGCGGCCCAATTTGCATTAGCTCTTGAAAGGAAAGCTTCTATAGTCATTATAGCCAAGACAGGGATAGAGAAAGAGAGTAATAGATGTAGATTATAATTTAGTTTTTTTAATTTAAATAAAAGTATTAATAAGACGGCGAACAAGATAGGACCGAAGACCGCGAATTGAGAAGCGATAAATTCGAGCATTTGCAGAGGATGAAAAAGGTTTGCAGATAAGTTAGCATTATCTTTAGTATGCAGATAGCTTACGAAAGAGTTTATATAGTTCCAATAAAGGTTAGGGATATATAATAGGAAAGAGATTATAACAGCGAACCACAGTTTAATATTTTTAAAGTTTTGGAATAATTTTTTTTCCCAGCATAAGAAGAACAAGAAGCAAGGTATAAAGAGGCACATAGCGTATTTAGAGAGCATACCCAAACCACAAGCTACACCAAGAAGGAGCCAATATTTCCAATAATTTGTTTCGAGAGCAAGGATAAGGAAGAATAGAGCCCAAGCCCAGAACATAAGCAAGAAAGGATCCGTAGAGATTATGAGGCTAGAGAAGGAGACCCCAGGTAGAGAGATATAAGTAATAGCACTCCACATAGCGATTTTTGGAGAGAAGAGTTTTTTTCCGATTAATAATATAGCGAAAGCAGTAAGCATATGAGCGATAGGAGAAGCGATTCGAATACAAGGTTCAGTATCAGAGCAAAAAGAAGTTGTAGCAGCGATAGCCCAAGCGATGAAAGGAGGTTTAGAATAATATCCGAAGTCTAAGTTTTTAGCCCAATTCCAATATTGAGCTTCATCGAAGAAGAGATTAAGGTTATTAGAATAAAGAGCGAAGATATGGCAAGCAGAGAAAAAGATGATTATAGAAACAGCCCAGAAGTAGTAGTAAGTATTTTTAGACATTTAACCGTCCTCTCTATGAATTAAAGCAAACAAGCATAAAGGAATAGCAATTAATGAAGGGCTCCAGACGGCCAGGAAAAGGGGGATACTAGCGGAAGCGCCCAAGGCATAGGATATTTTAGAGATAAAGAAGAGGAAGAAGCCGACAGAGATTCCCATAGCGGTTTGGATTAATA
This sequence comes from uncultured Alphaproteobacteria bacterium, assembly GCA_944390645.1. GTDB lineage: Bacteria > Pseudomonadota > Alphaproteobacteria > CACZRW01 > CACZRW01 > RGIG5556. The sequence goes on along the minus strand of CALXRE010000011.1, from coordinate 1,411 downwards.
TTCCGCCTTGTCTTTGGTTAGTATTTAGAGAGAATACAGCAGCGATTAGAAGCATGGAGCACAAGAGGAAAGGAGAAGCGAATAAAGAATACCAATGTAGTTGGTGTTTTAAAGGAGAGAAACCAGTTTGTTCGAAGAATTTGATGAAATCAGGTAAAGTCCAGAAAGAAACGGTTTCAGGGGAAGAGAAATTATCTTGTATTTTATCTAAGGACAAAGCGGTTTCTATTTCTAATTTTTCTGTAAATTTAGCAGGTTTTCCGACTTCCATTATCCAAGCATTATCCAGATAGAAGATATTATTTTTCAAGGTTCCTTTTTGAGCTTCGATTCTTCTTTGGAAGCGGTCATTTTGATCTGTTTCGAATATACTCATATCATCCATTTGCAAAGATTTTTCTTTTTGTTTAATTTTTTCAGCATGGATAATGTACTGAGTATTTTGTTTAGTTTCTTTAAGCCACAAGCCTTGATTAGAGATATTTAGAGGATTAGGAGAGCTCATACCGAATTTATCTTCTAAGCGTTCGTAATTTTTGAAGGTAGCAGCAGCGAGGGGATTAAAAGCAGTAATATTAAGGATACCGATTAAGAAGGTTACGATAAGCAAGGGAGCGATGAACTGCCAGACGGAGACACCAGCAGCACGGATAACGATTAATTCATGGCTTTTAGTTAGTCTCCAGAAGACGAGTAAGGAGCTAATCAGGACGACGAAAGGTAGTAGGTGATGGATCATAGAAGGTAGTTTTAGAGCAGTCATTTGGATAACATATTCGATAGAGACGTTTGGACGAGAAGCAGTTCTACGCATTAATTCGATGAAATCGAAGAGGAAGGTTATAGCGAGGAGGAAGAATAAGACAGCGAAGAAAGAGAGTAGGAAATGTCTGATCATATATTTAGTTATAGTAGGAGTCATGACCATGATATATTTACCTTAAAAGAAAAAGAGAAATAATAAATAGTTTATAAGTTAGGAGTTAGTGATGTCTAGAAGAAAATCGATTCGGGATTAATAAAGTATAAAAAGGGGAGAAGGAGAGTAAATATTTTGATTAAGCATTAAAGAGTTTTAGGAAGGTTAGTATATAGAGTATAGTTTATTTATTTGCTAAGGGTATGATTTTAGGGGATTTTTTAAAAAAAGAAAAAAAAGTAAAAAAAGTTCTTGCCAAGCAGGTTTGATATGCCTATATTGCGCTACCTCGATTGTTTCGGATTGAGGCGCTTTCAATAAAGAAGCGGGTAAGCTATTCGGCGAGACATTGTCGGTCGATTAAGTAGTTTTTTGTTCTTTGACAAGTTTATAATTAGAAGAGGATTAGATGGTTTAGGCGGCAGTTGTCTATGATAGAGATAGAGGCTGTTGTTTTATGCGATTTAATTTGAAGGAAAAGGAAGCAAGGTT
>CALXRE010000010.1 GCA_944390645.1 uncultured Alphaproteobacteria bacterium | reverse complement strand
TCCAGCATCAGGTTTTTCTTGTCCAGTAATCATTCGCATAAAGGTAGTTTTTCCTGCACCATTAGGACCAATTACCCCAACGATTCCGCCAGCTGGGAGTTTAAAGGACAAATTATCAATTAAAAGTCTATTTTCAAAACCTTTACTAATTGCATTAAATTCTATAACAAAATCACCCAGGCGAGGACCAGGAGGAATAACGATTTGAGCTGTTTCTATTTCTCTTTTTCCAGCCTCTTGGACCAAAGTATCAAAAGCAGATATACGAGCTTTACTTTTTGCTTGTCTTGCTTTAGGGCTTTGACGTATCCACTCTAATTCTTGATTAATAGTTCTTTGGCGAGCAGTTTCTTCTCTAGCTTCTTGTTCGAGGCGTTTCTTTTTTTGTTCTAACCAAGCAGAGTAATTTCCTTCATAAGGGATACCTTGTCCTCTATCAAGTTCTAATATCCAACCTGTTACATTATCCAAGAAATATCTATCGTGAGTTACCAAAACTACAGTTCCAGTATACTCACGCAAATGTTGTTCTAACCAAGCCACAGATTCTGCATCTAAATGATTAGTTGGCTCATCAAGTAGCAACATATCTGGCTTTGATAGTAACAATCTGCATAAAGCAACTCTTCTTTTTTCTCCACCAGATAGTTTAGTAACATCAGCCTCAGGTGGAGGACATCGCAAAGCATCCATAGCCACTTCTACTTTTCTTTCAAGGTCCCAAGCTCCTGCAGCATCTATTTTTTCTTGTAAATCTGCTTGTTCGGCCAACAAAGCATCCATATCTGCATCAGGATCAGCGAAAGCAGCATTTACTTCTTCAAAACGTTTTAATAGATCTCGAGTTTCTGCGACTCCATCCATGATATTATCAATAACATTTTTATTTGGATTCAAAGTAGGTTCTTGAGGTAAATAACCGACTTTCACCCCATCTGCAGCCCAAGCTTCTCCGGAGAAATCGGTATCTAGACCTGCCATAATTTTCATCAACGTAGTTTTTCCTGCACCATTTACCCCTAGGACACCTATTTTTGCACCAGGATAAAAAGATAACCAAATATCTTTCAAGACTTCTTTTCCGCCAGGATATGATTTTGAAAGACCTTTCATGACATAAATGTATTGATAAGCAACCATTATATTTCCTTAATTTGTAAAGAAGCTAAGTCTATATAAACTAATTTATAAAACTATAGTAAGAAAATTAAATTAGATATCGATATTATCAGTTACACGTTTAATTTCTTTTCTTACAACTTTTTCTACTATTTCTGGGAGATTTTCATCGAGCCATTCTTTTAGCAACGGGCGCATCATTTCTTTTACCATATCTTCTAGTGTTGCAGAAGTATCTCCAAAAGGGAACTTGTTTGTTGTATTTGAGTTACGAACTTTTTCAGCAAGTTCCATTAAGGAATTTTTCGTTGCATTTTCTGCATCATCAGAAATAAGTTTATCATCCTGATAATTATCAGGGATAGATTTTTTTACCATCATATCCTCCGTCAAATCAATAACTTGATCATTTTGATTTAGAGTTTCTGTTTCTGGATTAGTTTCAACAACATTTACGGAAGAATTATTTTCAACATTTAGTTTTTCTGTTTTAGTGTCTTCAGACAGAATATTTCTGATTGATGACAAAATATCTTCCATTGAAGGTTCTTGCTCATTCATCTTTTAAATATCTTTCCCCAAATAAATTAAGCTTTTAATTATTTAAAACCAAAAGTATTTAATTTTCAATACTTGTTCCAAACCACTTATCTTTTACTTTTTCATAATTATCAACAGGATTATAAATATCGACTTTCAAGTCAAGGTTAGCAGCGGTCATACGCCCTACTGCCGCCATGAGATTAAAAGAACTTACGATTTCATCTCGTTTAGCACTAACGAGAGTTACTTTATTATCCAGGAGCTCTTGTTCAGCATTTAAGACATCTAATACTGTTCTTTCGCCAGCCATTGCTTCTCTTTTCACCCCTTCCAACGCTAGAGTTGATGCTTCGATTTGAGTTTCAATAGATTTGATAGAAGCCCGAGAAGAGGCGAGATTTTCCCAAGCTTGGGTAGCAATATTAACAGCATCATTAAGGGATTTTTGTTTTAATATTCTATATTGATTAGCGGTTTGTTTAGCTTGTCGTACTTTAGAATACACGGCACCGCCCTCATAAAGAGGTATAGTTAAATTAGCAGTAGCTTGATAAGTTTCTGTATTATATTCTTTTAAAGGAGAATTCCAATCTTTTCGAGCTGTAGCTTCCAAAGACACTTCAGGTAACAGATCACCAGTAGCTTGATTTATATTATACCAAGAAGTTCGAGCGTTATATTCTGCGGCTATTACAGAAGGATTATAAGAAGCAGCTAATTCTACTGTTTTATCCAAAGAAGAGGGTAAAAGATCGGTCATTATTGTTGGCTGTGTAAGTTTTTCAGGATTTTTTCCAATTACATTACGATAATTAGCTTTAGAAATTTGCAAAGCACCTTCAGCGGCTATTCTATCCGCAATAGCCCCAGAGTATCTAGATTGGGTTTGAGCAACATCGGTTCTTGTTATTTCGCCCACTTTAAATCTTTGATTAGCTCTTTCTAATTCTTTTTGTAGGACTTTTTCATTATTAGCTTTAAGTTCTAATATTGCTTCATCTCGCAAGACATCGACATAAGCCATTGCTGCTTCAGTTAATACATTTTGTTCGACTTGGCGTAAGTTTGCTCTTTCAGCTTTAACTTGGTTTTCAGCAGCTTTAGTTTGAGATACCGTTTTAAATCCAGAAAATATTGGTTGAGACAAGGATATACCAGCCCCATAACCTACTTGAGAAGCTTTACTATCTCCATACATAGAATTTGCAAAACTATTATTAGAATCTCCTTTTGTTTTTGTTTGAGCTGGAGTTACATTTCCGACCAAAGCAATTTGAGGACGAAAACCAGATAGAGCCTGAGAAACATTTTCATCTACAGCGCGGAGATAAGCTCTCTGAGCAAGTAGGGTTGAATTGTTTTGATAAGCATAAGCCAAAGCCTCTTCCAATGTTTCTGCATTTGCTGCAATTGGAGCAAATGCCATTGCAGCCAAAACAAAAGCTGGCAAACGAAAATACCGCATATCAAAAGTTCTCCTTATTTTTATTATACGGTTTAAATTAATCTTGAACGTTTATACAAGCTTTTAGTAGAAAAGACAATCTTTCCATTTTACTTTTTTTTATTCAAGAATATTTTAATTTATAAAGTTGTACTTAGAATACTTTTTTCTTTACGATAAGAGAGATGTTTTATATATTTACAATGTTTTTGAGGTAATTTATAGGAAGCTCATAAAATGTTCATTAAAAACTTAAAACGCTCTACCCCCCCCCATACCCA
>CALXRE010000009.1 GCA_944390645.1 uncultured Alphaproteobacteria bacterium | reverse complement strand
GGAGAGCATGATATTCGTCATTTTGGAGGAGTAGGAAAGACTTTAAAATTTTCCTGTTTGACCTGTTTTTTTGGAAGCATAGCTATAATTTTAACTACAGCATCAGCTATAAGCATTTTAACCAATTATTGGTTAATTTTAAGCATTGTTTTAACCTCTTTCTTTACAGGTGTATATTTATTTCGTCCGTGGTTTTGGATTTTTTTCGGTCCTTTAAAAGGAGAAGAAATTCTTTTAGCTCGCTTAAAAAGAGAATCTTTATTAAGTATTAGTTCGATAATTGGTTTACTTTTAATTACCATTTTTGCTAGTTTTTACTTTTTTCACACAGATGATACAGCAACATCTTACTATTTATTATTAACATCATTGATAGGTTTTCTGTCTATAGGATATGGATTTAAAAAAGATTTATCTTTTAGAGATTATCTAGAATTTTCATGGCCTAGATTTTACCAATTTTTAAAAGATGGTTTTGGTTCTGAAGTTTTTTATACTCAAACCTTTCCTTTAATGGTTATTAATCTAAGTAAAGAAATATCACATATACCTTATAAATATTTTCAACTGATTCAAAAAACTTTTTATTATTTAAAAATAAATATATCAGCACTAAACTTCAATATTAATAAAGATCATACAACTCTTAACATCTTTATTGTAATTATAAGTTTAGTTATTACCATTGGTCTTTCATTAATTATTTTAGGATTATGAAATTATGATTTCTATTTTATCTTCAATGATATTTACTCCAATTATCGGGATTTTATTTTTAATGACCATACGTGGAGATGAGAACAGAATTTTTCGTAATTCTCGGTCTGTCAGACTTATAATAAATTTTTCAGAAGTTCTTTTATGTATATTTTTACTAAAGAGTTTTAACATTGATGATTCATCTTTTCAATTTATAGATATTAATTTATGGATTGAACCTTTTTCTTATCATATTGGGTTGAATGGTATTTCTATATTATTGATTACAGTAATAATTTTAATTTTCTTTTTAAGTTGCGTAATAGATTGGAATAATCGGATAAAGCTTTCTCGAGAGTATATGATTTTGCTTTTATGGTTAGAAAGCATGATAATAGGCTTTATATCATCCTTAGATATTTTTCTCTTTGTTTTTTGTTTTTCAGGTATTTTTGTTCCTTTTTTTTTTCTTTTTGGGATTTGGGATCAAAGAAAAGAAGAAGGAAAAAACATTTTAATTTTATTGATGCAGTCAGTAAGTATTGGATTAGTGGTTTTGGGTATGATAATGATTTATTTAAATCATTATGACACTTCGCTAGTTTCCATACTAGAAGAAGGAAATAAATATAAATTAGCAAATAAAGAATTTATTTTTTGGTGTTTATTTGTAAGCTTTACCTTAAGTATTTTTTCTTCTTTATCTACTATTAATAAAATAAGTAATACAGTTCCAATAAGCATAATTATAAACACACTTATCATATCGATTTTAGCTGGTTTTTATGGTTTTTATAAGATACTTTTGCCTCTTTTTTCTGAGCAACTTATTTCTTATGGAAACGTTATTCTCTCTATTTGTTTATTAGGCTTTTTATATTTTTCATTTAAAGCTTACAGCCAAAATGATTTAAGAAAAACTATATATAGTTTTTCAGGAAGTTTGCTTTGCATCATATTGAGTAGTTTTTGTTCTTTATCTAACTTAAGTATAAGTGGAAGTTTTTATTTGCTTTTACATTACTTTTTTGTTTTAAGTGGTCTTTTGATTTGTATAGATATTATCTATCGTTATCGTAATAGTTATCATTTAACCGATTATGGTGGTTTATTATCACAAGCACCATTTTTTTCACGTATTTTTTTGCTATTTATTTTATCTAGTTTTTGTGTACCTCTTAGTGGAGGTTTTATAGGTTTTTTTATGATTTTACTCGGTTTTTCTAATAAGTTTCCGATATTTTCTTTATTTTTCACCTTAAGTATTGTTATTATTTCTAGTTATATGCTCCGTAGTTACTGGTACATATGTTTAGGGAAGCCAGAAGAAGGTTCTTCATTTTTGAGACTAAGTATAAGAGAAAAGAGTATTTTAGTTTTTTATCTTGGTGTTATTTTTAGTTTTGGTATTTTTTCTGAATTTTTTATGCCTTTTATTTTTCCGGTTTTTAATCAAGTAGGGGGATTATTATGAAAGAGCTTATAATGATAGCTTTACCGGAAATTATTTTGTTTCTAGGTCTTTTTTTAGGTTTATTAGTATGTTTATTAATCAAGAACGAAGGCAAGCAAGTATATAGTTTTTGGTTAGTAGTTTTGCTTTTTTTGACATCAGGATTTTTAAGTTTTTTACAACAAGGAGAATCAAAAGACTTTTTATTTTCCAATCTTTTTATAATTAATGATTTTAGTTCCAGTATGAAGACAATAATAATGTTTTTTAGTATTCTTTGTTTATTTTTAGTTTTTGACAGGTTAGGACACGAACAAGGAATAGATTACGAATATCCTTTTATTTTTGGTTTTGTTGTTTTAGGTCTTTGCTTATCTTTATCTTCAGGCAATCTTTTTATGCTTTTTATATCTTTAGAGATAGTTTCTATTAGTTTATATTGGCTTATTTCTTATAAGAGGAGTGAAGGTAAGGCTTTAAAATCTACGCTTAATTTTTTTATTATAAGTTTTTTTGGCTCTATTTTTATAGCCTTTAGTTGTGCTTTAATTTATGGTTTTAGTGGTTCTCTTTCTTATGCAGCATTAGATTTGATTCTCTTAAAAGAAGGAGTAAACAATTTAGGAATATTAATAGGTTTAATCTTTTTTATTTGTGGTATTTTATTAAAGATAGGTTCGGCACCATTTCATTTTTGGTCTCCAGAGGTTTATCAAAGATCATCAGCAGGAGTAACAGCTCTTTTAGTTACCGTTGTTCAATTATCACTACTATGTATTTTATTTAGAGTTCTGTTATATCCATTTCTATCATTATCGCTAGTATGGAGTAAATTAATAGAAATAGTCGCCTTAATTTCCTTAGTTTTGGGGACTATAGGGGCATTAAAAGAAGACAACATAAAACGTTTTGTTGCTTATAGTACATTAGCGGGTACTGGATATGCCTTAAGTGGAATAGCTACAGCTAGCCCTTATGCATTAAAGGAAGTTTTATTTTATTTAATTATTTATGGTCTCATGACCATAGGATTATTTGCGGTTACTTCTTCTCTTAGATCAGGAGGTAACCTTTGTGAGAACATAAGTAAGCTTTCTGGTCTTGGACAAAGATATCCAGGTAAGGCATTAGCTTTAACTCTTATATTATTATCTTTAGCGGGTCTTCCACCTTTAATAGGTTTTTTAGGTAAATTTGGGATTATTATGATGACTTTAGAGAGTCAAAAATATCTTTTAAGTTTTTTTGTCCTTTTAAGTTGCATAGGAGCAATACATTATTATTTAAGGATAATAAAAACAATGTATTTTAATGAAGCAGGAGATAATTTTGATACTTTTAGTATTTTTAATTCTATTGTACTGAAGTTTTGTGCTTTTTCTGCGATTTTTTTAACTTTTTATCCTTCAATACTTATGGACATTTGTATACAAGCCTCTTTAATTATAGGAGAACAATGATAAAAATACCCTCAGGATGGAAACTACATTTTTTACCTACAGTTTCTAGTACTAACGATGAAGCAAAGAAATATGTACAAGAAGGTCATATAGTCCAAGCAGAAGAACAAACGGCTGGCAGGGGTCGCTTAGGACATAAATGGGAGAGTCAAAAAGGTAATTTATTTTGCTCTTGGGTTATTTTAAAAGAAGGGATAACAAATTCAGGGATATTAAGTTTTATCACCGCATTAAGTTTAGGAGATACGTTTAAATATCATTATCCCAATATTTCATATTCATACAAGTGGCCGAATGACGTTTTAGTTTATGGGAAGAAGATTTCAGGTATTTTATTAGAGGAAGAAGGAAATCCTCCAAGAGTTATAATAGGTATGGGGGTAAACATATCGGTTTTACCAGTAATAGAGACGAGGTATCCCACGACATCTTTGAAAGAAGAAGGTATAGAAACAACACCAGAAGAATTTTTAAGTTTTTACCTTGATAGATTTTCATTAAATCTTTTAGAGCTTAGAAGAAAAGGATTTAATCAAATAAAATCTAGGTGGGAGAGCAAGGCGGAAAAAATTGGAGAGATAATAGAGGTAAGACTTGCCAACCGAACCCTTATAGGAGTATTTAAAGGTCTTGATGAAAATGGCTGTTTAATTTTATTACCAGAAGGTGAGAGAGAGAATATAAAGATTCCAGCAGGAGAAGTATTTTACAGGTGATATATGATAACAGAAGATAATACAGGAGAATTAGTAATACCGAAAGAATCTCTAGTTTTTATTCCCTTAGGAGGAGTAGGAGAGATAGGGATGAATTTTTACCTTTATCATTATGAAGGTAAATGGTTAATAGTAGATTTAGGTATAGGTTTTCCAGGTGATTCGATGCCTGGAGTTGAGATTATGCTACCGGATCCAAGTTTTATAGAGAAGCATAAAAAAGACATTGTTGGATTAATAATAACCCATGCGCATGAAGACCACCTTGGAGGAGTATCATATCTTTGGCGTTCTTTAAACTGTCCTATTTATTTATCAGCATTTGCGGCAGAGATGTTGGAAAGTAAGTTAGAAGATTCAGGTCTTTTAGGTAGAGTAGAATTAAGAATAGTAGAAAAAGGGAGTAAAATAAAATTAGGACCCTTTTCAATAGAGTTTATTTCTCTCACGCATTCGATTCCAGAGGCGAATGGTTTAGCGATAACGACGAAAGCAGGGACAATTTTTCATAGTGGGGATTGGAAGTTTGAGGAAGAAGCGTTACTAGGAGAATCTTATGATATCAAAGCTTTAAAGCGCATAGGGTCACAAGGTGTTTTAGCAATGATAGGAGACTCCACGAATGTTTTCACACAAGAAGCAACCAATACAGAACAAGATGTAAGGGCTAATCTTACAGATTTATTTAGCCATTATGGTCAAAATATAATAGTCACCTGTTTTGCATCGAACGTAGCCCGAATAGAGAGTATAGCTTATGCAGCGTCTCAAAACGGACGTAAAGTTTGCCTTATGGGTCGTTCGTTATGGAGAGTTGAAGATGCAGCCCGAGCTACAGGTTATTTATCTGATACAGAAGAGTTTTTATCGGAAGAAGAAGCAGAAGAGTTAAATCCAGGAGATGTATTATATATATGCACAGGCAGTCAAGGAGAGCCTTATTCTGCACTTACGCAACTATCTCAGAGAGGGAATCGTTATCCTCGTTTAGGGAAAGGAGATGTTGTAATTTTTTCTTCTAGAGTAATTCCTGGGAATGAATATGCGATAAGCAAGCTTCAAAATCGTATATTGAGTACAGGAGCCGAGGTAATTACAGAGAGGGAGAGTTTAGTTCACGTTTCAGGTCATCCTTCTCGAAGTAATATGAAGAGGATGTATGATATTATTCGTCCAAAGGTATCGATACCAGTTCATGGTGATTTATCACACTTATTAGAGCATGTTAAGTTAGCAGAAGAATGTAAAATTCCTTTTAGCTTTGCAATAAAGGACGGAGAAGCTGTTTTATTAGATAATGATGAACCGAGAATATTAGGTGAAGTAGAGACGGGAGTTTTAGCTGTTGATGGGAATCGTTTAATTTCAGTAGGAGCTAATGTTTTCAAGAAGAGAAGGAAGATTATAGAAAGCGGTTCTGCAGTAGTCACCGTTGTTCTTACGAAAGATTATAAAGTAGTAGGAGATCCTCATGTTTCTTCGTTTGATATTTTAGATCCTGAAAAAGACGATATTTTATCTATAGAGCTTAAAATAAAGCTTGCAGTTGAAAGCATAGAAGAAACAAGAAGAGATAATGATGAAGCAGTAAAAGAAGTAATTAAAGCAACACTTCGTCGTTGTATCATGGAGAGTCATGGTAAGAAGCCCATGGTTGACGTTCATTTAGTACGTCTTTAAAGGAAGAATAGTTAATTAAGCATAGGCAATGCATTTAATTAAGATGAAGCGCAGCAAGTTTTTTTATTTATAGATTTACACTTTTATTACTAACGAAATTTAGTCTTTCTATTTTCAGCATATTTATAGCTGTATTTTTTATATTTTCTGCCTCTAAGCCTGCCTGAGCTAATTGTTCAGAAACTGTAGCATGATGGATAAAATTATCTTTAATAGCAATAGCTCTAAATTTCAAACCAGAGTCTAGGAGAGCTTCATCGGTAAGGAACTGAGCTATTTCAGCCCCGAAGCCACCATTAGCACCCTCTTCAACCGTTATAAGAGCTTTATGAGTTTTTGCTAATTTTATTACCATTTCAGTATCGAAAGGTTTAGCGAATCTAGCATCTACGATAGAGACGGAGAAACCTTCTTTTTCAAGCATTTCAGAAGCTTTCATAGCCTCAAACAATCTAGATCCGAGGCTTAAAATTGCGAGATCAGCTTTTGTATTTTCTGTATTTAGAGAATTTTTAATTATCCTAGCCTTACCTATTTTTAATATTTGACCAAATTCGCTAGTTATAGGTTCTACATAAGGAAGGCAACCTTTAGGGTATCGAACAAAAGAAGGTCTATCATCAATAGAATAAGCAGTTTTTACCATATTCAATACTTCATTATATGAAGAAGGAGCCATTATAACAACATTATGTAAGTTAGCTAACATAGAGATATCATAAAGTCCATGATGAGTTACCCCATCTTCCCCGACCAAACCAGCTCTATCAATCATGAAGCGCACAGGTAAACCTTGCAAGACGACATCATGAACGATTTGATCATAAGCACGTTGTAAGAAACTAGAATATATTGCGACAAAAGGTTTTATTCCTTCAACCGCCATTCCCGCGGCAAAAGTAACCGCATGTTGTTCAGCGATACCGACATCGAAGAAGCGAGAAGGAAAATTTTCTGCAAATTTAGCTAGCCCTGTTCCAGAAGGCATAGCTGCAGTTATAGCAACTACTTTGTCATCTTCTTGTGCCAAATAATTTATGATTTTGGAAAAACCTTGAGTACAAGAAGGGATTTCAGTTTTAGCATTTTTAAGTTCTCCAGTAACAATATCGAACTTATATACCCCATGGAATGCCGTAGGAGATTTTTCAGCAGGATTATATCCATGACCTTTTTTTGTTCGGACATGTATAAGGAAGGCTTTATGTTTTTTATTATCTCTGATATTTTCGAATACAGGGATTAAATCTTCGAAAGTATGACCATCAATAGGACCGACATAGAAGAATCCCAACTCTTCAAAAAGCGTACCTCCAGTTACCAAGCCACGAGCATAGCTTTCTGTTCTTTTAGCAACATTTCCCAGAGCTTTTGGTAATAAAGAGACTAACTCGGAAGCTGTATTACGTATAGACATATATTGCTTAGAAGAGATTATTTTAGATAAATGAGTACTCAAAGCACCAACAGGAGGAGAAATAGACATATCATTATCATTTAAAATAACAATGAGTTTAGAATTCATATCACCAGCGTTATTCATAGCTTCGAAAGCCATTCCAGCACTCATAGAACCATCTCCGATAACACAGATTATATTATGCTCTTGAGCATTTATATCTCTAGCAGAAGCCATACCAAGCCCAGCAGATATAGAGGTTGAAGAATGACCAGCACCAAAAGGATCAAAAATACTTTCTGCACGTTTAGTAAAACCAGATAGGCCGCCTTTTTTTCGCAAAGTTTTAAATTGTTTATAACGACCCGTTAAGATTTTATGTGCATAGCTTTGATGACCAACATCCCATATAATTTTATCATCAGGAGTATTAAAAACATAATGTAAAGCGATAGTAAGCTCGACCACACCCAAACTAGGTCCTAGGTGTCCACCATTTTGAGATACAACCTTTATAATTTCTTTTCGGATATCATCAGCTAACCAAGGTAATTCAATAGGATTTAAAGCTCTTAGCTTTTCCATACTATCGACGACATCGATTAAAGGTACTCCTATTTTTCGGAATTGATTATTGTTATCAGCATTATTTATTTGATTTTCTGATGATTTATTTTTCATTAGCCGTTTTTAACTCCTACGTTCAACGATGAAACGAGCTAGATCTCTAAGCAAATCAGCTTTTTCATCAAAAATATCCAAATAAGATATTGCTTGGCTAGCAAGAGTTTCTGCTTGTTTTTTAGCTTCTTCTTCTCCTACGAAAGAAACGAAAGTTGCTTTATCAGCATCGACATCTTTTCTTACGCGTTTTCCCATTTCTTCGACAGATCCTTCAACATCTAGCAGATCATCTACTATTTGGAATGCCAAGCCGATATCCCGAGCATATGCTTTTAAGATTTGCCTTTCATTATAAGGAGCTTTTCCCATAATTGCTCCAGCTTCACAAGCAAAACCAATTAATCTACCTGTTTTCATTTGTTGTAATCTAGTTACTTCAACCAAATCCATATCCAAGTTTCCAGCCATCATATCTAGCATTTGACCACCTATCATGCCTGTATATCCAGATGCTCTAGCAAGTTCAAGGACTAACTGACATCTTATATTAGGGTCTGAATGAGAAGGTTCAGAAGCAATAACATCAAAAGCTCTAGTTAATAAAGCATCACCAGCAAGGACAGCCGTAGTTTCATCAAACTGAATATGACAAGAAGGTTTACCTCTGCGCATATCATCATTATCCATACAAGGTAGATCATCATGGATTAAAGAGTAGCAGTGCAACATTTCCAAAGCGGCAGCAACCCGCAAAGCTCCAGATTTAGTTACATTAAATAAATCTGCAGATGTAAGTAAGAGGAAAGGTCTAAGTCTTTTTCCTCCAGACAAACAAGAATATCGCATAGCCTCTACCAACCTACTTTCTGGTGTTTTTGGCATTTGAAGAAGCTTATCCAATTCTGCATCAACCAAAGTCGCAGTTTCTTTCATAGCATCAGACAATCTAGTCATTTTTATCCTTTCTTTGCTTTAAGGTTGCTTATTCAACCACTACAGGATTTAAGCCAGCAGGCTTTCCGTCTGTTGTAAGCGTAATTTGTTCGATTTTTAATTTTGCTTCAGCAAGTTTTTCTTCACATTTATTTCGTAGAGCAACACCTCTTGAATAAGCCTTTACAGCATCTTCTAATTTAACTTTTCCACCTTCCAACTGACGAACAATAAATTCTAATTCAGCCATAGCTTCTTCAAAAGTCATATCTTCAATTTTTTTAGGATTAATTTCATCCATTTTTCTTCCTTATATTCTATTACAGTTTATAATGATATTGATTCTAACGCAATAAGCTGTTACAAAACAACCCTTAAAATACAAAATAAAGTACAAAATAAATAAAAAGGAACATCGTAAATGAGTTCTTGTTTAGGTATTTATATAAGTGATAACAAAGTTTTAGGAGTACTTTTAGAAGATACTTCAGGCAAAGAGCTTTTTCGTTATAGTATAGATACTCCCAACAATTATTCGGATTTTTTTCAAGCAATTTTAGCTATAATAAACAAAGCTTATCCAAATATTTATAATGATTGCTATATTGGAGTAGGAATTCCAGGACTAGTTTTAGCTAATAAAACAATCCTCCATTCTTTGCCTTTTTTAAAGGAAGATTTTATTCTTGAACTTGAAAAAGAGATAAAACATAAAGTTTATGTTGAGAATGATGCAAAATGCTTTGCTTTATCGGAACACCTTGACGGAGCAGCAAAAGGCTACCAAACGGCTTTGTGCTTAAATTTGGACACAAGGATAGGAGGAGCTATTGTCGTTGATAATCAGATCCTTTGTGGTCCGAATTTCTTAACTGGAGAATGGGGTTTTTTATCTCTTCCTTTTCCGAAAGAAAATGAAATAA
>CALXRE010000008.1 GCA_944390645.1 uncultured Alphaproteobacteria bacterium | reverse complement strand
TCATTATGCGGAGCCGTCATGTCTCGAAGAAGAAGTAAGGAGATAAATCGTGGCTCGTTCCGTTTGGAAAGGACCTTTTGTGGATGGTTATCTGCTTAAAAAAGCAGAGAAGGTACGTGCATCAGGTCGTAATGAAGTTATTAAAACATGGTCAAGACGTTCGACTATTCTGCCTCAATTCGTGAATATTACGTTCGGTGTTTATAATGGACGTAAATTTATTCCCGTTTTGGTAACAGAAAATATGATAGGTCATAAGTTTGGAGAATTTGCTCCTACTCGTACCTATTATGGTCACGCCGCGGACAAGAAAGCTAATAGAGGGTAATTATGAAAATAGATAATAAATCTGCTTTTGCCCGCAATTTGGCAATTCGTATTAGTCCTAGAAAGCTGAATCTTGTCGCTCAGTCAATTAGAGGGTTAAAAGCTGAAAATGCTATAAATCAGCTTACTTTTTCTAAGCGTAGGGTGTCTGGAGAAGTTTTAAAGGTATTACAGGCTGCTATTGCTAATGCAGAAAACAATAACCAGATGGACGTTGATCGTTTGTTTGTTTCCGAAGCATATGTAGGAAAAAGCATGGTTATGAAACGTTTCCGTCCTAGAGCTCGTGGTCGTGCAGGGAAAATACATAAGTTTTTTTCTAATTTGACCGTAGTAGTAAAAGAGCAAGAGGAGAAAGTATAATGGGTCAGAAAGTTAATCCAATAGGTTTGCGTTTAGGAATAAACCGTACTTGGGATTCTAGGTGGTACGCAAACAAAGAAAATTATGCAAAACTCTTGCATCAGGATATGAAGATTCGTGACTTTTTAAAAGAACGTTTAGCTTTAGCTGGTGTTAGTAAAATTATTATTGAACGTCCTGCTCAAAAAGCTAGGGTAACAATTCATTCTGCTCGTCCAGGAGTTGTTATCGGAAAAAAAGGTCAGGATATAGATAACTTGAAAAACGAGTTGCAGAAGATGACTGGTTCGGAAGTAAGCCTTAATATTTTAGAGGTTAGAAAACCAGAAATTGATGCGAAATTAGTTGCAGAAAGCATCGCTCAACAATTAGAGCGTAGAGTTTCTTTCCGTAGAGCAATGAAACGTTCTGTACAATCTGCATTACGTCTTGGTGCTGAAGGAATTAGAATTAATTGTAGCGGACGTTTGGGTGGTGCAGAAATCGCAAGAATGGAATGGTATCGTGAAGGTCGTGTACCTTTGCATACTTTGCGTGCAGATGTTGATTATGGTACAGCTACCGCTCATACGACTTACGGAGCCTGTGGCGTTAAGGTTTGGGTATTTAAAGGAGAAATCCTTGCTCATGATCCGATGGCTCAGGATAAACGTATGTCCGAACAGCGTTAAAAATAGAAGAGGCAAAAAATGCTTAGTCCTAAACGTACAAAATACCGTAAGGCCTTTAAAGGTCGAATTCACGGGATGGCAAAAGGCGGTACAGCTTTGAATTTCGGAAGCTTTGGTCTTAAGGCTTTAGAGCCAGAGCGCGTTACAGCAAGACAAATTGAAGCTGCACGTCGTGCGGTTTCTAGAGCAATGAAACGTCAAGGTCGCTTATGGGTAAGAATCTTTCCAGATGTCCCTGTTTCAAAGAGACCACCGGAAGTTCGTCAAGGTAAAGGTAAAGGTGAACCAGAGTATTGGGCTTGTCGAGTAAAGCCAGGTCGTATCATGTTCGAAATCGATGGAGTATCAGAAAAGATAGCTCGAGAAGCTTTTGAACTTGCTTCTGCCAAACTTCCGATTAAGACCAGATTCGTTTCAGCTGCCGATGAGGTTTAAAATGGTAGATAAAATAAAAGAATTAAAAACAAAAACTGACGAACAGCTCGAAGAAGAAATCGTCGTTTTGAAAAAGGAAGGTTTAAATCTGCGTTTTCAACAAGCTAGCGGTCAGCTTACCAATACTAATCGCCGCCGGCAAGTTAGACGTGAAATCGCTAAAATTAAAACCCTTTTGACAGAACGTAAAAACTCTGCTCAAAAGAGCGATAAAAAAGCGTAAAGGAGCGAAAAATGCCAAAGCGTATTTTACAGGGTGTGGTTGTAAGCGATAAAATGGATAAAACCATTATTGTTCGTGTAGACCGTAAAGTTATGCATCCTTTATACAAAAAGTTTATTAGTCGCAGTAAAAAATATGCTGCTCATGATGAAACTAATAGCCATAAAATTGGCGATACTGTGCGAATCAGAGAATGTAATCCCATTTCAAAAACGAAAACTTGGGAAGTCATTGTTGACGAGCAAGGGTAAAATAGGGAAAGAGTAAAGGAAATTTTTCCATGATTCAGGTACAATCAAATATGGACGTTGCTGATAACTCTGGAGCTAGAGTAGTTCAGTGTATTAAAGTCCTAGGCGGTTCGAAACGTAAGGTCGCTGGAGTTGGTGATGTTATTGTCGTTGCCGTCAAAGAAGCTATCCCTCGGGGTAAGGTAAAAAAAGGTGATGTACAGCGTGCTGTAATTGTACGGACGAAAAAAGAAATCCGTAGAAAAGATGGTAGTGCTATCCGTTTTGATACTAATGCTGCTGTGCTTATCGATAAAGCGGGAGAGCCTATTGGAACTCGTATTTTTGGACCAGTAACTAGAGAGTTACGTGCCAAGAAGTTTATGAAAATAATCTCTCTTGCTCCGGAGGTTCTATAAAATGCTAAAGATGAAAATAAAAAAAGGTGATCAAGTAATTGTGATTACTGGACGGGATAAAGGTAAAAAAGGTGAAGTAATTCGCTCTATGCCAAAAGAAGGAAAGCTTTTGGTAAAAGGGGTTAATATGGTAAAACGTCATCAACGCCCAACCCAAACCGCTCCTGGAGGAATTGTGGATAAAGAGGCACCAATAGATATCTCTAATGTTGCTTTGTTAGATCCAAAAACTGGTGCAGCAACTAGAGTTGGTTTCAAAATTCTAGACGATGGACGGAAAGTGAGAGTGGCTAAGAAGTCTGGTGTGCAAATAGACGCGTAAAGGCAGGGGGAATAAATGGCTAGGTTAAAAGACCTTTATAATAATAAAATCCGCTCTGACTTAATGAAACAGTTCGGATATAAAAATCTTATGGAAGTACCAAAGCTATCAAAGATTGTTCTTAATATGGGAGTCGGAGAAGCTGCGGCTGATCATAAAATAGCAGATAATGCTTTTAAAGATTTAATGGCAATTGCAGGTCAACGCCCAGTTATGACAAGGGCTAAAAAAGCTATTGCTAATTTTAAAGTTAGAGAAAATATGCCTTTAGGGTGTAAAGTTACTCTTCGTAGAGACCATATGTATGAGTTCCTAGATAGACTTATTACTACAGCTCTTCCTAGAGTTAGAGACTTTAGAGGTATCTCTGGAAAATGTTTTGATGGTCGTGGTAATTTTGCTATGGGACTTAAAGAACAAATAGTCTTTTTGGAAATTAACTACGATGAAGTAGATGCTATTCGAGGCATGGATATTGTTATGTGTACAACAGCTAAAACTGATGAAGAAGCTAAATTTCTTCTCGCAGGTTTTGGTGTGCCGTTTGCCAAGTAGTACGATTGGAGAAAGAAGATGGCAAAAACCAGTATTGTAGAAAGAGATAAAAAAAGAGAGCGTTTAATTAAACGTTATCGTGCTAAACGTGCAGCTTTGACTGCAATAGCAAGAGATCTTTCTTTGTCTCCAGAGGAACGTATGAAGGCGGTTATTAAGCTTTCTGAAATGCCTCGTAATTCTTCTCGGGTTCGGTTGCACAATAGATGTGAGCTTACCGGTCGTCCCCGTGGAGTCTATCGTAAGTTTAAGTTATGCCGCATTAAGTTAAGAGATTTGGCTAGTGAAGGTCAAATCCCCGGCATGGTAAAATCAAGTTGGTAAGGGAGGATATGATATGTCAATGACAGATCCCTTAGGTGATATGTTAACCAGAATTCGTAACGGTCAGAGAGCTAATAAAAGCGTTATTTCTGCTCCAGCTTCTCTGCTTCGGCAAAATGTTCTAGATGTTTTGATTAGAGAAGGTTTTATCCGTGGATATGAAAAAGTAAACGTTCGTAAAGGTATTGATGAGTTAAAAATAGAACTCAAATATCATGATGGACGTCCGGTAATCAATGAAATATATCGGGTATCTACTCCAGGTCGCCGCGTCTATTCAAAAGTTAAAGATTTGCCAAAAGTTTATAATGGATTGGGTATAGCGGTAATTTCGACGCCTAATGGCGTTATGTCAGATCATGAGGCTCGTCAAGCAAATGTCGGTGGCGAAGTCTTGTGTCAGGTATTTTAGGAGAGGTAAACGATGTCTCGTGTTGGTAAACACCCTGTTGTATTGCCTGCCGGAGTAACGGTTTCTTTTAATGGCGGTCTCTTGACGGTAAAAGGTAAGCTTGGTGAGCTTTCTTATAAACCAGGTCTTGGGGTCGATATTAAATTGGAAAGCGATAAAGTTATCGTTTCTCCTATTGATGAAACCAAAGAATCTCGCGCCATGTGGGGTACGGTAAGAGCTAACATCAATTCAATGGTAAAAGGTGTCAGCGAAGGTTTTAAGAGAAAATTAGAAATAGTCGGTGTGGGATATAAAGCTCAAATGCAAGGTAAAAATCTTAAACTTGCCCTAGGCTTTAGTCATGATGTTGATTTCCAAGTGCCAGACGGTATTAGTATTTCTTGTCCGTCTCCTACACAGGTGGAAATATCCGGTATCGATAAACAAAAAGTCGGGCAGATAGCTTCTGAAATAAGAGCTTTCCGTCCTCCTGAACCTTACAAAGGAAAAGGCGTCAAGTATGAAGGCGAATATATCCTACGTAAGGAAGGAAAGAAAAAGTAAAGGATTAAGAAGCAATGAATAATTCAAGAGACTTGTTCGAGCGCCGTAAACAGCGGACTCGGTACGAATTAAAAAAGAAAGCTGCTGGGCGACCAAGACTTTCTGTCTTTCGTTCAGAAAAGCATATTTATGTCCAGGTGATAGACGATACCACGGGCAGGACTCTGGTTTCAGCTTCTTCTTTAGATAAAGATTTAAAGTTGAAAACGGGATCTACAATTGAAGCTGCTTCCAAAATCGGTGAAGCCGTCGCTAAAAAAGCTTTGGCTGCTGGAGTTAAGGAAGTCGTGTTTGACAGAGGCGGGTATGTTTACCATGGCAGAGTTAAATCTCTTGCTGAAGCAGCTCGCGAAGCTGGTTTGAAATTTTAGAGGTAAATTATGGCTCGTACAGCTAATTCAGAACGTCGTCGTAACAGCGAAAAAGAAAATGACCGCGAAGAAAGAAATGAGCGGGATGAGGAAATAGTTGATAAATTAGTTCACATTAACCGTGTAGCTAAAGTGGTAAAAGGCGGAAGAAGATTCTCTTTTGCTGCTCTAGTCGTGGTCGGTGATATGAAAGGTCGTGTAGGTTTTGGAACAGGTAAGGCTCATGAAGTACCTGAAGCGATCCGTAAAGCTACCGAAGATGCTAAAAATAACATGATCCGAGTTCCTCTTCGTGAAGGAAGAACTTTACATCATGATGTCAATGGTGTCTTTGGGGCAGGAAAAGTCGTCCTTCGTTCCGCTCCTGCTGGTACTGGTATCATCGCTGGTGGTCCTATGCGTGCTGTCTTCGAAACAATGGGTATTCAAGACGTAGTTGCTAAATCTCAAGGATCTGCAAATCCTCATAATATGATTAGAGCAACTTTTGCTGCTTTGAAAAATGTTTCTTCTCCTCGTAATGTCGCGGCTAAAAGAGGTAAAAAAGTCGGTGACATAGTTGCTAGAAGAGAAGGTAGTGTTGCTCAATCTGCTCAAGCTAAGGAGTAAAAGTAATGCCAGCTAAACAGAAGAAAATTAAAGTTGTTCAAAAAGCTAGTGCTATCGGTCGCTCTGCTAAACAACAAGGTTGTTTAAAAGGCTTGGGACTAGGTAAAGTCGGAGCCGTAAGTGTTTTGGTCGAAACTCCAGCTGTGTTGGGCATGATTAATAAAGTTGCTCATATAGTTGAAGTCTCTGAAGCAGAATAACATAGCGGTTAGGGAAATATAAAAATGAAACTAAATGAAATTCGTGATAATGAAGGGGCTCGCAAAAAAAGTAAACGCGTGGGTCGTGGTATCGCATCCGGAAAAGGAAAAACTTCGGGTAGTGGTCAAAAAGGTCAAAAAGCTCGTACTGGTGTAGCTATTAATGGCTTTGAAGGTGGGCAGATGCCTATTTACCGTCGTTTGCCTAAACGCGGATTTAATAACATCTTTAAAAAAGTCTTCTCTGAAGTTAATTTGTCTAAAATCCAAGAAGCTATAGATGCTGGAAAAATTAAAGCTGGTCAAGAAATTGATGCTCAAAGCCTTCTAAATGCCGGCGTTATTCGCAAATTGAATGATGGAATAGCTTTGCTTGGTAGAGGAGAAATAAAAGATAAAGTGACCATCAAAGTGGCTAAAGCTTCTGCTTCTGCTAAGGAAGCAATAGAAAAAATAGGTGGTCAAGTAATTATCGGAGAAACTAACCAAAAATCAGCAAAAGCTGGAAAAGCAGAATAATAGAAAGAGTGTAGCAAATATGGCATCGTTATCTGATAAACTAGCCTCAAATGTAAACTTCTCTGCTATATCTAAAGCAGAAGATTTACAAAAACGTATTTGGTTTACTTTAGGTATCTTAATAGTCTATCGTCTTGGTACTTTTATTCCTTTACCTGGAATAGATGCTAACATAATGGGTGAAATATTCGCTCAAAACGCTAATGGTATCATTGGTATGTTTGATATGTTCGCTGGTGGTGCTTTGTCTCGTATGACCATATTCGCCTTGAATATTATGCCTTATATATCTGCATCTATTATTATGCAGTTATGTACAGCTGTTTTTCCTTCTCTTGGTGCCTTGAAAAAAGAAGGCGAATCAGGATATAGAAAAATTAATCAATATACTCGTTATTTGACGGTCTTTATAACAATCCTTCAAGGATATGGTATCGCTGTTGGTTTGGAGGCTTTAACTAGTTCTACTGGTGCTTCGGCGGTTATAAATCCTGGTTGGATGTTTAGATTTACTACGGTTGTATCCTTACTTGGTGGAACTATGTTTATCGTGTGGTTAGGAGATCAAATAACTTCTCGTGGTATTGGTAATGGTTCTTCTTTGATAATTACTGTCGGTATTATATCTGGTATGCCTGGAGCTGTTGCTCAAACTCTAGAACTAACTCGTGTAGGTCAAATATCTCCTTTCATATTGCTACTTTTAGTGTTGATGGCTATTGCTCTCATCTTTATTGTGGTAATGGTTGAAAGAGCTCAAAGACGTATTGTTATTCAATATCCAAAACGTCAAATGGGAGGCAGAATGTATAGTGGAGAAAGTTCTCATCTCCCATTAAAAATTAACCCTACGGGAGTTATTCCTCCTATATTTGCTAGCTCCTTATTGCTCTTGCCTATGACTGTATTTAACTTGTCTGCTAGTGGAGATAATGCTCCTGAGTGGATGTCTGCAGTTACTAGTTTCTTGTCTCATGGACAACCATTGTACCTTATATTATATGCAGGATTGATAATATTCTTCGCCTTTTTCTATGCGGCTGTGGTTTTTAACCCTGAAGATACTGCTGAAAACTTGAAAAAACATGGCGGTTTTATCGCAGGTATCCGACCAGGAAAAAGTACTGCAGATTACTTAGATTTCGTTATGACGCGCTTGTTGGTTGTTGGTGCTTTGTATCTCGCAGCTTTGTGCGTATTACCTGAAATATTAATATTTAAATTCTCTGTGCCTTTTGTCTTGGGAGGAACAACCTTATTAATCGTTGTGTCGGTAACTATAGATCTTGTCTCTCAGGTACAATCACACTTAATTGCTCATCAATACGAAGGCTTGATCCGAAAAGCTAAACTGAAAGGTCATTTAAAATGAAAAAAAATATGCGGTTAGTATTTATGGGCCCTCCTGGGGGTGGAAAAGGAACTCAAGCAAAAATACTCCAAGAAAAATATTCTTGGGAGCAAATCTCCACAGGAGATATGTTTAGAGCAGCAATAAAAGCTCAAACCCCTCTGGGAATAAAAGTTAAAGAAATTCTAGCAACTGGAGCTCTGGTTCCTGACGATGTAACTATAGCTTTAATTGCGGAAAAATTCGATAGTATGCCTAAAGACCAAGGATTCATCTTAGATGGATTCCCTAGAACGGTTGCTCAGGCAGAAGCCTTGGATAATCTATTGGCAGAAAGAGGAATGCGACTCGATGCCGTTATAGACTTCCAAGTACCGGATGAATACATCGTAGAACGTATTGCTGGTAGATATACATGTGCAAAATGTTCTGCTATGTATAATGATAAATTAAAACCCACCAAAATTCCAAACGTTTGTGACGAATGCGGTGGATCAGAGTTCATTAGAAGGCCTGATGATAACGAAAAAGTCTTGAAATCTCGCCTTGATAACTATCGAGCTCTGACTGCTCTAGTCCTCCCTTATTATGAGGAAAAAGGACTTATAAAGGTTGTCGACGGAACGGGAAACGTCGATGTGGTAACTAACAGAATAGAAAAAGTTATAGAAAACTAAGCCATATACTTGACACCGTTGGATTTTTAAGTATACTCCCGTCCCTTCGGTTTAATTTTTTAAAGGCTAGTTTCTAGTTACTTATGGAGAGTGACCTTGGCGCGTATCGCTGGTGTTAATATTCCTTCTAACAAAAGAGTCGTTATTGCTTTGACTTATATATATGGCATTGGCGACAAATTGGCAGAGGAAATTGTTCAAAAAGCTGGTATCCCTGACGATAAAAGGGTAAACCAGTTGTCAGATGATGATGTATTGAAAATTCGCGAAATTATCGATAACGACTACCATGTGGAAGGTGAGTTGCGCAGAGATGTTTCCATGAATATCAAACGTCTCATGGATCTTGGTTGTTATAGAGGGCTTAGACACCGTAAGGGTCTACCGGTTAGAGGACAGCGTACACATACTAACGCTCGTACTCGTAAGGGACCGGCTAAGCCTATCGCTGGTAAAAAGAAAGCTTAGTAGAGGTTTTTAATTCATGGCTAATGCTGCAAAAAATAATACTACGCGCTTGCGTAGAAAAGAACGAAAGAATATTACCTCTGGAGTCGTCCACGTTAATTCTACGTTCAATAATACAATGGTAACTATTACAGATGCTCAAGGAAATACTATTTCCTGGTCTTCTGCTGGTGCTCATGGCTTTAAAGGATCTAGAAAATCTACTCCTTATGCGGCTCAGGTCGCTGCGGAAGATGCTGGAAAAAAAGCCGCTGAACATGGCATGAAAACAGTAGAAGTAATGGTAAAAGGACCTGGAGCCGGCAGAGAATCTGCTTTGAGAGCTCTTCAAGCTATCGGTTTTGTTATTACATCTATTAAAGATGTTACGGCAATTCCTCATAATGGCTGTCGTCCTCGTAAACGCCGTCGCGTTTAATTTTTTTGGTTGAGCCCTCGGTATTGCATAATATTTTGCTCTACCCGCTCTTGTGCGTAAATCCTATTTGACAGGAGCCAATCTCGTGATACAGAAGAACTGGCAAGAATTGATAAAACCTAGCACTGTTAATGTGCAATATGATAAAGATGAAAGTCGTATAGCTACAATCGTAGTCGAACCCTTGGAAAGAGGATTCGGTATGACCTTGGGAAACGCTTTAAGAAGAGTCTTACTCTCTTCTTTGCAGGGTGGTGCTGTAACGGCTATTAAAATAGATGGTGTCCTCCATGAGTTCTCTTCTATCCCCGGAGTCCGTGAAGATGTTACCGATATCGTCCTTAATATTAAATCATTGGCTTTAAAAGTTGATGCTGAAGGTACTCGTCGTATGACCCTTAAGGCTGAAGGTCCTGGTGAAGTCTTCGCTTCATCTATCGAAACAGATCATTCTGTCGAAATTATGAACCCAGATACTTTGATTTGTACTCTAGATGAAGGTGCTAAAATTAATATGGAACTCTTCGTCGGAACTGGTAAGGGATATGTTACGGCTGCTCAAAATAGACCAGAAGATTGCCCAATAGGTCTTATTCCTGTTGATTCTATTTTTAGCCCCGTAAGAAGAGTGTCTTATAAAGTAGAAGATTCTCGTGTAGGGCAAATTACTAACTATGATAAATTAATCATGACGGTCGAAACTAGTGGGGTCGTTAAACCTGAAGATGCGGTCGCTTTCGCTGCTCGTATACTCCAAGAACAACTTAAGCCTTTTGTAAACTTCGATGAACCAGAAACTTTGGTCGAAGAAGAAAAGAAAGAAGAATTGCCGTTTAATAGAAATCTTTTGCGTAAAGTCGAAGAACTTGAATTATCCGTACGCTCTGCTAATTGTCTTAAAAATGACAATATCGTATATATCGGTGATCTGGTTCAAAAAACTGAAGCTGAAATGTTACGTACTCCTAATTTCGGGCGTAAATCTTTAAATGAAATTAAAGAAGTATTAGCTCAAATGGGTATCCATCTAGGTATGGATGTCGTTGGTTGGCCTCCTGAAAATATCGAAACTTTAGCTAAGTCTTTAGACGATAATTTTAGTTGATTTGCTAGCTTAAAACGACTTAAACCGCTCTTGCAGGAAAACCTTGGTTCGATTGGTGAGCGGGTGTTTCTATCGGTTTTGCCCCGCAAGACCAAACTTAAATGAAAGGATTTAAAAATGCGTCATAAAATAGCAAAACGTACTCTTAATAAAAGTATTTCTCATAAAAGATCTATGTTCGCTAACATGGTAGTTTCTTTGTTTACTCATGAACAAATTAAAACTACTTTACCTAAAGCTAAAGAATTGCGACCAATAGCTGAAAAATTAGTTACTCTTGCTAAACGTGGCGATTTGCACTGTCGTCGTCAGGCAATTTCTTTCATGCGGGATAAAAAAGCTGTTGATAAGTTGTTTGCTGTATTAGCTGAAAGATATAAATCTCGAAATGGTGGATATACTCGAGTACTAAAAGCTGGATTCCGTTTCGGAGATTGTGCTCCAATGGCTGTTATTGAATTAGTTGATCGTGACATTAATGCTAAACAGTCTGGAAAGCCTGATGCTTCTAAAAATGCTTTGAAAAAAGCTACTCCAAAAGATATTGCAAAAACAGCTGAAGCTGCTGTAGCAAAAATGGATAAAAAAGCTGAAAAAACTGAAACAAAAAAAACGGGAAAAAAACCTGAAAATAAAGAATAATTTAGCTTTTTTAAGTAATTAAAGGTCGAGATTTTTATATCTCGGCCTTTTTTTGTATATGTTATTTTAAAATGTTTTTAGGTAAAATAATTATTTCTTATCATGGATAGTATTATTATCGTCATACATAGTATTTATATTATTATTTAATAATGTTGATAAAGTTATATTATCTTAGATATAAATATTTATTTCTTATATGCTTTGTTAATTTAAGCTTTTACACTTAATAAGTAATTTAAATTATTTATAGGCTTAATAGACTAAGATAAACTTATAAAAATCGCTTTTAATGAATATACTAAAATATTATGATGTCTTTATTTGTTATAAGAGGGCATAATGTCAACCTTATTTGAGCAAAATATTCTGCGACCTTTAGCTGATAGGCTTCGTCCTCGGAATATTGCTGACGTCGTAGGACAAGATAATATATTGGCTGAAAATGCTCCTTTGGGAAGAATGTTATCTTCTGGAAAACTTTCCTCCTTTATATTATGGGGACCTCCTGGTTGTGGTAAAACAACTATTGCTCGCTTACTAGCTGAAAATACTGATATGACTTTTGTTCCTTTATCGGCAGTTTTTTCTGGAGTGGCTGATCTACGTAAAGTCTTTACGGAAGCAGAACAACGAAGAAAAATTGGTAAAGGAACTTTATTGTTTGTAGACGAAATACACCGTTTTAATCGATCTCAACAGGACGCTTTCTTACCTTATCTCGAAGATGGAACTGTTGTTTTGGTCGGTGCAACAACTGAAAATCCTTCTTTTGAATTAAATGCAGCTCTTTTGTCTCGTTGTAAAGTATTTGTTCTTAATCGTTTGGATAATCATGCTTTAGAGATGATCATAAAACGTGCTGAAGCTACTTTAGGAAAACCTTTGCCCGTAGATGAAGATGCTAAAACAGCTATTAAAGCTATGGCTGATGGCGATGGAAGATACCTAATTAATATGTTAGAAGCTATCTTCGCTACGAATATAAAAAAAATCCTTACCGCAGATCAGCTTCATGAGATAATTACTCGAAGAGCTGCAAACTATGATAAGGATAGAGAAGGACATTATAACCTTATCAGTGCATTACATAAGTCTTTGCGAGGATCTGATCCTGACGCTGCTCTGTATTGGTGTGAACGTATGATAGAAGGGGGTGAAGACCCTACTTATATTTTGCGACGCTTAACTAGATTCGCCGTAGAAGATGTTGGTTTGGCTGATCCTAATGCTTTGACACAAGCTATTGCTGCTTGGGACGCTTATGAGCGTCTCGGTTCTCCTGAAGGAGATTTGGCTATTGCTCAATTGGTTATTTTCTTGGCTACAGCTCCTAAATCTATCTCTGTCTATAAAGCTCATAATATGGCAAAAAAAATAGCTAAAGAAACTGGTTCTTTAATGCCTCCTATGCATATTCTAAATGCTCCAACAAAAATGATGAAAGAATTAGGATATAGCGATGGATATATCTATGATCCAGATACTGAAGATGGTTTCTCTGGTCAAAATTACTTCCCAAAAGAAATGAATAGAACTACTTTCTATCGCCCTTTCGAGCGGGGATTTGAAAGAGAAATAAAAAAACGCTTGATCTATTGGAATAAATTGCGAATTGAAAAACAGGAAAAAAAATCATGAAAACGGTCATTGTTTCTCAACAAGATGCAAATATACGATTGGATCGATGGTTTAAAAGATATTATGAAAATTTAACTCATGGCGAGTTACAAAAAATGTTGCGAGAAAAAAATATTAAGCTTAATGCTAAAAAAGCTCGTGCTGACTTAAGAATTGCTGAAGGAGATGAAATAACCTTTCCTGAAAGCTTGAAAAAACTTGAAACAATAGAAAATCAACAAAAGATTTCTTTAAAAGATACTCAATGGTTACAAAATACAGTGATATATAAAGATCGTGATCTAATCGCTATTAATAAACCTTCGGGTCTCCCTGTTCAGGGTGGAAAAAATATATCTCGACATCTTGATGCAATGCTAGATGCTTTATCTTTTGGCTTCGGAAGACCTAAACTCGTCCATAGATTGGATCGAAATACTAGTGGAGTCTTGATCTTAGCTCGCTCTGCTCAGTCTGCTTCTTGGTTGACTGAAGCTTTCCGTTCTCGAGAAATTCATAAAACTTATTTGGCTGTCGTAAAAGGTTCTTTTAAACAAAAAAAAGATAAAATCGATTTACCTTTAATAAAAATATGGGAAAAAAATTCTGAAAAAGTCATTGTAGATAAAAAAAATGGCTTAAATGCTATTACTAAATATGAAGTACTCTCTTCCTCAAACGAGGCTTCTTTATTAAAACTTATGCCAGATACTGGTAGAACTCATCAACTTCGTGTACATTGTCAGTCCGTTGGGCATCCTATCTTTGGAGATGAAAAATATGGGGGTCCAAAGGCTCCTAAACTACTTTTACATGCTTGGAAAATAGAAATACCAAAAGGTAACAATGAATATCTAAAAATATCTGCACCTTTACCTGAATATATGCTACAAACAATTCAAAAATTTGCTCTTGAAGGAGAATATAAATGAAAGTCATAAAATACTCTTTTGTTTCAATTTCTATTCTATTGTTAATAGCTATAGTCGCGGCTATTATTTTCCTTCGTTCTTTTGATATTAATTCTTATAAACCTTTAATCGAAAAATCTGTAACGGATACTCTAGGTCGTGAGTTTAAAATTAATGGCGAAATTAAAATGGCCATTGCTCTTTCTCCAACTATTGTCATTGAAAATATTTCTCTTGCTAATATGCCTTCTGGAACTGTTAAAGATATGGCTTCCCTCAAAAAAATAGAACTTAAGTTCTCTTTGTTGGATCTTTTAAAAGGAATTGTAAAATTAGATAATATTGAAGCTGATTCTTTATTCTTAATGCTTGAAACAGATCGTAAACAAAACCCTAATTGGAACTTCGTTCCAAAAACTCAAGAAGTAAACCAAAATAATTCTGATATTGAAAAAGAGGTATCTGACTTGGGATTAGATCTTGATTATGCTTTTGGTGATATTCTAATTAAACAAGCTCAAATCATCTATTTAAATGGAACAAACGCTTCTAAAACAGAGGTTGTTTTAGATAAAGCTTATCTCAATTCTGCTGGACAAATTTCGATAAAGGGAAAAGTAAATAATAAAAATCTAACTATTGAGGGTGAAAATATTGATTTCATATCCGTATTGAATGGAGAAAAAAGTTTACCTATATCTATGAATATAGTGTATGACAATAATACGCTCAGTATAGCTGGAAAAATTGATAATATACAAGAATTATCCGGTATTAATCTTGATGTTTACGCTCAAGGAAACTCTATACCTTTGCTGAATCAATATAATGCTAAAGCAAAAATCTATGGTTCTTTAGAAACCCTCTCCGTTAAAAATATTGACCTTGTGGCTGGTAAACCAGAAACAATTTCTATAAAGGCAAAAGGAAATATTGGTAATATCAAAACTATGGCAGAAACTAAAATAAACATGTCTGTAATTGCCGTAAACAACTTTATAGCTGGAATAAAACCTTTTTCTCTTGATGTAAACGTTAATGAAGTAAAAGGAATGTCTGCTTTTAATACAGATATTAATTTTAAAGCTGGAAAAACTTCTATTGTTGGTTCTATTAATGCAGATATATCTGGAAAAAAGCCAAATGTTACTGCTAATCTATCTTCTCCTTTATTCCAAATAGATGATATCTTTTCTGATGAAGCTTATTCTAAAAATAAACAAGAAATAACTAAAAATAATAAAGAAGAAGATACTATCTTAGTCTTTTCTGATGAACCTTTGCCCTGGGGAAAATTGGCGGATCTTAATCTATCGGCTAAAATTAATTTCGATAAAATCGTATTCCCTGAAGTCTCTAGAAGTATTAAAACTGTCGCCGATATATCTTTAAAAGATAGTATCTTGAATCTTAGTATGATTAATGCTTCATCTCAAAATGATAGCTTGCAAACAGATTTGTTTATTGATGCCTCAAAAATTGATACAGCTGATTTAAGCTTGAATGTTGTTGGAAAAAATATTGTCTTAGGACAAATTTTTTATAAGTTATTAAAAGAAAAAATCCAAGGTGGAATCACGGATATTGATCTTGATTTAGAAACTCATGGCGATAGCTTGCATATCTTAATGTCTAATA
>CALXRE010000007.1 GCA_944390645.1 uncultured Alphaproteobacteria bacterium | reverse complement strand
AGGTTTGCGATAGAACCATCATCGAAAGAAAAGGAAGCAAAGAAGTTATCAAGGTTATCAGTAAATTCAGGAGCTTTTGCTAAAGATAAGGCTTCAGCTTTTCGTACTTTTGGAGTTCCAACCAAAGCAGAAAACAAGTCATAAATTTCAGATGCTTCTAATAGATTTCTGCCGCCATATTTTTGAGATCTTTTATAAGAATCTCTAGGAATAAATCCAGCATTAAATTGATAATTAATAATCATTGGCCCCACCCTTTTGTGAAGGAAAGAAGTCAAAGATTTAATCAAAGGAGAAAATCGGTAATGATGCATAATTAACAATAAAGGATAAGGTTGATTATTAGCATCTTTTTTAGCATAGAAGAATTCTATATTTTTTAATTCTTTAAGAGTTAAGGCTAAAGGAGGAGCCACTAAGACATGCTTACCAGCGTTTAAAGCTTTCAAGACCATTTCCGAATGATCAACTGTTTCGTTTGCAATGATTATAATTTCGATTTGAGGATTTTCTAAAATTTTTTGGAAATCGTTTACTAATAATTTTTCTGTTTTAGCAATATCTGCCAATTCTGAAGTTTCTGTTTCATCAGAACCAGCAATTAACACTAGTTTAGCATTATTAAGACGAAGGATTTCTGGAATAATTGTTTCTCTGACGAAACTTCCAGTACCGACAAGTGCGATTTTAGTTTTTGTATCATAAGACATTTAACAAGAAACTCCATAGTCAGTTTCAAGACAAAACAGAAGATATAAGAGCAAAATACCTTGTTTTATTTTTTTTCGCCAGAAAAATATGAACAAATCAAGCTAATTTTATAGCCTCATTTAAAGTATCAATAATATAATTTTGAGTTTTTTCATCCAAATAAGGATGCATAGGTATACTCATGATTTTTTCGGCCAACAAATCACTTACAGGGAATACACGTTTATCAGCATATTTAGCGTAAGCGGTTTGACGATGAATAGGTATAGGATAATAGATCATAGTTGGGATTCCTTTTTCTTTAAGGATATTTTGGATTTTAGTTCTCTGTTGAGTATTTCCAGGCAATAAGAAAGAGAACTGAGCCCAAGCAGAAATAACCTCATTAGGTATGATCTGATGATTAACACTTTTAATTTCATCACGATATTTAGTAGCTATTTTATTTCTCTTTTTTAATTCTTCATCAAGGACAGTCATTTTTACTAATAGTATAGCAGCCTGTATAGTATCTAATCTTCCGTTAATCCCAATTCTAACATTTTCATATCGATCCGTACCCATACCATGGACACGGAAAGAACGCATTAGATCAAAATATTCAAGATTATCCGTAAATAATGCGCCACCATCACCATAACAACCTAGAGGTTTTGCGGGGAAGAAGCTAGTTGCGGTAATATCAGCTAAACTTCCAACTTTTTTATTATTTAAAGAAGCACCAAAGCTTTGACATCCATCGCCAACTACTTTCATATTATTTTCCTTAGCGATTTTTATTATTTCTGAATAATTTGCAGGACAACCAAAAAGATCTACGGGGACAACTATTTTAGGATTTAAGCCCTCTTTTTTAGCCTCTAATATAGCTTTTTTCAGATCATTAGGATCCATATTAAAAGTATTTTTTTCTACATCAACAATTACAGGGACACCGCCAGCAAGCAAGACGGCTTCAGCAGTTGCAATAAAAGTAAAAGAAGGCACGAATACCGCATCTTTTGGTTTTAAACCCAATACCATCATAGCCAAGACCAAAGCACTTGTACCACTAGAACAAGTTAAAGCGTATTTAGCCCCAGTATATTTAGCTAGATTCATTTCTAACTCTTCTACCGCAGGACCCATAATATACTGTCCACTATCAAGTACCTTTTGAATTGCCGCATCAATTTGCGGACGGATTTTTTCTTGTTGAGCTTTTAAATCAATAAAAGGGATCGAAGTAATATTAGTGGACATTTAAAAAACCTTTCTTCAATATTTTCACTGGGGTAAATAAGTACGCTTATACGTTATTTAAAGCAAGACACAAAAGATTACGAATTGTAACTTCCGATTTTAGAACTACTAAAAGAGTAAAGAAAAGATAAGGAGAGGATTAATAAATCCTCTCCTTATCTATAAAAAGAACAAATTAAAGACTATGGTTTTGCTAAGCTCATTTTTATTATTTTATCAGGATCAGACACTGCCCCATTGTTACGAGGATCCCCTTTTTTAATCATATCAACATATTCCATACCATCAACGACTTCTCCCCAAACAGTATATTGTCCGTTCAACCAAGAAGCATCGTCAAGACAAATAAAGAACTGACTATCAGCACTATTTACATCACTTGCTCTAGCCATAGATACAGTTCCTCGGACATGTTTTGCTTTAGAAAATTCAGCAGGTAAATACTTACCAGATCCACCAGTTCCATTACCCTTTGGATCACCAGTCTGAGCCATAAAACCATCGATTACTCTGTGGAAAGTTAGCCCATCATAGAAACCAGAATTAACTAACTCTTTGATTCTAGCGACATGTTTAGGAGCTAAATCAGGTCGCATTTGAATTACTACACGCCCATCTTTTAAATCCATATACAAAGTATTTTCATCAATTGTAAAATTTTTTTCATTCATATTTTTTTCCTCTGCATTACTTGAAGAAACAGTTAAGCATAAAACTGCCAGAACTATCGTTATAATTTTTTTTAAGGACATTTTTTCTCTCCTTTAAATTTTTTGATTAACTTTTCAGTCACTTCTGGAGAAACAAAAGTAGATATATCACCATTTAAAGCTGCTATTTCTTTAACAAAATTAGAAGATATAAACTGATATTTTTCTCCAGCCATAAGAAAAATAGTTTCAATTTCTTTATCTAAGCGTCTGTTCATTATACACAATTTAAACTCTAGCTCGAAATCAGAAATTGCCCTCAAACCTCGAAAAATTATTTTTGCACCGACCTGATTTGCAAAATCTATTAAAAGATTATCAATAGTCTTTACTTGTAAGTTTTTTCCCATAGGGATATTGATTTTATCAATTTCTTCTTTAACCATATCCAAGCGTTCTTGCAAAGAAAACAAAGTAGACTTTCCACTATGTTCAGCAACGCCAATAATAAGATTATCAACCACATCTAAAGCTCGCTTGGTTATATCGGCATGCCCATAAGTAAAAGGATCAAAAGTTCCAGGATAAACTCCGATACTATTCGTCATCAGTTTTTTCCTCAGAAGTTATCGTTGAACTTATTGTTTCTTGTGTATTTAGAGGATCATTTAAATTTTCGATTTCGTTTTGTTCATCATATTCATTATCTTCAGCAAGATCCTCAACAGAAATAGCAGAAACAACTTTTTCATCTTTTGCTGTGCGGAACATTATTACACCCATTGTATTTCTACCTGCAATTCTGACACCTTTTACAGGCATTCGTATAATTTGCCCAGCATCTGTAACCATCAATATATGAGCACTATTTGTAACAGGGAAAGAAGCAACAACTTTTGAGCCTTTCTTTTTTCCTAAATCAATATTTGTTACTCCGGATCCCCCTCTATTAGTTATACGATACTCATAAGCGGAAGATCTTTTTCCATAACCAGCATCAGTTACTGTCAAGATAAACTCTTCATCTTCTTGCATTTTTGAGAAATCTTCTTCACTTAACGGAGTAAAAGCAGAATCTGTTTCAAGATTATCATCAGGATTCATTAAACCTTCTGCACGCCTACGAGCCAACGCTTCTTTTAAATAAGCATCTCTGATTTCAATATTAGCTTTAGCATGCTTTAAAACAGACATTGAAATAACTTCATCACCAGAAGATAATCTTAAACCTCTCACACCAGTAGATGTACGACCAGAGAAAACACGAATATCAGAAACAGGGAAACGAACACATTTTCCATTTTTTGCCGCTAGCAAAATATCCTGACTTTCGTCACACACACTAACCCCGACAAGAGTATCTCCCTCATCAAGTTTCATTGCTATTTTACCATTTGCCTTAACATCCGTGAAATCAGATAAACGATTTCTTCGTACATTTCCACTTGCAGTTGCAAACATTACATATTGTTTATCGCACTCTCCTTCATTTTCAGGGAGCTGCATAACTGTAGTTATAGTTTCTCCTTGTTCAAGAGGTAAAATATTTATCATAGCTTTTCCGAGAGATTGAGGAGAACCTTCAGGTAATCTATAGACTTTAAGTTTGTATACTTTTCCATTTGTAGAGAAGAATAAAACTGCAGTATGAGTATTAGCTACAAATAATTGAGAAACGAAATCTTCTTCTCTTGTAGACATTCCAGCTCTACCTTTTCCCCCTCTTTTTTGAGCTCTATAAGTTGATAAAGGAACTCTTTTTATATAACCAGTATTTGTTACTGTTACCACCATATCTTCACGTTGGATCAAATCTTCAATATCTTGTTCGAATTCAACATCTTCAATAGTTGTTCTCCGAGGCGTAGCAAAAAGTTCTTTAGTTTTTAACAATTCTTCTCGGATAATTTGATAAAGTTTTTCTCGAGAACTTAAGATAGCTAGGAATTCCTTTATTTCCGCCCCTAGGTTTTGCAATTCAGCATGAATTTTTTCTCTTTCCAAACCAGTCAAGCGTTGCAAGCGTAGTTCCAAGATAGCTTTTGCCTGAGTTTCAGATAATTTATAATGTCCATCAATCACCTTACGATCAGGTTCATCAATCAATAAGACTAAAGGTTCTACATCTTCAGCCAACCAATTTCTTTCCATGAGTTGAGCTTTTGCGATAGAGGGATCAGGAGCATTTCTTATTAAGTTAATAACGTCATCAATATTAGCAACAGCAATAGCCAATCCGACTAATATATGAGCTTGATCTCTAGCTTTAGTTAGCTCATAGACAGTACGTCTACGAACGACTTCTTCTCTAAAAGCAATAAAAGCGGACAAAATATCTTTAAGTCCCATTACCATAGGTCTTCCGCCATTTAGAGCTAACATATTTGCGCCGAAACTAGTTTGGAGCTGAGAGTATTTATATAGCTGATTTAAGACCACTTCAGGATGAGCATCTTTTTTAATTTCTATGACGACTCTCACGCCATGGCGATCAGATTCATCACGAATATCAGATATTCCATCGATAATTTTTTCTCTTACTAAAGAAGCTATTTTAGAAACCATTTCAGCTTTATTTATCTGATAAGGTATTTCTGTTACGACAATAGCATACTTATCTTTTTTTATTTCCTCTATGGAGCATCTAGCCCGCATAATGATAGAACCTCTACCAGTAAGGAGAGCCGTACGAGCGCCACTTCTTCCGAGTATTTGTCCACCTGTAGGGAAATCAGGACCAGGAACTATTTGGACTAATTCTTCTGGAGAAATTTGAGGATTATCTATATATGCCACACAAGCATCTACCACTTCTCCTAAATTATGAGGAGGGATATTAGTAGCCATACCGACAGCTATACCTCCAGCCCCATTTACCAACAAATTAGGGAAGCTAGCAGGCAAGACTTCAGGTTCTTTAGTTGTTTCGTCATAGTTAGGCTGGAAATCTACAGTATCACGATCAATATCGTCTAACAAAGAGCTAGCAGCCAGAGCCAATCTAGCTTCTGTATAACGCATAGCAGCGGGTTGATCGCCATCCATGGATCCGAAGTTTCCTTGAGAGCTGATGAGAGGCAAGCGCATAGAGAAATCTTGAGCCATACGGACCATAGCCTCATATATAGAAGAATCTCCATGAGGATGATATTTACCCATGACATCACCGACGATACGAGCGGATTTACGGAATGGTTTATTATAGTCATATCCGTTTTCTTTCATTGCATATAAAATTCGCCGATGTACTGGTTTAAGACCATCTCTAACATCAGGGAGAGCTCTAGATACGATAACGCTCATTGCATAATCGAGGTAAGAGCGTTTCATTTCTTCTTCAATAACTACAGGAGTTATCGTTTGATTATTCTGTATTTCTGTTACAGTCACTTTATTTGCCTAACTTTATTACAAAAACCTTTTTATGTTTTTATAGACCATTTATTTAGAATGGTATTTCATCATCAAAATCATTTCCTTGAGGGGATTGAGGCATAGCATCAGAATCCCAACCAGCATTAGGATTATTTGTATTATTTGAAGAAGACCAATCTGCAGGAGTATCTGAGTTTGATTTAGCATCTAAGATACCCAATTCACCTCTAAAATTACCTATTACAATTTCGGTAGAAAATTTTTCTTGTCCTGATTGATCAGTCCACTTTCTAGTTTGCAAAGAACCCTCGATATAAACTTTTGAACCTTTATGAAGAAAGCGTTCAGCTATATCTGCAAGATTTGGATTAAAAATCACCACTCTATGCCATTCTGTTTTTTCTTGTTTTTGCCCGCTTTTATCTTTCCATACGTCTGAAGTAGCGACAGATAAGCTTGCTATTTTTTGTCCTGCATTTGAATGTCTTATTTCAGGTTCTCTACCTAAGTTTCCGATTAAAATTACTTTATTAATGCTTCCAGCCATATCAATATCTTTCGTTTATTTTAAGATTAGAAAATTACACCTTAAGGATACTACAATAATTTATTTTTTTTGGGAAATTATTTCTTATTTATATAAGGAATAAATATTACTTTAAAGTAGTTACCATATAGGTAGATCGATCATAGTTTTAAGAGCTTTTATTGCATTTTGAGCATGTGGTATAAGTCTAACATTTATTTGTTCAGGCAAGACCTCAGGACCGATTATTCCGATTCCAATTGGTTTCATAAATTCTAGCTGTAAAGAGATAATAGCATCACTTACCGATTGTCCCATTACCATACCGTGTTTAGTTTCTCCTCTTTCAATAATTCCCAATACAGCAGCGCCATCGATTTCATGTTTCATCATCAAGCGTTTAAGGGCTAAAGGAGCTTCATAGGAACCAGGAATCCATATTTCTTTTAAGACATTTAAATTACATTCTTTAGCCGTTTGATATGCAGCTTTTAGCATAATTTCAGCTTCTTTTTTATGGAAAGATCCTACGACCAAAGCGATATTTTTTGTATCCATTAATTCCTCCCGCCACGAATATGTTTAAAAGACTTGTATATAGGTTAAAAAATGTATAGATATTTTTAACAAAAGAGCAAACAGGATATAACATGAATAAAGAAAATATCAAAAACTTTTCTATTGTCGCTCACATAGATCATGGCAAATCTACACTTGCAGATAGGCTTATAGAATATTGTGGAGGATTGAGCCATAGAGAAATGAAAGAACAGATTTTAGACTCTATGGATATAGAGAGAGAAAGAGGGATTACAATAAAGGCGCAAACAGTTCGTTTAGATTACAAAGCAGAAGACGGTAAAGTTTATGAACTTAATCTTATAGACACGCCAGGACATGTTGATTTTTCATATGAAGTCAGTCGCTCATTAGCTGCCTGTGAGGGCTCTTTATTAGTTGTCGATGCTTCTCAAGGAGTAGAAGCCCAAACATTAGCAAATGTATATAAAGCGATAGAAGCAAATCACGAGATTATACCTGTAATTAACAAGATAGATCTTCCAGCAGCAGATCCAGACAGAGTAAAAGCACAAATAGAAGAAGTTATAGGTATTGACACAACGAATGCGGTTCATATTTCAGCGAAGACCGGTTTTGGTATAAAAGATGTATTAGAAGCTTTAGTAAAATATATACCATCTCCAGAAGGTTCTAATGAAGGACCACTTAAAGCTTTATTGATAGATTCTTGGTATGATTCTTATTTAGGCGTTGTTATTCTTTTAAGGATAAAGGAAGGTATTTTAAAGAAGGGGATGCAAATACGTATGATGTCGAATGGCTGTAAGTATACAGTTGACAGGGTTGGTATTTTCACTCCCAAGATGGAGAATGTGAATGCTTTAGAAGCAGGAGAAATAGGCTTTATTACTG
Source organism: uncultured Alphaproteobacteria bacterium (assembly GCA_944390645.1). Classification (GTDB taxonomy): domain Bacteria; phylum Pseudomonadota; class Alphaproteobacteria; order CACZRW01; family CACZRW01; genus RGIG5556. The sequence continues at coordinate 15,023 of CALXRE010000007.1, read as the reverse complement.
CAGCAATAAAGACAATAAAAGATACGAAAGTTGGGGATACGATTACAGATGATAATCGTCCTGCATCTTCACCTTTAGAAGGTTTCAAGCCTAGCATTTCTGTTGTTTTTTGTTCTTTATTTCCTGTTGATAGTAGTTGTTATGAAGTATTGAAAGAATCTTTAGCGAAATTACAGTTAAATGACGCTAGTTTTGACTATCAGCCGGAGAAATCAGCTGCATTAGGTCAAGGATTTCGTTGTGGTTTTTTAGGTCTTTTGCATATGGAGATAATACAAGAGCGCCTAAGTAGAGAATTTGATTTAGACCTTATTACGACAGCACCTAGTGTTGTTTACAGGATATATTTAACCAATGGAGAGATGATAGAACTACATAATCCAGCAGATATGCCTGATGTTGTAAGGATATCAAAGATAGAAGAGCCTTGGGTAAAAGCTACGATTTTAGTACCAGACGATTATCTTGGTTCAGTTTTACAGTTATGTACAGAAAGGCGAGGTATTCAAGAAGATCTAACATATGTTGGTAATCGTGCGATGGTTGTTTATAAACTTCCTTTAAATGAGATAGTTTTTGATTTTTATGATCGTTTAAAATCGATATCGAAGGGTTATGCAAGTTTTGATTACGAGCTTTCAGATTATCAAGAAAGTGATTTAGTTAAGATCACGATTTTAGTAAACGGAGAAAATGTTGATGCATTATCGTTTATGACTCATAGGTCTCAAGCGGAACGGAGAGGTAGGATAATTTGTGAAAGACTAAAGGATTTAATTCCGAGACATCAATTCAAGATACCAATTCAAGCAGCCATAGGAGGCAATGTAATTGCGCGAGAAACCATAGGAGCATACAGGAAAGATGTTACAGCCAAATGTTATGGAGGAGACATCACGCGCAAGAGGAAGCTTTTAGAGAAACAAAAAGAAGGTAAAAAAAGAATGCGTCAATTTGGTAAAGTAGAGATTCCTCAATCAGCCTTTATTGCCGCACTTAAGATAGGGAATGATTAGTAAAAGATTAAAGATTTGAGCTTAATCGTGCTATATTTTTTATAATTATAAGAGTTAAAAGATTTTTAACTCTTATAATTATTTTCTCAACAATTCTAGATAGAATAGTGAATAAGGAATTTAAATTCCTTTTAACATAAAGCTTGTAATTCTTTGCATGAATGCCGCGGGATTTTTCACAGGTTCTCCTTCTGCGACAAGAGCTTGATCTAGAAGGAGCATAGCCGCATCAGCGACTAAAGATTTTTTAGTATCATCTTTTAAAGCTTCCGCTAATTTAGATATAAGTTTATGTCTAGGGTTTATTTCCAAAATTCTATCGCTTTCACGAGCAAGGGGTTGCTGATGAAGTCGCATCATTCTTTCTAGATTCAGGCTAATATCCCCCTCTGCCGCCACAAGACATACAGGGCTTTTAACCAATTTATCCGTAGTTCTGACATCTTTAAGAGTATTACCAAAAGTAATTTTCATGTATGCGATCAAGGATTGAAGGTCTGTTTTTGAGAGCTCTTCCCCTTCTATTTCAGAAGATTTTTTTATTTTTTCCAGTTCATCTCCCGCCATAGATACAGGTTTAAAGTTTTTATCTTTATAAGCAGGCAAAGCTTGAGGCCAGAATTCATCTATAGGATCTGTAAAGAGTAGTACTTCCACACCTCTTGCCTCGAATCCTTCTAGCTGAGGACTATTTCGCATAACTTCAGGATTTTCTCCCGTCATATAGAAGATAGAATTTTGCCCTTCTTTCATTTTAGAGATGTAGTCATCTAAAGAGACAAGATCATTTCCAGAAGTAGAATAGAAGCGAGACAACTGAGCAATAGTTTCACGATTTTCTGTATCTTCGTAGATACCTTCTTTAAAAGCTTTTCCCATAGCATTCCAGAACTTAGCATAATCTTCATTATTTTTTGCTTTAGTTTTCAACTCGGCCAACAATCTACGGACTAATCCTTTTCGTACTTTTTCTAATACAGGAGTTTTTTGAAGCATTTCTCTGCTTACATTTAAAGGCAAATCTTTTGTATCAATAACGCCTTTAACGAAGCGGAGGTAAGAAGGCATTAAATCAGGGATATCATCAGAAATAAACACTCTATTTGTATAGAGTTTAACCGCAGGTTTTCTATCTAATTGGAATAGATCAAAAGGAGGCTGTTCAGGTATAAAAAGCAGTCCAGTATACTCGATTGCACCTTCAGCCTTATAATGTAGAGTTAACCAAGGCTCATCGAAAGCATGAGCAATATGGCGATAGAAATCTCTATATTGATCAACTGTTATTTCAGCCTTATTTCTTGTCCACAAAGCTAGAGCAGAATTTACAACTTCAGGAGAACCCTCTTTATCCATATAAATAGGAAAAGCGATGTGATCTGAATACTGCCTAATAATTTGGCGTAGACGCATTGGATCAGCATATTCAAGAGAGGTTTTTTTTAGGAATAATTTTATTTCTGTTCCTCTTTGGACATTTTGAAGTTCGGAAATAGAGAAGCTTCCTTTTCCATCAGATACCCATAACCACCCTTGTTCCTCGCCTGCTCTTCTAGAGCGGACTTCGACTTTATCAGCCACCATAAAAGCAGAATAAAAACCGACTCCGAATTGCCCGATAAGGTTAGAATCTTTTTTCACATCTCCAGATAGATTATTAAGAAAATCTAAAGATCCAGATTTAGCAATCGTGCCTAAATTATTAATCAGGTCATCATGATTCATACCAATTCCATTATCAGCAATTGTAATAATGTTTTTACTTTTCTCTACATTTATATTGATTTTAAATTCGGCACCATCAGCGATTAAGTCAGGATACATCAAGCCCATATATCTAAGTTTATCACAAGCATCTGAAGCATTTGAAATAAGCTCTCTTAAAAAGATATCCGCATCAGAATATAAAGAGTTTACAACGATATCTAGGACTCTACCGACTTCAGCTTGGAAGTTCAATTTTTCTTCTGACATTTTTATCCCTCCATATGGTAATTAGGAGCCTCTTTAGTAATAAAGACATCATGAACATGGCTTTCTTTAAGGCCCGCAGAAGATATCTGTACCAATTTAGCTTTATTTTGCAAAGCAACAAGGTTTTCTGCCCCCAAATATCCCATACCTGAACGCAAACCACCAACAAGTTGATATATAGTATCTGAAGTTGGACCTTTGTAGGGTACTCTTCCAACAATTCCTTCTGGCACTAATTTTTTAGATTTATCTTGGAAATATCTATCAGAGCTACCAGCCTTCATTGCATCGATTGAACCCATTCCTCGGTACATTTTATAAGCTCTTCCTTGGTACAAAAGAGTTTCACCAGGACTTGAATCGGTTCCAGCCAACATAGATCCTAACATAACCGAGGATCCTCCGACAGCTAAAGCCTTAACAACATCGCCAGAATATTTAATTCCGCCATCTGCAATTAAACATTTATCTTTTTCTTTTACAGCTTTAGAGGCCTCCATAATAGCTGTTATCTGAGGTACACCAACTCCTGATACTATTCTTGTAGTACAAATAGATCCAGGACCTATTCCTACTTTTACTGTATCAGCTCCAGCTTCTAAAATAGCTTTTGCCCCTTCGTAAGTTGCAACATTTCCTGCGACTAATTGACAATTAGGATATGCAGATTTTATTCTTCGTATTGCTTTTAATATGTTTTCTGAGTGTCCATGAGCAGAATCCAATACTAAGAAATCTACTCCAGCTTCTATAAGTTTTTCAGCTCTTTCTTCTCCATCAGCTCCGATGCCAATAGCAGCTCCCACACGAAGACGTCCCGCAGAATCTTTACAAGACATAGGATATTTCTTAACCATATTTATATCTTTAATTGTAATCAATCCTGTCAGGTGATTATCGGCATCTACGACTAAAAGTTTTTCTATTCTATTTTCATGCAAGAGAAGCTTTGCTTCTTCCATTGAAGCACCCTCTTTAATTGTAACAAGCTTATCTGCAGTCATTATTTCTTTTACAAGAGTTTGTTTAGGCTCAGTTACGAAACGTACATCACGATTAGTAACTATTCCTACTAAGTTATTTTTATCTACTACAGGTAATCCAGATATATGATATTCAGCCATCAAGCTTAAAGCATCAGCCACAGTATTATCTGGAGCTACCGTTATTGGATCACTTACCATACCACTTTCAGATTTTTTTACTTTACTGACTTCATAAACTTGATTTTCTATACTCATATTTTTATGAATGACTCCGACGCCTCCATTTCTAGCCATAGCAATAGCCATAGCAGATTCAGTTACAGTATCCATAGCTGCCGAAATAAAAGGAATATTTAGAGGAATTTCTGGAGTTAAAAAGGTAGAAATATCTACCATATCTGGAGTTACATTTGAATAGGCCGGTTGCAAAAGTACATCATCAAAAGTCAATGCTCGGTTTAAAATTTCTACCATTTATAATACTCCTTTTTGCGTTAAATTATCTATATAATCCTGTGTATATCCTAACCAAGAAGCCAGAATCTGACTATTATCACCTCCAACATCAGGAGGAGGAGGAAATTCTTTTACTTCTTGTAATTCACTCATTTTAACAGGGTTTCCAGGCAATTTAATTCCTAACATATCCACCAACATATTACGAGCTTTTACTTGTTTATCTTTCATAACATCAGCTATATCATTTATTAAAGAACAAGGTACCCCTGCATTTCCTATAATTTCCAACCATTCTTGCGCATTTTTTGTTTTAAATATCTCAGTTAATTCTTTTTCCAATTCATTAACGTTAGAATTTCGCAAATCATTTGTAAGATAACGCTGATCATTTTTTTTCTCAGGAATATTCAATACATCACATAGTTTAGCCCATAAAGTATCATTTCCCACTGCGATTACAAAATATTTATCCTTAGCTTTAAATGCTTGGAAAGGAGCAAGAGAAGGATGTCTATTACCCAAAGGTTCAGGAGCAATTCCTTGTATTTGATATCTTACGATAGCATTTTCCAACAAAGCGATTTGACAATCTAACATAGAGATGTCAATTTTTTGACCTTTGCCAGATATAGTTCTTTGATACAAGGCATTAACTACGCCAAAAGCAGTAAATAGACCAGCCGCCAAATCACCAAAAGAACAGCCGACTCTAGTCGGAGGAGTATCAGACCATCCAGTCATACTCATTATTCCACCTCTAGCCTGAACCAATATATCATATGCAGGTAAAGCACTATCAGGACCAGTATGACCGAAGCCAGAAGTTGCTGCATATATTAGCTTAGGATTTATCTTTTTTAAGTCATCATAACCCAAAGAAAGCTTTTCCATAGTTCCAGGACGAAAATTTTCGACCAAGACATCAGCTTTTGCAATTAAAGCTTTTAGTATTTCTTTTCCTTCCGTTGTTTTAAGATTTAGGGAAAGGCTTTTTTTGCCTCGATTAAAGCTAGCAAAATATAAGCTTTCATTATTTTTAAAAGGACCAAAAGCTCTAGAATCATCACCTTTTCCTGGCATTTCTATTTTTATTACCTCAGCCCCCATATCATACAATAACATAGTTGCATAAGGACCCGCTAAAACTCTAGTCAAATCGATAATTTTTATTCCTTTTAAAGGTGCTGACATTACGAAAGTTCCTTTTTTCTAGTTTTAAACAAAGACAATAAAATTCCACCACTCAACAAAGTAAAAGTTAATAACAAAGATAATATAGCTGGGATATGCAATCCCAAAGAAGCAAGGAAGATTTTAGATCCAATAAAGATAAGGACTAAGGATAAAGCTTGTTTTAAGTATTGGAAACGATGTACCGCCTCCGCTAACAAGAAATAAAGAGAACGAAGCCCTAAAATAGCAAATATATTACTAGAAAAGACAATAAACGCATGTTGAGTAATAACAAATATAGCAGGAATACAAAAAAAAAAAAAAATAATATCACTGATTTCTATAACAATGAGAGCAAGGAATAAAGGCGTTGCAAAAAGTTTTATTTTGCCATCAATAGTTTTATGAACAAAGAAATGTTCACTATTAATTTCATCAGTAAAATGTAGATATTTACGAACAATTTTTACAATTCGATTTTCTTCTAAATTGGCACTCGTTTCTGTTTTAGCACAAAGCATTTTAAAGCCACTAAATAGTAAGAACGCTCCGAATAAATATAATATCCAAGCAAATTTTGCGACCAGTTCAGCGCCTATAATTATCATACATCCACGAAGGACAATAGCACCTAAGATTCCCCAAAAAAGCACTCTATGTTGAAAGATTCTTGGAATAGCGAAATAAGAAAATATTAAACTAATAACAAAAATATTATCAATAGAAAGACTAAATTCTACCAGATATCCAGTAAAATACTCTAAAGCACTTTCTTTTCCCATAGAGTATGCAATCCACAAACCAAAAAGAGACGCGATTAAGAAATATAAAGAACAAAGCTTTAAGCTTTCTATAGCTTTTATTTCATGAGCTTTACGATTAAGAACGAATAAATCTAAAACTAATATTGTAATAATAATACCAAGGAATAAGATCCAAATCCACACAGGCTGATCTATAAAATTATGATTAAGAATATTTATCACTTTTTCCATTTTTTATCCTTATAATAAAAGGAAGACCTTTGCCTTAAAAGCAAAGATTCAAGCAAGTTTGGATAGGTTATAAAAAAAGGCGTGATTTCACAAGTCGGAAACCACGCCTTTTAATTATTTTTTCATTATTTAGTCAACAAACTCCATTACCACACGTCTATTTTGAGGTTCAGGAACACCCATAGCCGTTGGGACAAGAGGATCAGCTTCACCGACTCCGAAAGTAGCAATAGCTTTAGCAGGAACACCCATTGCTACCAAAGCATTTTTAGCTGCTTTAGCACGCTCTTTTGACAAAGTCATATTGAACGCCGCAGGACCAGTTAAGTCGGTATGACCAGTAAGTTTTAGTTTTACTTCTCCAGTTTCTTTATATTCTGTAGCTACTTTTTCGAGAGTTTTTTTAGCTTCTGGAGTTATGTTATAAGAATTAAGAGCAAAGAAGATCATATATTCAGGCATATCTGCGACAGGAGCAGAACTTGCATAAGTTTTAGCTTTATCTACATTAAATGTATAGCGAACACCGAATAAGATTTCTTGCGTTTCGAAATTATATTTTCCTTTAACACCTTCGTATTTAGCTTCTTGAGAGAAGGTAGTGAAGTAACGATAGGCTATAGAAGCGGACCAAGAATCTGTGAAGTTATAAGCCAAACCGACCATACCTTGCAAAGCAGGTTTAGTTGAAGATCCACTCATATCATTTTTCTTATCGACTTTATTATAAGCAAGACCAGCACCTACGCCCACGAAAGGAGTAAATTTAGATTTATTATTGAAATCGTAATATACATTACCCATAAAGGCGAAAGAATCTATAGAACCCTTTACTTTTTCTCCTGCGATTTTATCGATATCGAAGTTTCTATAACCGAAATCGAACTCGCCACGGATATTATTTCCAAAATCATAACCCAATACAGCATCAGCTACGAATCCATCATCGAAATTTATTTTTTCTTTTTGATTATGATTAGCATTATTTTTCATTTTAGTAGAAAAAGGGAAAGAGACTCCAGCATCTGCTCCAATATAGAATCCCTCAGCACTAGCTGAAGTTGCGAACATTCCACAAGCAACAGAAGCTAATAAAACAGCCTTAAAACCAGATTTCATTTTTATCTCCACGAAATAATTACAAAAACTTTTTTAGTCCTACTACAAATATCAAGAAAAATCTACAATTATTTTTACTTACAAGCACAACTTTAGTTTTAGTAAACAAAGGAACTATTTTAGAGGTAAGAAATTTGGGAATATTTCATTAAATTACGGTTGACGTATAAGTTTTTTTACTGATATTTTTTTAGTTAGAATACGTACTCACCACTTCTTTTTAAGCAGCAAAAAAATGAAGTTACCAGTGGGTCGTAGTTCCTCTCGAATTATTAACATCCTGTGTAAAGATGAAGATTTATTAAAAAGGCTTAAAGATATAGGTATAAAGAAGAGAAGAATAACCGCAAGTTATGCATCTCTTGAAGTATCTTTTTTAGAAGATAAATATCGTTTATTTTTTGAAGAACTTATACCTTCATTTATAAAAAAGTGTATTTTCACACAAAGATCTAAGCTTGCAAGCATTGGAATAGATGAAAAGAATTTAGATCTTATGACGATAGGAGAAATACCTAAAGGTTATTCTGTCAAGCATCAGATTCCTCTAGAATTAGGAGGGAAGAACCGAATTAGTAATTTAATTCTTATTCCTTGTAATATTGCACAGACTACATATATAGATTTTATTAATTGGCAGAATCAAAAACTTATAGAGTATTTACCGAAAGGTGAAGATATTTTAATTTTTCAGACTTTAATTTTTCCAGAAGATATTTTTATTAGTCTTCCGAAAGAAGCAGAGCATATTTCTGAAATATCTAAAAGTAAAGTTATGCCGATTTTGATTCAAAAAAGAGATATTAGATTTAATCGATATTTTAATTTTTTTTCAAAATCAATATTTAAAGATTTTTTTAGTTTAGAAGTAATAAAGATAAAGATACCATCTTTGAAGTCTAGACATAATACTCGCAAAGAATATGAAAAATATAAGAAGCATCTTATACAAGAATTATTTAGGATAAACAAACAAGAAATAATAAAATATTTTGGTAGATTTTCTCCAGAATTAGAAGGTTTTGAGAATAGTATTATACCTTTAGGTTGGACGGTTCATCATATTTTACCGATAAGTTGCGGAGGAAGTAATAATCTTTCTAATCTTTTGATTATTCATAATAGTGTTCATGAACTTATGAACGATAACATTTACACGCCTCAACTAGATAAATTTGCGGTTTTTGGAGAAGAATACGAAGGACGCGAATTAAGTATTGCGATTTTAAAACCGAAAGCATCTTTTTTTCCTTTAGTAATAAAAAGGCAAGAAGATTCAAAGCGTTTAAAAGTATCAAAGCAAGGATTTTCTCTTGGTTAAGAATCTTATTCTTGAGATATTGAACAATATCGTTTAGTTGTAATTATTATTTATTTTGGAGGTTTATTTCATGATTACAGACATTATAGAAAAGATACTTAATGAAGGGGATTCTTATGTAGAGCTACCAGCGAATTCTCGTAATCTCACCATTTGCCAGAAAGAATTTTCAGAACACAATCTTAAAGAGATACCATCTGGGTACATAGAATTTTTAAAAGAAGCGAATGGTTTATCCTGGAAGGGGATAGAATTTTATGGGACATCAGAATTTTCGAATGATTCCGAAGAAGAAAGCATTATGAGTTTATTAGAAGCCAACAAAGATTTTGAGTTAAGGGATGAGAAGATCCTACTTGGTCAATCAGAAGAAGAAGAATACGTTTATAATTCATGCGATAAGAAATATGAGATAATAGATTCTGTTACCGAGGAAAAAATAGAGAGTTATAATTCATTTGAAGATTTATTTACAGATTTAATGGAGGAAATATTAAGTTCACTAGAAGATGAAGAAGAATATGAAGAAGATGAGGAAGAATTAGATTTTTATGATGAAGAAGAATAAATCAAATAAAGTAATTTTAGTTGCTAGTAAAAACACAGTATTATATAAGTAAGTAGATATATATTATATGTATGGGGTATAAATAGATGGAAGAAAGCAGTTTAAATACGGGAGATTTACTTGATTTAACGTCAGAGATAGTTTCTGCATATGTTGGTAACAACACGATAGACGATCAAAGACTTCCTGAATTAATAGAGAATGTATATATAACTTTAGCGAACATAGTAACAGCAGGCAATTCAGAGAATCAAGCAGAGCCAGCTGTACCGATAAAGAAGTCAGTTACACCGAATTATATTATCTGTTTAGAAGATGGTAAGAAATTAAAAATGTTAAAGAGACATTTAAAGACCAACTATGACATGACCCCAGAGGAATATAGGGAGCGTTGGGGATTACCATCTGACTATCCAATGGTTGCACCGAATTATGCGGCACAACGTTCAGATTTAGCGAAACAAATAGGTCTTGGTAAGAGACGTTAAAATAACAAGTTGTAAAGGTTCTGTTATATAAGGTTCAGCTATTTTTTTTGGGGCAATTTTTTTATAAGCATCTTTAAGATTTAATTATCAGGATTAGCACCACTTCGCCCTATTTGGATATCTTTATTTACGAAGACACATTGGATTAATCCAAAAGAGATCATATGTGTCATCATAGCGGTTCCGCCATAAGATATAAGAGGAAGAGGCACTCCAACGACAGGGACGATACCCATTACCATTGCAACATTTATAAAGACATAGAAGAATAGATTAGCCGTCAAACCCAAAGCAAGTAATTTTCCGAAGAAGCTAGTACATCGCAAAGCGATATAGAATCCGAAGATGATCAAAGCTATATATAGAGCTAGGAGTAACAAACCACCTATCATTCCGAATTCTTCCGCAAAGACAGTAAAGATGAAGTCGGTATGTTTTTCAGGTAAGAAATTAAGAGAGCTTTGAGTTCCTTGTAAGAAACCCTTTCCGAAGATACTTCCGGAACCCAAAGTTATATGAGATTGTATGATATGGTAGCCAGCACCAAGAGGATCTTTTTGAGGATCAAGGAAAGTTAGGACACGTTGTTTTTGATAATCGTGCAAGAAGAAGTTCCAAGCTATAGGCATAGATATTAAAGCCAACAAAGCAACGATACCAAATTTCCATATTTGTACACCGACTAAGAAGAAGACCACACTAGCACTTATAGTTAGCATTACAGCGGTTCCGAGATCTGGCTGTTTTAAGACTAATAGAACAGGTAAAGCGACTAATATTATAGGTATAAGTAGTGTTTTAAAGGTTTCGTTTTCTTGAAGAGATGTTCCATGGAAGAAGCGAGCAAGAGCAAGGACTAGAGCTATTTTCATCAATTCAGAAGGTTGGATTTGGATAAAACCAAGGTTTATCCATCTTTGAGCTCCCATAGCATCATGACCGAACAACTCGACATAGATTAATAGTAAGAGAGTAAAAAAATAGAATATATAAGAATATCTTATCCATATACGCAAATCTGTCATAGCAATAAAAACAATTAAAGCCAAGCCAAAAGCGAAACGGATCAGCTGTTTACTAGCCCAAGGATCCATACTTCCATTAGCAACAGAATATAAAGTAATGATACCGATAGAAGCAATAAGAGTTACGATAAAAATATATAACCAACTTATATTTTTGAATCGATCTTTAAAAGAGAGTTCTGATTTACGTAATCGTAAAGGATTAGTTACACTAAAAACACTCATTATTATTCCTTTATTTTATTTTGTTTATTTTTTACTTCTTCTTGGTAAAGAATTAAAGCTTTTTCCATCACATTTTTAGCGATAGGAGCTGCGACAGAAGCACCGCCTCCTCCATGTTCTACGATTACGGCGATAGCATATTTAGGGTTATTAATCGGGGCATAACCAACGAACAAAGCATGATTACGTTCTTCCCAAGCTAATTCTTCTTGAGTAAGTAGGCGGCTTTCACGTTCTTTCATACTTATTCGTCGAACTTGAGTTGTTCCAGTTTTTCCACTCATTCCGCCTAATTGGTTAGGAATTCGAGAATAGAAAGCCGTTCCTTGAGGATCGTTCATAACATCATTCATACCTTGTTTAACTATATTTAAAAAATGCTTAGATATTTTAATATTTTTAGGTTCATCTACATATGCTTTTTTAATTAAGTGTGGTTTAATATTTTTACCTCCATTTGCAATTTTTGCAATTACCATAGCCATTTGCAAAGGAGTTGTAGTTATATAGCTTTGCCCAATTCCAGTAAGCATCGTTTCACCTTGCTGCCAAGGTTCATGAAAGACTCTTTTTTTCCATTCTTGAGTAGGGACCAAACCAGATTTTTCACCAGGTATATCTATTTCTTGTTTTACCCCCAAGCCGAATCTTTTAGCCATATCAGCGATTTTATCGATACCTACTTTTCTAGCCACTTCATAGAAGTATATATCGCAAGACACCGCCAAGGCTTCAATAAGATTTAAATACCCATGTCCTTCAGGTTTCCAACAATGGAAGCGATGAGATCCAAGTTCCATATGACCGCCACAATATATTTCAGTTGAAGAAGAGATTACCCCACTTTCCAAAGCTGCAAGAGCTACGATCATTTTAAAAGTAGATCCTGGAGAATATTCACCTGATATAGCTTTATTAACTAAAGGTTTTCGAATATCAGAGGCTAATTTTTGCCATTCATCATTAGAAATACCAGTATTAAATATATTAGCATCAAAAGAAGGAGCAGAAACTAAAGCTAAAATATCACCATTATCCACGTCCATAAGGATTAGAGCCCCACTATTTTTTTTGAATTGCTCCAAAGCATATTTTTGTAATCTTATATCTAGCGTAAGATCTATTTGAGCACCAGGAATACCTTTATTTTTTTCTAGTTCTCGAATTTCTCTACCTAATACATTTACTTCTATTTTACGGAATCCACCACTTCCTCTTAAAGGCAAATCATACTGAGCTTCGATACCAGTTTTTCCTTTACGAAAGCCAGGCAATTCTAGCAAAGGGTCTCCTGTAATTTCCTTTTCATTTACAGGGCCGACGTATCCAACCACATGAGCCGTTTCATATCCATATGGATAATATCTTGTTAAGCCTTCATCAATATTAATCCCAGGCAATTCAGGAGCATTAAGTTGAATACTTGCCATTTTTTCCCAAGTTAAGTTTTCAGCCACAGTAACAGGTACGAAAGCTCTTTTTCTTTTTACTTCTTTTTGAACATATTCATAATCACTAGGAGATAAAGGGATTATTTTTCCCAAGGAATCCAAAGCATCTACAAGACTACCAGAAGTTTGTTCAGATATAATTTGGACTCGGAAGTTTTGATTATTTACAGCCAATGGTTCACCGAAGCGATCTAATATAATTCCTCTTGGAGGTGGTAATATTCGCATACTAATCCGATTAGATTCAGCCATCATAATATATTTATCAGCTTGAATAACTTGGAGGTAATACATTCTAGAGACAAGGATTAAGAGCAAAAAGAACTGCACTCCTGCTAAGATAGCAGCTCTTTTCATAAACATTTTACCCTTATCACCATCTCTATTCATTCAAAATCTTCTTCAGGAGAAATTTTTATTAATGAATAACACAATAAGGCACATAAAGGATATAAAATTATCATAAAAATAGCACTTATTAAGACGATTGAAAAGTTACCAAAGTTATGAGAAAACAAAGATATAAGGAACCATTTTATTATTAAGGAAATTGTTCCGAACAAAGAGAAGCCCAGCCAAGAGACATAGAAAGGTTTTCCTGCGATGAAACGTCGTAACTGATTTACAGTATAGTACAACAAAGTAAAGATTAAAGCATTTATGCCTAAAGGATTCATAGTCAAGACATCCATTAAAAATCCACAAGAAAAAGCAGAGAATATTCCAAATCTCCAAGGATTATGTACAGCCCAATAGTATATAGGGATTAAAGCCAAAGGAGGAGAAACCATAGAGAAAGAAGGTAAACGTATAGGAATAACTGTAATCATTTCTAGAAAAACAACCATAAAGAATGGAGCAGTAATATATAAGAATTTTTTTATTATCTCATATAAAGTAGTCATGAATCACTGCTCACATTTTAGATTTTCTAAGATACCTTTAAGACCAAAATCGATAACATTTACTATATCGAGCCTATCACGATCAACCAGAGTTTTTACTTTAATAATTCCATCTTTTTTAGATTCGATTATCCCTATTTCTATTCCGGCAGGGAATACACCAGCGTCTCCAGAAGTAACTATTTTATCACCTGGATTAACTTCTGCTTTTTCAGGCAAGGCAATAATTTGAGGTTTTTTAGTATTATCTCCGATTAAGATAGCTCTATATCTGTTAGGTTCAATAAATACAGGTATTCTAGAATTTACATCAGTAATAAGTAATACTTGCGAAGCTTTAGTTCCGACCAAAGCGACTCTTCCAGCCAACCCTTCATTACCCATTACGACATCACCCTTAGATACTCCGTCATCACTTCCAGCTAAGACGAGTATAGATTGAGCAAAAGCACCTCCAGGATCAGCGACCACTTTTGCAGCAATAGATTTGACCATAGGTGGTTTTTTATAATTTAATAATTTTGCTAATTTTTCATTTTCAATTAGTAGCTTTTTAGCTTGTTTTTTATATTTTTGTAATTCTTGGTTTTGTTCAAGCAAGTTTTTATTATACTCTTTCAAAGTTGCTAGTTCTTGTACATCTCCCGCATAAGATTTAATAGCGTTTACAGGAACTGTTACGACCTGCAAAATAGGGATCATCACTGCAGTCAAAATTTTTTGAGCAGAAGAAGCAATAACATTATCAGCTTTTCCAAGGAGCATAAAACCGAAAGAAAGGATGATCAGCAAAATCAAAGCGAACCGCTGTACGAAAGATTTAACGTGATACAGATGAGATTTTACTCTATTTACCTGTTGCACCGTTTAAACACCTTAAAAGAGTTGGTTTAAAACCCCATTATTTAATACATTGTCGTCAATATATGACGCATTTTTTTAACCTCTTCCAAAGCTCTTCCAGTTCCCATTCCGACACAAGTCAAAGGATCATCAGCAATAGAAACAGGTAGACCTGTTGCTTGTCTAAGGACCAAGTCTAAGTTACATAATAAAGCACCTCCACCTGTCAGGACGATACCTTTATCTACGATATCAGCAGCCAATTCAGGAGCAGTATGTTCTAAGGCTACTTTAACAGCTTCTACGATTTGGCTTACAGGTTCAGATAAGCTTTCAGCGATTTGTCGTTCAGTAATAGTAATTTCTTTAGGCACACCATTCATTAAATCACGACCTTTTATTTCTATAGTTCTTCCATCACCTTCTTCAGGAGGACAAGCAGAACCGATAGCTTTTTTTATTCTTTCAGCAGAGC
>CALXRE010000006.1 GCA_944390645.1 uncultured Alphaproteobacteria bacterium | reverse complement strand
ATCTCAGTGTACAACGAGTGGTTCTTTTGCGTGCGCTTATGGTTGGTATCATAATTTGAATCGTAGTTGTGAAAGGATAATAGCTTCTAATTCTTCCGCAACGACAGGTTTTTATTTTATCACAACAGGAAGTTCAGGAACAGCCAGCAGCACACCATGTGTTTTTTATAATGGAGGTATAGCCTCAAACTCCCAAGTTATTATTCAATGTAATGCAGCTAACAATACTAACAACGCAGCTTGTAGATATGGTTATAATAAAAATTTAAACCGTAATTGTAGCCAAGTTATAAGTAATTATCCAAGTGGAGCTGGTAATAATAACACCATAACCGCAGCATCTTCTGTAAGTGTGCAATTTTGCACAAATTGTTCTAGCAGTAGAGTAATTGCAAGCAATGTTTCTTCTGGAACATTTGAAGCCCCCTGCTCTGGAACCTATTCTTTTACAGTAAATGGTGAATCAACCCCAAAAGATTATGGCTGCGGTATTAAAAACGCTCAGCTAATATATGCCAGAAGGAACAGTGGTTCAGGTATATTTTCGGCTGGAACTAAATTTACCGTTAAAATTTTACCAGGAACACTTGCAAGTCAGTGCACCGAATATGAAAGTGGTAAAGGTTGCTTAGAATATCGCTACGGTAGCATAGGAAAAGATGGGATTGGTGTTTATAATGGCAGTTCTCTACTTATATCTGCAAGCGGTGCATACGGCCTGGCAGGAGACAGAGCTAGATGTACTCCTGGCGGAGCAGGAGGATCTACCATTTGCAATTTATCAATTTGCGGAGGTTCTAAGAAAGTAGAGGCAACAAAAGCTTTAGCAACTATAACCTTTTCTCCTTAAAATAGTATTCATAATTAGTGATAACGATTTTATTAGAGATTAAGAGAATAAAGACAATTTATTTAAATTTATTTTATTGACAAAATTATTGCCGTTTGATAATAGTTATAGATAGCAATCCGAATAAAAAAAGCAAAGTTAATTTTGAATAATTAATGCTTATTCTTTCCTCCTTCTTGTAAAGGAATTTTTTTCATTATTATAACTAGCAAAAACAACCCAGGCAAAGACACCAAGAAAGTAAGGAAGAAAAACATTTCCCAATTTACAGCTTCAGCAACAACACCAGTTATAGAAGCAATTACATCTCTAGAGAACATGACAATAGCGCTCAATAAAGCATATTGAGTTGCCGTATACGCAAGATTACATAGTCCAGATAGATAAGCAATAAATACCACCCCACTAAACCCTGCAGCTAAATTATCAATTGTAATAGTAAGTATAAGGAAATCAGTATTAGGTCCTAAATAAGCCAATATTGTATATAATAGATTACTAAAAGCTTGAGCAATTCCTGCCAACAAAAGCATTTTCATAATTCCATACTTTACCGTTAAGATTCCAGCGATAAAACTTCCCGCTATTGTTGCCGCAAGACCATATATTTTTATAATGGTAGCGATTTCTGTTTTAGAGAAACCAATTTCAATATAGAAAGGATTTGCCATTGCTCCTAAAGTTACTTCGCCCATTTTATACAATAGTATAAAGGAAAATATTAATAACCAATAAGGTCGATTAAAAAAATCTTTTAACGGCATGATAACCGCATTTTTAAAAGATATCTCTTCGTTTTTAAGCTTACTGACTTCAGGATCTTTAACCAAACAAAAAGCGATTATTCCTGGGATTATCGTCAATATCAATATTCTATATACATCAGCCCAAGGTATATTTTCTGCCATAAACAAAGCTCCAGCCACCGAAGCAAACAAAGCGAACCTATAACCGAAAGTATAAACCGTATTAGCAGCAGCTTGTTCATCAAGATTTATAGCTTCAATTCTCCAAGCATCAACAACAATATCCTGACTTGCAGAAAAGAAAGCGACTAAAAAAGCGAAAACCATCATAAGATAAGTTTGATTTACAGGATCAACAAGAGAAAGACAAAATAGAGTAAAAATTATTCCAAATTGGAAGAAAACACCCCAAGAACGCCGCCGTCCCATTTTTAGGGTCAACCAAGGTATTTTTATTTTATCTACTAAAGGAGCCCATAAGAATTTTACGCTATAAGGCAAACGACATAAAGCAAATACGCCAATAAGAGCTAGAGACATTCCTGCTTCTTTTTGCCAAAAAGATAGAGTTGAAAAGATTAAGAAATAAGGAGCACCACAAGAAAAGCCTAAAAAGAACAAAGCCAAGATATTAGGCTTTAAGTAGACTTTAAAGGCATTTTGCCATGATAGCATATCAATCCTCTTCTTTTTTTCTTTCCGCTCTTTTTCTTAGATTACTATCTAGAATTTCCTTTCGGATTCTGATGCTTTTTGGAGTTACTTCAACCAATTCATCATTATTGATATATGCGATAGCTTCCTCAAGAGAAATTTTTCTAGGAGGAGAAAGCAGGACATTATCATCTTTTCCCGCGGCTCTTATATTAGTAAGATGCTTTTCTTTTACAGGATTAACCTCAAGATCTCCGCCTTTAGCATACTCGCCAATAACCATTCCGGCATAAACAGGGACTCCAGGAGGTATAAATAAAATTCCTCTTTCTTCTATTTTCCATAAAGCATATGGGACTGCTTTACCGTTATCCGTAGAGATCAAGACACCATTTCTACGACTTTCGATCGGACCTTTATAAGGAGCATATCCATGAAAGATACGGTTCATCACTCCTGTTCCACAAGTATCAGTAAGGAATTCAGAATGATACCCGATGAGCCCACGAGAAGGAGCAAGGAATAACAATCGAGTTTTACCTCCACCAGAAGGACGCATTTCTGTCAATTCGGCTTTACGCATACTCATTTTCTCTACGACAGATCCAGCATATTCTTCATCTACATCTACGACCACTTCTTCGATAGGCTCTAATTTATTTCCTTTTTCATCATAATGGAATAAGACCCTAGGTCTACTGATAGATAATTCGAAGCCTTCTCTTCGCATAGTTTCTATAAGAATACCAAGTTGTAACTCCCCTCTTCCAGCGACTTGGAAAGCATCCATTCTATCCGTTGGAGAAATTGTCAAAGCAACATTTCCCTCAGCTTCTTTATGGAGACGCTCAGCGATTAGACGAGAAGTTATTTTTGTTCCTTCAGTTCCAGCAAGAGGAGAATCATTCACCGCAAAAGTCATAGCCAAGGTTGGAGGATCAATAGGAGTAGAAGGAATAGGTTCTTCAACCGTCAAATCGCACAAGGTATCAGCAACTGTAGCCTTAGAGAAGCCAGCAATAGTCACGATATCTCCAGCTTCGGCAATATCTATACCAGTCCTTTTAAGACCTCGAAAAGCCATTATTTTAGAAGCTCTTGCTTGTTCTACGGTATCCCCCTTCATATTTAATGCTTTTATAGAAGAATTAACCTTTAATGATCCAGAAGTAATTCTTCCAGTTAATATTCTTCCAACGAATGGATCCATTTCCAAAGTTGATACTAACATTTTAAAAGGACCATTAGGTTCACACTTAGGAGCAGGAACATGAGAAATAATTTCTTCAAATAAAGGCATAATATCTTTACGTTCATCTTTATCGAGATCTTTTACAGCCCAACCCTGACGACCAGAAGCAAAAAGTATAGGAAAATCTAGTTGTTTTTCGTTAGCATCTAACATCACAAATAAATCAAATATTTCATTTAAAACTTCATTTGGACGAGCATCAGAACGATCAATTTTATTAATAACAACAATAGGACATAAGCCTCTTTTCAGAGCTTTACCTAAGACGAATTTAGTTTGAGGTAAAGGTCCTTCAGCTGAATCAACAAGTAAAATAGCACCATCTACCATACTTAATATTCGCTCTACTTCTCCCCCAAAGTCGGCATGACCCGGAGTATCAACAATATTTATACGATATCCATCATGTTCAACAGAAGTACATTTAGCAAGGATTGTAATTCCTCTTTCACGTTCTATATCTCCAGAGTCCATTACACAAGTTTCTACGACTTGATTATCTCTAAACACGCCACTTTGTTTTAACAAAGCGTCAACCAAAGTAGTTTTTCCATGATCAACATGAGCTATAATCGCAATATTTCTCAATTTCTGAGACACAATAAATCACTCTTCTTTCATCTAATTTTATAATTAAAAGATACCCATTTCCTTAGTTAACTTTGGACGAGCACCTAGCTGAATTATAGTTTCAGCCGCCAATTCTGCTCCTTTTTGAGCACATTCTTGTATATTTTTTCCTTTTGCTAAAGCATAAAGGAAGCCAGAAGCGAAGCTATCCCCTGCTCCCGTAGTATCTAATATTTTATCTACCTTTTTCACAGGGACTTCAATTAATTGTCCATCTTTAACAGTAATTGATCCTTCACCACTTCTTGTAACCACGGACATAAATTTTTCCTTTTGTAATAAAGGATAAATTTCATTTTCATTTTTCACATCATAATATGCCATGAATTCATTTCTATTACCTATTAATATATCCACCATTCCAGTATTCATCAAAGATTTATAGAAATCTTTTGCCATAGCAATAGAGTTTACATCAAAGGTATTAATTGCAGTTATATTACCATATTGTTTAGCCAAAGAAATACTTTTCAGTATAGCATCTTGAGAAGCTTTTTCGTTCATAGGGCAACCAACGATATAGATTATTTTAGATTGTTTAATCATTTCTTCGTTTATATCTTCAGAAGAGAAGAGACGTTGTACACCGAAATAAGGGCTCATAGTTCTTTCACCATCTTCAGACAAGAATATTAAACAAGTTCCCGTGATTTCGTTATCAACGAGTTTATTTTCGAAAGCGATGCCCATATTTTTGAATTCATTAGCGACCATACGACCGCATTCATCATTTCCGAGTTTATGAATAAAAGCAACCTTTGCACCTATCATAGCTGCACAAGCAGCAGTATTTGGAGCACATCCTCCAGATATTTTTGCATAAGGAGTTTTTTTCTTTAAAATATCTTGTAGAGTTTTTACATCTACTCTATTCCAAGTACTTTTTTTAAAACAAAAAAAAAAAAAAAAATCGTCATTAGTGTTGATAAACATATCAACAAAAGCAGGACCTATGCATAAAATATCATACTTATAAGCTACCATTTTAAATAAACCTTGCCATAATAGAAAAGTGTTGGCAGATTATACTTACAATTAAGAGTAGCGCAAGAATTTTATGAGGCATATATGTTAAATATTCTAGCCAACAGTTTTAAAGAAGTTTTTGCCAAAGAGATAAGAAAAACTTTTTGGCAAACATTTATTTTAGCTTTTTTTGTTATATAGCCCTTTTCATAAGCATAGCCTATTTTTTTCATCATACGACTTTTTTTGACACTGTATGGCTAGAAAGAGCTATTGATATTTTAGGTGGTTTATTAGCAGCGATTATCAGTCTTTTTTTACTTCCTTCATTAGTTTCTATTTTTTCTGAATTTTTTTCTGAGAAGATAATAAACTATACAGAGAAGAAATATTTTCCCTCTGCCCCTAAGGGAAAAGAAATGAGCTTTAGTAGTAGTTTTTTTTATTCTTTAAAATTTTCCACTAAATCAGCTTTTTATACTATTGGAATGTTTATAGCATTTATTTTAATATTACCTCTTTATTTTGTTCCAGTTTTAAATTTTTTACTTGTTATTATAAGTTCCAGTATAATTTATCTTATCAATGGGTATCTCATTGGTAGAGGCTATTTTGATACTGTAGCGATGAGGCATATGAGTTACGATGAAGCATCTACTTTATGGAACCATAATAGGATAAAGCTTTTATTTGCAGGAGTTATTATTGCTTTTATTTTTACAATTCCCGTATTAAATCTTCTTGCACCAATATTTAGCTTTTGTTTTATGACGCAAATGTTTTGGAAAGTAAAAGGACTAAGGTAACCAAGCACATAAATCTGCCACAGGGCATTCAGAACATTTTGGTTTTTTAGCTGTACATATATATCTTCCATGAAGTACCAACCAGTGGCTTGCACCATACTTATATTTTTCAGGTACGACTTTTTCTAGTTTTTCCTCTACTTCTAAAGGAGTTTTCCCCGTTGCCAAACCTGTTCGGTTAGAAACACGAAATACATGAGTATCTACAGCCAAGGTTGGCTCATTATATAAGACATTCAAAAATACATTAGCACTTTTTCTTCCGACACCAGGCAAAGTTTCTAACAAATTTCTATTTTTAGGTAACTTTCCATCAAAATTTAATAACAATTTTTCAGACATAGCTATAATATTTTTAGCTTTATTGTTATAAAGACCGATAGTTTTAATATATTCTTTTAAATTTTTTTCTCCCAGATTTAACATATCTTTTGGATTGTCTGCGACAGCGAAAAGAGCTGGAGTTGCTTTATTAACCCCCTTATCTGTAGCTTGAGCAGATAAAATAATAGCCACCATCAGAGTATAAGGCGAAGTAAAATTAAGCTCGCATTTAGGATTAGGATTTAAGTCACTTAATCTTTTAAAGAATTCTTGAACATTTTTAAGGATCATTGATTTAACCCCAGAACATCTTTCATATTATATAATCCTGCTGGTTTATCATATAGCCAAGAAGCTGCTTTTAAAGCACCCTTAGCAAACACTTCTCGAGAAGAAGCTTTATGAGTAAACTCTATTCTTTCACCATCTGTTGCGAAGATTACGGTATGATCACCGACTACATCTCCTCCTCTTAAAGAAGCAAAGCCGATTTCACCTTCTAATCTTTTTCCAATATTACCTTTTCTAGAGGTTCTCATTGCTTCATCAAGATTTATGCCTCGTCCTTTAGCCGCAGCAAGACCTAATTCCAAAGCAGTACCAGATGGAGCATCAATTTTATTTCTATGATGCATTTCGATTATTTCTATATCATAAGAAGAATCCAACATATAAGCAGTTTGTTCTACGATAGAACGCAATAGATTAATTCCAAGACTCATATTTGAAGAAATTAAAATAGGAGATTGTAAAGCAGCCTTATGAATAACATCTAATTGCTCATCGGAAAATCCTGTTGTTCCTATTACTAAAGGTTTTCCAGTAGAAGCTGCTAAAACAGCATTTTCAGTAGAAGCTGAAGGCGCAGAAAAATCAATAACCACATCAGAAGTTTCAAACATTTCTAAAGGATTAGAAATAATTTTAACTCCAATATTTTCTAATCCAACTAATACAGATGCATCTTTACCAACATAAGCTGATCCAGGAACAACACAAACTGCAGAAAGTTGAAAAGATTTATTTTTAACTACTGAAGCAATTATGTTTCTACCCATTTTTCCAGCACCACCAAAAACACCTATTTTCATTAGTATTTACTCCTTCGAAAAAACTTTTTCTATTATGGATAATGGCACATCATTTGCAAGGTTTCTTTATTATATAGAAAGGAGAAAATCATGAGTTATAACTTTACACTTCCTATTTTATCTAATTCTACAATTGAAGATTTGAAAGATAAACATTTTAAGACATATAAAGAGTACCCAATAACAACTATAATTCCTGACAGCTCTTTTATTGATAATTTTAATTATTCTCAAGAAAGTGAATATCTTTATAGAGTCATCAACCTTCGCAGCGGTTTTGTAGTTGGTTTATAAATTTATTTTTTCAGATCAAATTTCGTCATCATCTGTATCACTAGGTTCTGTATCTAAAGAATATCCAGCAGCCCTTACCG
>CALXRE010000005.1 GCA_944390645.1 uncultured Alphaproteobacteria bacterium | reverse complement strand
CCTTTAGCCTTAATAAAGTTTTTAATACTTTCAAAGTTTCTATCTACTTGAGCCTGCATTACAGCCAAATCATCTCCAGTTACAGTAAATCGTATAGGCCATACAGCAAGATCAGCTATTACATCTTGTTCAGCGACACCTTTAACAGTAACATATCTATCTGCTACTCTACTTTTAGCAATGAAATATCCAGCAGATAAGATTCCTATAGCTAAGATTACTGAAGATAGAACTGCAGCGATTAAAGTTTTCATCTTTTTACCTCTTTTATTATATCCAAAATAACTTTATTTGCCAAAGTCAAGCCAACTATTCCAGTTAATGTTGGTAAACTTCCTAAGATTCTTTTTCCATGTTCATCTACGATTTCAGGTTTTATTTTGAGCACTTCTTCCGAATAAATACAAGTAATATTCTCCAAAGGGAGTTTTTTTCTACGTAAATTTTTTCGCATCAATGCAGCCAATGGACAGGTATTAGTTTTATCTAGAGTTGCAATTCGAATAAATTCAGGATGTATTCGAAGAGCAGCTCCCATTGCAGAAAAAGTTTTAATCCCATGCAACGCTGCATAAGAAAGGAGTTCTTCTTTAGCTCTGACTACATCAATAGCATCTATTAAAACATCTGGATTTCCTTCTAATATATTAGGAATATTTTCTTTGCTTACAAATATTTGTCTTTTTTCTAGGATACAATTAGGGTTTATATCATAAACTCTTTGAGCAGCTACATCGACTTTTGGTTTTTCTAATACGGAATTAAGAGCTAATATTTGACGATTTAAGTTACTTTTTTTTAATACATCACAATCAACGACTCGAATTTTTCCTATCCCAGCTCTAACTAGAGCTTCAAGGACATATCCTCCTACAGCACCGATTCCAACGATTACTACGAAAGTTTTTTGAAGACTTTCAAAGCCATCTTCACCTATAATCATTTTAGTTCTACAAAAAGCATCTTCAATCATTTATTGAACAACCTTTTAGCATTTTCGGAAGTAATTTTAATCATATATTCTTGAGAATAAGAAGCAAGTTTAGCGACATTATTTATCATATTTGGGAGATCAGCAAGGCTTCCAGCATCAGGAGCATCTGTTTCAAATAACAATTTATTTTGAGGTATTTCTTTTAAGATTTCTTTTTGAGTTTCAATTTTCTTCTTCAAGAAAGTAGGAGAAAGAGAAAAATAAATGTCTAAATTTTTACAATATTGTACCAAAGCAACAGGTCCAGAGAAAGAATGTAATATAATTGGAGGTAATTTATTTTTATATTTTTTTAATATTTCGATCATTTCCTGATTAGCTTTAACATTATGAATAGATATAATTCTATTATATTTAACAGCCAATTCTAACTGACTGATAAAAATACTTTCTTGATTGATCCAAGGTTTTAATTTATCTAAGCCTATTTCTCCTACACCTGCGAAGGGATATTTTTTTAAGTATTTCTCAAGTAGTTCTAAGTAATTTTCTTTTATATCAGTATACCAAGGATGTATCCCGAAGAAAGGTTTAATTTTTGGATATAATGGGATTAATTTTTCAATTTTTTCCCAGTCTGTTAGCTTAGCAGCATTTACAAACCAAGCAGAAACTCCAACCTTTTTAGCCTCAGAAATTTTTTTTATAGAGATCGCTTGAATATGTATATGTGCATCTATCATATCTAACACCTTTTAAATGATAATAAATATGCTATTTTAGCTAAAGGTTTTAAAAAGGATAATAAATGAGTTTACGTTTATTTTTAATTTTATTTTGGGTATTTTTTATATCATTTAGTCAAGTTTCTGCGGAAGAGGAAGAAAAAGTGAAACCTTTTCCGCCACTAGAAAAGATTAGTGTAGAAGAAGCATCTAAAGATGTAATTATATCCTTTGAAAGATTAAAATTTAAGCTACAAGAATACATGAACTCAACCCCTTTACGCAGAGAAGTGAAACGCAATATAGAGCAACTAATTGTAGACATTAAAAGAGCCTATAATATTTTCATTAAGGATCCTAGAAAATTTTTAGAAGGCGTAGGTATTAAAGATCAAGTTTTAATTAATCAAATAGTATCTTTTGTAGAAGAGAAGAATAGGATTTCACCTTGGCATGAAGAAAAGGGGATCAGTGCGAGAATACTTTCTTGCTCAGCCCCAGATTCATTTGGCAACGTCACTTCAGGAATTCAAATAAGTGTTCCAAGACCTAATTTTCTTAGATTTGAAGGATTATCATCTCCATCTATAGATTTTGGAAAATCAACGAATATCTCAGATATAAAGAACTATTCTATTTTTCCAAAAGTTTTTAATTTATATGAAGATAAATTAACAGGTTATAATTCCACATTTATTCTTCCATTTACTTTTAAAGCAAAGGATTTATCAAAGCCTGTGAAAATAGATGCTTTATTTAAAGGCGTTTCATGCCAAACAATGGAGAAAAGATGTCGTAACCTAGAGTTCACTCTTAACAAAGACATCTATATTAACGTTAATTCTTTTCCTGCTGAATGTGAAGCAGTAAAAGATGCGTTACAACAAGCTTCTCCAAATAAGCATTTAAAGATAAGTAAAGCTGTTATTACTCCAGAGAATGAACTTAAGATAGAAGTAGAAGCAAATAAAGAACCATACAATCCCAATTTATTAGTTTTAAGTCCTCCTGGATTAAATTTATCAACTCCAGCTATAGCTTATACAAATAATAAGATTTTATTTATTAGCGAACCGAATAATTTACTAAAAAATTTAGAAGGATCTACAATCCGAATAATTGTTGGCTCTCCTTATAACTTTATTGAAGAAGAAATAACCCTAAAGAAAGAAGATTTTATACCATATAGAGGATCAAGTAGTATATTAAATGCCTTGATGTCTGGTTTTTTATTACCTTTTTTTTCTCCTATAGTAATTTTACTTTTATTTCTTTTAACCTCAAAAGCGGATAAAAAAAGCTTTATAACGGTTTCCATTGAAAGTGGTTTAACTATTTCTTTTTTATATCCTTTGTTGCGTTTGATGACCCCATTTTCATGGGGAGAACAATTTATGCAAGGAGAACAAATATTTTTTAGTATAGTTCTTATGCTTATTTCATCTTTATTTTTAGTACACTTTAAAGGATTTAAGGGTTCAGGAATAGTTTTTGCCCTGTTAGCACTTTTAACTCCATGCCATTATTTACAAGGATTAATTAATCAAGGTAATTTGCTTGCTTTTTGTATTTCTGGATTTATTAGCGGAATAATACTTTTTTCATTTAGTAAAATATTAAAAAAACTTCCAAACTTTTCTAGATTTTCATTTTTAGTTTTTATTCCTGTAATTGTTTTTTCAGCTTTTATGATGCTTATAATTATGATTGAAACATCATCATGGTTAGGTTTTACAATATCTACAATTAGTTTATTTTTAGCTTTTTGTGCATTATATAGAGCTTTTTATAAAAAAGAATCCAAAGCTTTTTTTTTAACGTTTATTTTTCTTTTATGTGGTTTCATATTTTTATCGCCGAAACAGGAAGAAATAAATAATAATTTTAGTCAAAGTAAACT
>CALXRE010000004.1 GCA_944390645.1 uncultured Alphaproteobacteria bacterium | reverse complement strand
AATCGTAGCTGTAGCAGTATTATACAGAGCAATCCGACAGCGAGTTCAAAGTATTATTATATAAATTCGAGCCAGAAAGCAGGAAGTAGTAGACCCTGTTATTTTATAGGTAATCGAGTGGCAACAGCGGTTGAGACTATTACAGAATGTAATCGAGCAAACGAAACGTCAAATATAGCGTGTCGTTATGGTTATGATAATGCCTACAATAATACTTGTGATAACATCGTAAAATATGATCCTTCTAGAGTCGGTAATAATAATACTGTTACCTCTGAAAAATCTGTAACTTTAACTTGCTGTCAATGTTGTGAAGTTACCTACTTAGATAAAGATACTGGATTGATATATGCCTCATCTTTTGCCCCAACAGGTAACATGACCCAGTATTTAAATAACCTATGTCCTGGTACTTATCGAATTGTAGCCAAGGGAGGTGGTGGCGGAAGTTTCACACCACATGGCAGTATTTATGGCGGAAATGGAGGATATGCAGAAGCTAAATATACTTCTTCTGAAACAATTAATTTTGCTTTCACTACACGAACAGGTGGCGTTAATATAGGTGGTGGAGGATCTCATCCTTTTAGTAGCGCTGTTGGTGCTTCTGGAGTTGGGATATGCCTTGGCGTTTCACCTTGTACTTCTTCTTCAACTATGCTGGTAGTTGCTGGCGGTGGTGGCGCAGTAGGAGAAGGCGGTGGCGGTGGTGGCTGGGGCGGAGGTGGTGGCAGTCAATGGTGGTGGTTTGCAGGAAACTCCTGGACTATATCTGGTGGTGGGAAAGGGTTTGTATGTGATGGTGGAGCAGGTTACCATGGCTCATCATATTCCTCTTCCTCTGGTGGCAAGGGGTGTTCCTATGGTGGTGTTAAAATAGGCGGAGATGGATCTAAATATTGGACAGACCAAGGTTGGACCTACGCTACTGATGCTCCAGCAGGTACTGGAGGAGGAGGTGGTGGTGTAGGTACTGATTGGGCCTCTAAAAGTGGACCTGGAGCTGGAGATGGTTCAGGAAAATGCTTTAGTGTATCTGGTTTAACCTGTATAAAAACAACTGTCGGAGGAGGAATTGCTGGCGCATACCGAATCAAGATTCCAGAAGCTCCTGTTGTGCAAATATACAAAGAAAAGTAAAGTTATTCTAATGCTAATTAGAAAATATATCTGGTAGCTTATCAAGCCTTTCTTTAATCCCATATGGCATATTAATAATTATAAAACCAGATCCTTTTAATCCTTTATCTCTTTGTATCTTTTTAAAACTTACCTCACTCACGTATAACTTTGGAAAATCCCTTTCCAAAATAATCTTTTTTAAGTTTTCATGAAGCCCTGCATCTAATAATGGATACCAAACCATAATAACTGCTTCTGCCCATTTACGATGTATTTTGCTGACAAATTTACCAGCCTTCTCATACTCTGTTTTAACTTCATAACTAGGATCAATTAAAATTAATCCTCTCCTCGCTATAGGTGGAGATATAGCTAAAACCCCTTCATATCCATCTCTCTTATGAACATGAACATTTGCAAAAGACCACATGGTCTTATGCAAAACCCTATATTCTTCTGGATGTAATTCCATTAAATTAAGACTGTCATAATCTCTAAGCAATAAACGAGCAAGCAACGGAGAACCAGGATAAAAATCTTTCCCTAAAGACTTTCTTACCTTCTCTATTGCCTTATAATACCCTGTATCTTTACCTATTTTACTTGCTAAACTTAAAGATAAAATGCCGATATTCGCTTCACCTGTCTTTAAACTCTCTGTAGAGCGTAAATTGTAAATACCTCGACCAGCGTGAGTCTCCATATATGATAATGGCTTAGACTTCATTGTCATAGCTTCTAATATAATACTTAAAGCCAGATGCTTATGAATGTCCGCTAAATTACCTGCATGATAAATGTGCTGATAAGAAAGCATATAATACCTTTTTCCCTAACTTATCAACTTAATGTTTTCTCTTTAAGCAAATTTACCATATCGGTGCTTTCTTGCCCTCCTTGATTATAGGAGTCTCCCCTTCCCAAATAGCAAGACCTGTACTTAAATCCGTTAAGGTTAACTGAAAATAATATTCTACCCTCTCTCCTCCAAAATCTAAGGCTAAATTACGTTGAATAATTTTCCCTGATAAACTTATATCTGGAGCTACTATCGTGCCTGGCTTCGCTACATTCTTTTGATCAAATTCCTTAGAATTCCTTAATTCCCTAGCCTTCATAACCATAGGATCCTCTGCTTCATTAACTCCTATCGCTGAAGTAACTACAACTTTACCACTTTGTAAAAGCTGCGTACGAATTTGCTTTATTAATTGATCGGTATCTATCCTTTGCATCGTATCATTCGTAACTCTCGAAATCGCTAAAACATAACGACCTCCACTACGATCCTTTAATGCTCCTGAATTTAACATATCTTGAACTGCTGCATTCGCTGCCTTCTCAAAATCCCGATATTCTAAAGCCATTACATTACTCATTCCAGCCTTCTCTTCTGGATTATCTAAATCTATAACCGTCGTACCACATCCTCCTATAATAAATGAGGCACCAACAAAAATTATACTCTTTATCGCTTTTAATCCTTTCATTATTCCTCTCTCCTATAATTCTATTAACGATACTGACGGCTTAACCCCTGCTTCTGGAATCCTAATATAGACTATCGAATTTTTTCCCATAGGTATATCTATTTTTGAAACTTCCTTACCTCCTGCTAAAATCTTTAACTCTTCACCTCCATCTATAGGTAAACGAGTAACCTGAACATTCTTCGGTAAACTCTGCCAACTCCTTAAATCCGCTCCACTCGTCGCAAGCGTATATATTCCCATTACTAATCCTCCTAAACCACTGCTGTCATTCTTGTGAACTCCATATTGCATTATCGCCTTTATGGTCGTTGATGCTATCGCCTTCGATAAAATCACCGGAAACCTCTTATTAAACTCTGAAATAAATAGCGAATCTACATCCGTTAATAACTCCGTCTTCTTCTTACTGTTACCTAAAGATACTTCAAGAAATTTATACGCTTCCTTCCCTACTCTCGGTCTAGGAAGCGAAAAAGATATCATACTAACTTCTCTCGTAACTAAAAACATGGGTATATTTAGTGAAATTTCTTCTAATCTCCCTACCATACCATTCTCAAAAATAACCCAAACATATTTTCCTTCTTTAACCCTCGATCCTTCATTGTTTGCATACCTCTCTGATAACTTCAAATCCTCTAAAATGGTTCGATTGTGCGGAACCATCCCTGATACTCTCTTTAAATATGTCAAGGAAACTTCATAATCACTTAAACTTGAAGAATTATTTAAAAAATAAAGCCCACTCAAATATGTAACATATGGATTCATAAAATCTTTATATGATCCCCACTTCCTTATATCATCATAATACTTTGAAACTATTTCTCTTTCATTCTTTGCCAGCATCTCTAAATTATTCTTATCTAGTTGACTCTTATCCCTATTAAGCCCTTCTTCTTGAGCCTTGATCTCTTGACGAAAAACTTCTGATGCTTCTTGCTGCTTATGATAAACCCTATTTACTTCTATTCTCGCTCCTTCTTTGTCTCCAAGAGCTAAATTCCCTAAAATTAAATATGCTCCCGCATAAATACTATCCATAATGTACGGCGTATAACCATGAAAACTCGCATTACCTAAAATATCTATCGCTGCCCTACCTCCCTCGGATAATAAATTCGCTTTCTCGTACTTATCTATCTCCTTCGTGGAATAACTAAAAAGAACATCTGAATTATCATAAAAACCTAAGGCAAATAAAGAACTACCCCCATTTAATGCATCTAAAATATCTAAATCTTGGAAATCTTTTGTCTTTGATGTTCTACTACAATATGTACTTGTTCCTAATGAAACTTCACTTGCCTGACAATACTCTCCTCGTTCATAAAACAATCTATACTCTTCTGCTTTATGACGATCTATAGAACCACATGACGTGATTGTCATAACCAAAAATATTATAAAAATTCTCCTAATCAATCACGTAAACCCTTCTCTATAAACAATTTTAACGGTTCTTTACCTTTACTATTTTTCCAAAAACACATTAATCAGAAATTCTACTCTTTACGCTAATAAGTATCTATACCCTTTTTAAAAAAATTGTCTCTCCCATTTCTTCCTTTTCGAGTCTATTTATTGACTGTCTTACTTTTTGATGTAAGATCCTTTCCAAACTTTTACCTATTTGCTGGATTTTAATAAATGGCTGAAAATATAAATAAACAAAAATTAGAACCCGTTCGCGGAATGCGTGATTTCTTACCCGTTGATTGGATCTTCCGTGATAAATTAATGAAAACTTGGAATAAAATTGCTAAAAATCGCGGATTCTATAAATATGAAACTCCTATCGTCGAAAACTTGGAACTATTTGTTCGTAAAGCGGGAGAAGAAATTTCTGAACAAATTTACTCTTTCGTTGATAAATCTGAACGAAAACTTGCTTTAAGACCAGAAATAACCCCTTCTATGTTACGCATATTCAATGCTAACCGTGAAGCTTTCCCTCCTACTGCTAAAATATACTCTATAGGGCAATGCTTCCGTTACGAAAGAACTACTAGAGGACGAAAAAGAGAACATTTCCAATGGAATCTCGATATAATAGGGGAAAATAATCCAGCGGCTGAAGCTTGGATCATTGCTGCCGCTATTAATGTAATGACTGATCTCGGCTTCAACTCTGAAGACTTCAAAGTCCATGTAAATAGTCGAGAAATTATTACTGACTATCTCGAAAAAATCGGTGTACCAAATAACTTATTCAATAATGTCTTTATCTTGATGGATAAAAAAGAAAAAGTTGAAAAAAATTATCTCTTGGAACAATTAATCCAAACTGGTTTGTCCTTAAAACAGGCCGAGTCCTTATATGATTTTATGGAAATCAAAAACCTACAAAACCTAGCTCAATTCGCTAATATACAAAAAAATGGCTGGAAACTATTAAATCAATTCATTCTTTACTGTAAAGCTTTAAATATTGAAAACTTCATTACTATCGATACTTCTATTATTAGAGGATTATCTTATTATACAGGTATCGTATTCGAAGCTTTTGATATTAAACGAGAATTACGAGCAATATTTGGAGGGGGAAGATACGATAACTTGTTCGAAAAAATGACAGGACAAAAAATACCTGCTGTCGGCCTAGGATTCGGTGATGTCGTAATCGAAGAAATGTACGCTATGAAATTCGGTAGACCAAATAAATATCCTGAAATCCAAATATTAGTCGGATTCTATGAACAAAATATGCTAGAACAAGCTATTAAAATCGCTGACTCCTTCGCTAAATATGGAATGATAACCGATATCGCTTTTAATCCGATAAATCTTAAAAAATTCTTTGCTACCGCTGCTAAAAGAAATGCTAAATACGCTTGCTATCTAGCTCCAGAAGAAATCAAAAAAAATGAACTCATTATTAAAAATCTACAAACAACTAAACAATTAAATCTTAATATTGATAAACTTCAAAAAAATATCTTTGAAAATTTCTAAAATTACCTTTTATGACAAAAGTAATTTTAGATTCTAAGCTTTACTTAAAATCTCTAAATAATAATACATACCTTTATTGGAAAAATGGCGCGCCCGGAAGGATTCGAACCCTCAGCCTTCTGATCCGTAGTCAAACGCTCTATCCAATTGAGCTACGGGCGCTCTACGCTAAGTGCTGATTTAATAGCCGAAATATCCTAAAAAGCAAGTCTTTTTTTATAAAAAATTTTATTTTATACTTTTTATGAATATATTTCTTGTATGAATACTTTGCTTTGGCTAAAATCCTTCACAATGTTTGTTGGCTACCTATTCTTTTAAAGGTATTTTTTGAGGATGTTTAAACAATGACTCGTTCGTCTTTTTATATAATTTCTTGCTTCTCTTTGCTCACTATCAGTGGATGCTCTTTTGCTTCTGATACTTTGTTCCCTCCTGTAACTGAGCCGGATAATCCAACTCAAATTAACAATGTCCAAACATCTGATGCTGCTTACTCAGAAGAAAAAACTCAAAATATAAATAAAAATGTAATACCTGTAACACCCCAAAAACAAAATAATGAATATACTAGTCCTTATCAAAAATTAAATTTAAAAACTGTACCAGGAAAAAAAGTCGCTACTTTAAAATCTGAACTCAATTCTTTGCAAAATACTATAAATAAACGTGCCGATGATCTTGCTTCTTTAAGAGATAAAATCTCTGATGATGCTAGTCGTTACCACGAAACCGTAGCTTTCATAAACTCTAAATTACAAGTTGGAACTACTCCTGGAAACCCTATAATGGTTGAAAATTGGTATAAAGCTGTAGAGCAATTAGAAAACCTAAATCAAGATGTAATCGCTCTGGGACAACTAGCTTCTCAAGTAACTTCTGATTCGGCTATGACTTCTTATCTTCTAGATTCTGTACGGGCTACTTACAGCTTGTCTGGAGCGGTAGATCAAGATCATCGAAACCTTAGACGCTTAGAAGATGAAACAAATCAAACTTCTATCTTAATCGAAAGATTGCTCTCCGAAATAAATAATGATGTAACTAGACAACAACAATATGTCGCAAATGAAAGAAAAAATATAAATACTCTTTCTCTCGCTATCCGTGATGGTCAATTATATGGTAATAGCCTTTCTGATCCTTTAGCTACCGCTGGAAATATGCTAAATAATCTATCCGCTGCTCCTGGTACTAAAGCTTCTTATGGCTCACTTCCTTTAGCTAATGTCGATAATCGGAAACCTTTAATGACTATTCGCTTCGATAGGCGAGATGTCTCTTATGAACAGGCTCTATATCAAACGGCTAAACGAGCTCTAGAACGTAATCCTGATGTAATCTTTGATGTCGTAGCTGTTACTCCTTCTGCAAGCGGCGTAGCTGCTGGGGTATATGATGCTAGAAGATATGCTGAAAACGTTATGCGTTCTCTTGTAAAAATGGGTTTCCCTGCAAATAGAATAAAACTATCTGCTATGGGTAGTTCAAAAGCTAAATCTAGTGAAGTCTTAATCTTCGTAAGATAATGCTTTCGTAAAAATTTGCTTAAATAGATAGAATTATACCTATTACTAAAACAATCATAAGATTGTCATCAATCTTTATTCTCTTCTCATATAACTCTGCTAATGCGGCAAAAAATATACTGGTACAACCTTTTATGTACATAACCGCATCTGCTTTGAAAATTAAACATAAACTTATAACTACAAAAAATCCTGATAAAACAAATGCTGTCGTGCCTTCTATTGTCTTATTCTCTGTTATCTTATACTTCCCTATCCTCCTACCTATAAGCCCTGCAAAAGTATCACTTATTAACATTACCGTCATCGCTATACATCCTACTTCTTTAGTAAAAAAAACAGCTGCGATAAACGCTGAAATTAAAACGTATACTCCTCCACTTAATTGAAACTTTTTGGAACGCTCTGAAGAACGTAAAATATTGCCAAAAAATGCTTTATAAATAAAATAAAACGGCCTTAAACGTTTATGATATCCATATTCAAAAATTATACCAAGGATAACTAAACTCCCAAAAAGAATAACACTCGGTAAATATGGAAAAAAATATAAAAAAGCTACCATCCATAAAGAACTTAAATGTAAAAGCTTTCTTTCTATTTCTGATTTGTATGATATTTGCATGGAATTTTTAAAACCTCTTGGATTAATCTCTTTTTTCGTTTTTAATAAACCTTATGAAAAATGTAAACACTGATATTATTTCTTTTCATTCTTATAATAAAGCTTTTGCTCTCGCAATAGCCTTACAAAATCTCATACAAAATATGACTACAAATCTAGAAAAACAAAAAGTACTTCTTATCGGTGAAAAAAAACTATTCTATGATGCTTTACCTAAAAATACTATCTTCTATAAAATAAACTCTTTCCCTATCCCTGATAACTTTATCTTGCCTTTTAAGGATTGTTCTTTCGATTATGTAATAATATTTAATACCTTAGAAATAACAGGAAATGATAATTGCTTTATTAAAGAAATCTGGCGGATTATGGAAGATGGAGCAACTTCTTTGTTGATAATAGCAAACCCTAAAAGCTTGTGGGCTATAAATAAAAAAATACCTCTAAAAAAAGGAAAATACTATTCTCAAAAATACCTTTATTCTCTATTGCAAAATAACCTATTTACAATAGCTCAAAAACGTAAAGCTTTATTGCTACCTCCTTTCTTATATAATACTTTTATCGCTAAAAAAGAAAAAAAATTCGAAAAAATACTTGGTTTTAACCCTGGAATAATCGCCTTAAAATCACAAAAAATTATGTATGCCTCAACTCCTGAAATAGCTTTCCAACGAATACTATCTAAACCTTATTTAAATACTTAATCTCTATAAAAATTCCTTGGCTAAAATTAACGCATCTGTAGTATTATTATAATACTTCTTCCTTATCCCTACTTTAATAAAACCAAAACTTTCATAAAGATTTATTGCTATTCGATTATCAACAGCAACTTCTAAAAATATTTTCTTCGCTCCTTTTTCTAATGCTCTAGATATTCCTTCTTTTAAAAGTTGCTTTCCTAATCCTTCTCCTCTTCTCTCTGGACGAACACAAATCGTATATATTTCTGCTTCATCTGCTACTATGTTAAGAATTATCATTCCATCTTTACAAATATAACCTATAAAACCTGGTAATCTTGTTAATTTATAAATCTCTTCTTCGCTCCATGCTCTAGAAAATGATCCTCCATAAAGCTCTGCTGCTAAACTTATGTCTTTATCGGTTAACGGTAACATGTGCTTCCGATACATATAAAGGACGTGCTTCTGGAAGTGAATCTTTATGCTCTTCTGTCCAAAAACAAATCGTCTGTGCATCTGGAACTGATTTACAAAAATGGCTAAATTCTCTTCCCGATGCTTCTTGAAAACGAGTTATACCGTCTCCAACTAGTAAAATGTCTTTAAATGGACTCTCAAACCCTTTGGCAACGCTAACAAACGGAGAACTAAAAGGTCTTAAATCTGGTAAAAAAAATTGCAAATAAAAATCTTCTCTCCTCGTCTCTAAAGCAACTAATATTGCTTCGTGCTTCTCTCTTTCTGAAAATGGAACCATATACGCAGAAGCTACAAAATTACTTACTCCTGAACTCCTCTTCCCCAAAGATAATGCCATAGCCCTTGCCGTGGCTAAACCTACCCTTACTCCCGTAAAAGAACCTGCTCCAACAGAAGAAGCAAAAATATCAATGTCTCTATAATCTATACCAGAAACATTAACTACTCTTTGTATCATTGGTACTAATATCTCTGGATATCCACTAGAAAGTGTAACCTTATCTGAAGAAATAATCTCTCCTTTCGATAATAATGCAACAGAACAACTAGAACTTGCACACTCTATACCTAAAATAGTACTCATTCCCCAGCAGAATCCTCCTCAATGGCATTGATAAGACCATCTAAATCTTTCCTCTCCGTTTCATCATAACCATTATCTTCTTTCTCATCTGCAATAGGTCGACGATTGTTCAATTTATTAAAAACTTTCTCTCCTGCTTTTAATCGTTCTTCTTTTATTTCCTCCGCCTCTTTCTTCCTACCTTCTAAATCCTTCGTAAGATACTCTGGCATAAACTCTGATAGCTCTTCTATACCTTCTTCTATATAACCTAAACTCATATTACTTTCTTTTGCTTTATCAATTTCTCCTGGCATTGCAATTATCGCTAAAACATAAACTAGAAGAATTATTAAAAGACCCCTGACAATCCCAAAAATAAAACCAAAAATCCTATCTAAACCGCTTAGAGAGCTTTCCCTAATCCTCTTGTTTATTCTACTAAGCAATATCGTACATAAAACTAAAACTAAAATAGATACACTTATGCCTGAACAAATGTCTATTATTATGGGATTCTTTAAAAAATAACTATAAATCGGTCTTAAAATTGGTAAGCCATATAATCCCGCTAAAATCGCTAATATCCATGAACTTAAACCTAAAGCCTCTTTTATAAATCCTCTATAAAACGCTATTAAGCCTGATATTAATAATACAAATAAAACAAAACCATCAATAAAACCAAATGTTATACCCATTTAATCCCCTATTTATCCTTCAAAATCTTTGCTAGATAATGACAAAAATTTATGTGCAAAAAATATACTAATCAAAAATATCATACTAGATATGCAAAAACTAATCAGTGCTGAATATAATATACCTTGCATCAACCACATAAATAATCCGCCACTACCTAAAAAAATTCCTGATAACAATAAATTCCTTAGTGAACGTAAAACTACATCTGTAAATCTAAATCTATCTTTTAAAACCTTTAATAATAAAAGCGATAATATTGAAAATATTATTACTAAAATAACACTAAATATTAAAATCTCTATAACTTCGCCTAGCACCTTCTCTCTCCTAAACCAAAAAAATCTACTAGGCTTTGTAAATTGCCATATTCTATTGCTTTTATACCTGTATATCCTTGTTTCTGTTTATGATTTCGGGGAATAATCGCTGAATTAAATCCCATCTTCATCGCTTCTTTTAGTCTCAAATCTATCTGAGATACTGCTCTTATTTCTCCTGACAATCCAACTTCTCCAAAAACTACCATATCCGATGAAACTGGAACCCCTCCTAAAGAAGACAAAAGTGCCGCTGATACTGCTAAATCTCCTGCTGGCTCGGTTATCCTCATACCCCCTGCTACATTCAAATATACATCTTTATCCGAAAATCTAATCCCTAAACGTGCCTCTAAAACCGCTAATATCATCGATAATCTACCTGTATCCCAACCTACAACAGCTCTTCGTGGCATTCCTAAACCACTTGATGAAACTAACGCTTGAATCTCTACTAAAATCGGCCTCGAACCTTCTATACCCGCAAAAACACAAGATCCTGAAACATTCCCTCGCCTCTCCGCTAAAAATAACGCTGAAGGATTCGATACTTCTGAAAGACCTTTGTCGGTCATCTCAAAAACTCCTATCTCATCAGTAGCTCCAAAGCGATTCTTAACCGTCCTTAATATCCTAAACTGATGTCCCCTCTCTCCTTCAAAATATAATACTGTGTCAACCATGTGCTCTAGTACTCTAGGTCCTGCAAGTGTCCCTTCCTTCGTAACATGTCCTACCAAAAATAAAACAAATCCTCTCTTCTTGGCTAAACGAATAAGCTCATTCGCACATGCCCTAACTTGTCCAACAGAACCTGGAGAGGAATCTATGGTATCTATAAACATCGTTTGTATCGAATCTATTACTACTATGTCTGCAGAATGAAAATCATCAAGCGTCGCTACTATGTCTCTTATATTGCTGGAAGACGCTAGCTTAACTTCATAATCAGAAAGACCTAATCTCTTCGCCCTTAGTTGTACCTGCGATACCGCTTCTTCTCCTGAAATATAAACACTCTTTATCGCTTCTCCTCTTACATTAACCGTCTTTGATAACGCTGCCGTAACTTGTAAAAGCAATGTAGACTTACCTATTCCTGGATCTCCTCCTACAAGTAAAACTGAACCAGATACTAAACCTCCTCCACAAACCCTATCTAATTCCTTAATCCCTGATTTGTACCTATATGATATTTCCTCTTGTCCTGAAAGATCCTGAAACTTTAAAGCTTGTCCTCCTTTACCTCCAGTTAACTTCGGAACAGAAGTAAAATTAACTTCCTCCTCTATTATACTGTTCCATTCTCCACAAGAATCACAATGACCTGACCACCGGGAATAAACCATCCCGCATGATTGACAAACAAAATTCCTCCCCTTCTTCGACACTTTACTTACGAACTTCCATTGATATCGGACCTGCTGCTCTTCCATTTATAAATTGCTCTACATATGGATTACCTGAAACATCTAAATCCTTGACGCTACCTTGCCATATTATTTTACCCTGATACAACATTCCTATCTTATTGGCTATCTTCCTCGCCGAAGACATATCGTGCGTTATCGTAATTGCTGTCGCACCTAAATGATCTACACAACGCTTGATTAAATCGTTTATAACATCTGACATTATTGGATCTAATCCTGTCGTAGGCTCATCAAAAAATATAAGCTCTGGATTACTTGCTATCGCCCTCGCTAAACCTACCCTCTTCTTCATACCTCCTGAAAGCTCATCTGGGTAAAGTTCCGCTACTTCTGATGATAAACCTACATCCTTTAACTTATCTATTGCTATCAACCTAGCTTCCTTTAAATTAACCTTCTTACCTTGAACTAAACCAAATGAAACATTTTGCCAAACATTAAGACTGTCAAATAATGCTGCTCCTTGAAATAACATACCTGAATGAGAATTTATTTCTTCTAACTCTCTAGAACCTATTCCTACTATCTCTCTACCATCTACTTTTATAGACCCTTTGTCCGGTTTCAAAAGACCTAAAATACTCTTTATCGTAACAGATTTACCTGACCCTGAACCTCCTATAATAACTAAAGAATCTCCCTTAGATACTGTAAGATTAAAATCCTCTAATACCTTCTTATTGCCAAACGACTTATACACATGTTGCATTTCTATTTTCGGGATAGACATCTTATCTTTTCCTTATTTCATAAAAAATAATTCTGTAAGCATATAATTAGTTATTAAAATTAATATCGATGCCGTAACTACTGCATTCGTTGCCGCTGAACCAACTCCTTGCGCCCCTCCCCTAGAGTAATAACCATTATAACAACCCATAAGCGATATTATTAAACCAAAAACTGCCGCCTTTACCATCCCTGAAACTATATCCATATACTGTAGATATTCCCATGTGTTACTTATATAACTAGATGGATTAAACCCTAATTTGTATACACAAACTAAATAGCCTCCATAAATACCTATAATGTCTCCTATAAAAACTAATAACGGCATCATTAATACCGCTCCCCATACCCTCGGTGCTATTAAATACTTAAACGGGTTGGTAGATAATGTATATAAAGCATCTATTTGTTCCGTAACCCTCATCGTCCCTAATTCCGCTGCCATAGCCGCTCCTATGCGTCCAGCTACCATCAAACCTGCCATTACCGGTGCTAACTCTCTTGTCACGGAAAGCTCTACTACCATAGCTACTGCTCCTTCCGCTGAAAACTTCGTAAACCCAGCATAACTTTGTAACGCTATAACTAAACCTGCAAAAAGTGTCGTTAACGCAACAACTGGTAATGAATAAAAACCTATCTCTATCATCTGAGAAATTATCGAACGAAAATAATATGGAGGCGTAAAACAATGATAAAATGTCTTACTGCCAAAAATTAAAAATCTACCCATAGATTCTAAAAAATTTAAAAAAACTCGTCCTATAAGATTAATAAAATCCACTTTATTTATGCTCCAAAAATAATTTCCTCTTTTTCCTTCTTCCTATAAACTTTACTTCCTATCTACAGAAAAAAGTTTTTCCTCATTCTTATATCGCCGATAATAACGATCCCCTATATTCGTAAAAAGCTCATACGGTATCGTACCTCCAGAATTCGCTAAAAAATCTATCGTATTATGCGGTCCGATAATTTCTACTTCTTGACCTATGTATAAATCTTTTGATGGTACTTCCGTAACATCAAATGTTGTTAAATCCATAGATATCCTACCTATAACCGGTACTTGCTTACCGCATATACTTCCATAGCCTTTGTTCCCTAAACTCCTCAAAAAACCATCCGCATAACCTAAACAAACTGTCGCTATAATTCCTTCCCTCGTAAAAGAATAACTAGAACCATAACCTACACTCTGACCTATATGCGCTCTCTGTAACTGTATAATCTTGGCATATAAAGAAACTACTGGCCTCAATAATATCTTATCTTCTAAACCTATATACGGATAAATACCATACAACCCTAAACCTGGTCTACATAAATCAAATAAATATTCTTTACCTAAAAAAATACCCGCCGTAGCACTTAAACTATATTCTGGAGAATATCCTAAAATCTTTGAAACTTTATCCCTTATATCCCTAAATAAATTAAGCTGTTCTTCATTCTTCTTATCTCCTTGAATATCCCCATTCGCTAAATGACTCATAACTAAAACTACTTCTAATAACTTTAGTTTGTCTTGTCCTTCTCCAAAAAGAAATTCTTGATCTTGACGCGAAAAAGATAAACGACTCATTCCTGTATCAAAATGTAACGCAACGGGAAAACGATGACCTACCTTCTGGGTATATAAAAGCCAACCTTCTATTTGCTCTATCGTATTCAAAACTGGTATCAATTTATAGCGCGTAAATTCTCTTTCCGTACCAGAAAAAAATCCGTGTAAAACAAAAATCCTCCCAGAATCTCCTATAACTCTCCTTAATGCTATCCCTTCACTTAAATAAGCTACAAAAAAATCCCTACAACCTGCCCTATATAATGCAGAAGAAATCTTCTCTGCTCCTAAACCATACGCATCTGATTTAACAACCGCTCCGCAACGACTGCTTGGTGATATATACCTTCTCATTCCTTCCCAGTTAAAAACTAATGCTCCTAAATCTATATTTAAAAAAGCTCCTGCTTCCTTAAATCTCATTGCCTATCTCCTATGTCTAAGCTACCAAACTGGGTGTACTTACCATTAAAATATAAATTAACTGTACCTGTCGCTCCATGTCGTTGCTTCGCTATTATCAATTCTGCCTTGTTTTGTAATGCTAAAACCCTCTCTTCCCACTTGCTGTACCTTTGTTGAAACTTCTCTTCCGTCTCATTGGCTCTCTGAACTGGTATCTCCCTCTCTAAATAATAAATCTCTCTAAAAACAAACAAAACTACATCCGCATCTTGTTCAATAGAACCTGATTCCCTTAAATCTGATAATAATGGGCGTTTATCTTCTCTCTGTTCAACCTGCCTGCTTAATTGAGAAAGCGCTAAAACTGGAACATCTAATTCCTTAGCTAAAATCTTTAATCCCCTCGTTATCTCAGATAAAACTTGAACCCTATTCTCTTGATTCCTAACATCCGAAGAATCTATAAGCTGAATATAGTCTATAACTATAAGACCTAATCCCTTCTCCTTATCCCTCTTCATACGACGAGCTCTTGTCCGAATTGCACTAACCGTTAATCCTGGAGTATCATCTACATACAATGGTATCCTGTTGAAATCCGATACTGCTCCTGCTAACTTCTCAAAATCTGAAGCACTAATCCTGCCTGTCCTCATCGAATGACTCTCTATTTGCGTCTCTGTTGATAAAACCCTTGACGCTAATTGCTCCGAAGACATCTCTAAAGAAAAAAATGCTACCGATTTCTTCTCAACACCTTCTTTCTTATTCTCTTCAGCAAAATCTTTCGCTGCATTGAAGGCTATACATGTCGCTAATGCCGTCTTCCCCATACCTGGACGTCCCGCAAGAATTATTAAGTCCGATGGATGAAGACCTCCTAAAAAATGATCAAAATCTACTAACCCTGAAGATACTCCAGATATTCCATCTGGATTCCTCTTCGCTCGCTCTGCTTCGTCTATCGCTTCCCTTAACGATACTGAAAATGCTTCTAGTCCTCCTTCTATGTGTCCTTGACTAGATAAATCAAACAATTTCTTCTCAGCTGAACCTATTTGACTTAATGCATCATTATCTAAACTTATTGAAAAAGCATCATTTACTACTTCATAACCTAAATCTATTAACTCTCTTCTTAAATAACGATCAAATATTTGACGCCCATAATCTTCTGCATTAATTATCGTTACTGAAGATGCGGCTAACTTCATTAAATATGAACTACCTCCTACTTCATCTAATGAACCTGTAGAGTTAAAATAACCTTGTAACGTAACTGGATCCGCTATATGACCCCTCTCTATCAAACTCTGACATGCCTCATAAATCTTTGAATGAACTGGAGACGCAAAATGATACGGTCGCAAAAAATCCCCAACCTTCTCAAGGGCTCGGTTGTTCGCTAATAATGCTCCTAATAAAGCTTGCTCTGCCTCTAAATTCTTCGGAGCTTCTCTAAAATCTATCTGCTCTTTCTCTATCATAATCTTAAAACTATAACAAAAGTAAAGGCGGAAAGAAACTATTTCCTCCCCGCCTTAAACTACTTATCAAAATCTATCATACCTCTGTAGAAGTCGCTTCTTCGGAAGAAACTGCCTCTACATCTTCTTTCTTGCCTTTCTTCTTCTCTTTCTTCTTGTTACTTGAAGCTTTATCTCCTTCTGCCGTAACTACTGAAGTTTCTGAATCTGACAAACTTTCTTCAGATACCTTAGCTTCTGAAGCAAAAAATTCTGCTACACGTCGTTCTGCTTCTTCTTGTGAACGTGCAACAGTGACTATTACTTTCTCTCTAACATCTGGATGTGGTGCAATATATACTTCGTATACTCCTACATCTTTTAATGGTTGGTCTAATACTACATGACTCCGCTCTATCTTGTGTCCTGAAGCTATGATCGAATCATAAACATCCCTAGCCGTAACTGAACCATATAAATGGCCAGACTCTGATGCCTGACGAACTATAATTACTTTCAATCCTTCTATGTCTTTCGCTACCGAAATAGCTTGCTCTTTCTTCTTTGCATTTAATGCTTCAATCTCTGCTCTCTTCTTCTCAA
This sequence comes from uncultured Alphaproteobacteria bacterium, assembly GCA_944390645.1. Classification (GTDB taxonomy): domain Bacteria; phylum Pseudomonadota; class Alphaproteobacteria; order CACZRW01; family CACZRW01; genus RGIG5556. Next base: position 19,310 of record CALXRE010000004.1, on the reverse strand, counting down.
AATATTCTAAATTAGCTTTGTTAGAGCGAAGAGCCTTCTTCTGCGGAAGAAGATAATTCCTAGCAAAACCATCCTTTACCTTTACTACATCTCCCATCTGTCCAAGCTTCTCTATGCGCTCAAGCAATATAACTTCCATTACTTTTCCTCCTTCAATCTCGTCCTATAGCTACTATAAATCCGAGAAAATTGTTCAAATAAACCTAAAATCCCTAAAACTATAAATGAAATCTGTGAAACCAAAAATAATAATCCATAAAAAACTATTAAAATAACCGTCGAATAACGTACCCCCAAAACCGTCTTGTGAACCCAACAAAGACCTAATATGCAAAAGGGTAATGATATCGCAGCTGCAAAATTTAATGCAAAATACCTTATATCTCCTGATGAAAATAAACCAGTAAACACAGATATTATAACTATAACTAACAACCAATTCTGAATATATATATTCAAATAATCTGGTCTCGGTCGTAACGCCTTATTTAACTTAAGTAAAATATACTCTGATATAAATACGGCTATCAAAATTCTTACAAACCACAATAACGCTATAAAAGACATAAATACTGGTGTTAGCATCTCTATAAATGAAACTTGAGCTTCTTGATTAGCTACCATAACCGTAGAAAATCCTCGCTCTAATAACTTAGATACGGCTTCTTGCGCGGTAATCTCTGATGGTAAACCACTCGAAATTGCTGCTCCTATAATAGCTGACATCATTAATAAAGCAAAAATCCCTCCTGCTATCGCTAGCCAACTTAAAGCATAACCTACTGGATACCAATCTTGATCTCCTGTCTTGCTCTTCGTCTTCTTCAATAATAAAAAAACTAACAAAAAAGCAGGTATTACATCACAAAATAAAAATAGTGATGCCGCTGATACACCAAATATAAACGATAATATCGTTATCCCACTAAAAATAGAAATTAATAATAAAATCTTACCATAGCTTAATCCAACCATAAAAAGAGGAACGGCTGAAAAATATATGCCTAACATCGCCGGAAAACCACCTAAACCTATTAAACCAAACATAGATCCACTGGCTAAACCCGCAATTATACTCCATCCTATATTTTGGATCGATAACGACATATCCTTGGTTTCTTCCTTCATTTATCGATTCTTAGAAATTAGTCCTCTACATACGGCAAAAGTGCTATATAACGAGCACGCTTTATCGCTTTAGCTAACTCTCTTTGCTTCTTCGCCGAAACCGCTGTAATACGGCTTGGTATTATCTTCCCTCGTTCAGAAATAAAACGTGAAAGTAACTTTATGTCCTTATAGTCTATCACCGGAGCATTCGCTGAAGAAAACGGACATGATTTACGACGGTGCGTAAAAGGACGTTGATTGTTCGGTACCATTACTCTTCTCTCCCTTCTACAACAAATTCTTCTTCATCAAAGTCAAACTTATCTTCTGTATCTTTAAGCTCCCTGTTCTTGGGTGCCATCATAACCGAAGGTCCTTCCTCTAATGAATCAACCTTTATGGTCATATAACGCAATATGTCTTCACTTAATCCCATAAGCCTCTCCATCTCCTTAACTGCTGTAGCTGGAGAATCTATATTAAATAAAACATAATGTCCCTTACGATTCTTTTCTATGCGGTATGCTAATTGTCGCAACCCCCAATCTTCTCTCTTTGTTACTTTTCCTCCATTATCTGTGATGATAGCTGCAAATTTGTTCGCTAAATCATCAACCGCAGAGGTCGAAATATCTTGTCGCGCAATAAAAACGCATTCATAAAAAGGCATGTTATCTTCCTTCCTTTTGGCTTATCTCAACTCTTTATGAAACCCGATAATCCACCATGGAAAATCGCATAAAAAGCATAGCTGGTCCGTTGGCCAGCAAGGAAAACGGAACCTGTTAAAATACACTCTTTTTCTTAATTGGCAAGTAAAATATACCTTCTCTTATGCTTTTGCTTCTTACTAAAATACTATTTAATCTATTAGGTATAAACTTATTCTACGCTAAAAGATCCGCTATCGTCTTTACTCCACTCTTGCCTTTTTGCATCTGAGCAATGTTGTTATATCCTATTTGTAACATATTAGATAATGCTTCTCCTTGATTGAAACTACTCGACATCGTCTCTTGAACCTTATCTAATAACGCATTCTGTTGTGCCGCTGAACTCTGATCCGTTGCCGATTCTGTCGTAACATAATCATGCTTATAACTATCTCCCATTTGAACTTGAATTAAATATGGCTCCTCTGTCTGCATGGAAGCTCCTTCTTTACGTGATACCCTAATATAATATGTCCCTGTCTCTTGAACCTTCGTATCTCCTGTCATTAATTCCTTAAACTTCTCATAAAGTTCTGTCTTACTCTCATCATTGCTCGCTATAAGCTTCGTACGACCATAGCCTACGCTCTCGTAAACCTCAAAAATTATATTCTTTCCTTCAAAATCTTGCTTATATTGCTCAAATGCATCTACTGCTTCTTCTGATGTATTGCTACTTTCTGTTTCCGTTGTTTCTCCTGATGTACGAATCGTTATCCTTAACTTGCCTTGTGAAATAACATTAAACGAATACCAATCTTCTTTATCTTCTTTCGTTAAAGAACTTGCAAGATTAAGACGAGAATAATTATTCCTAACATACCCTATATCTCGAGCATTATTCTGTCCTTCAACGCTGTTGGCTACATCCTTTGTACTCTTATCCCAAACCCCTACTCTAGGCTGATAACTACTTGCTTCTGCTCCTATGGTAATTGAGGCCATTTTTATCCTCCCGTCATATATATACCTTCTCTATTCTATTATATCCTATATAACCTTAAAAATAAATCTTTATTCTCTACTCTAAACTTTGATCTCTAATCCTTTTCCTTCTGTCTCTTCCTCTTCTTTTTCCCCTGATACTAATAAAATATCTTCAGCTTCCTGCTTGGATACTTCCGATAAATCCCCTTTATTACTCCTTTCCCTTCTATCTTCTTGCAAACTTACTCGGTAAAGATGCATTCTTTCTTTTATCCCCTTTAACTTTATCTCTCCTTCATCCTTAAATTTAAATTCTTCTACTCCTAAAAGATTATGTAACGCTTCCGTTATTAAAATCTCTCCTCCTCCTGCATGCTCACAAACCCTAGAGGCAACTTGAACTACTGTCCCAAATAAATCTCCATCCTCTGATATCGGTTCTCCTGAGTTCATTCCTATACGTACATAAAATGCTTCTTCTGGATGTGCTAAATTATGAATATGTATACGATCTTGAATATATATCGCTGCTCTTATGCCTTCTATCGCAGAAACAAAACTTAAAAACATTCCATCCCCTAAATGTTTTATCTCTTTGCCTCTATATAAACGTATCGCCTCTCTAACTATCGAATTATGAATATGTAATATATTCTGCATAAATTCTTGTCCATAATTCTGGGAAATCTCCGTAGAACCACTTATGTCCGTAAACATAAGTGTTATTATCTTCGTTTCCTTCTCTATATCCTCTATCGGCTTTATCTGCTTGGTAACTAAATCCCTCCATAAACGCATTTGATCCCCTATTCCTTCAAATGCATCCCTCTTTATCTTACGTAGTACTTTATCCATTGAACGGTTACCACAAACTATAAGCTCCCTATGATAACTCTCTAATCCTGGATCATTAAATGCTTCATAAAAAGTCCTGATCTGACTATCTTCTGATACATATGTCGATAAGCTTACTTTCTTGACTGCATATCCTAATATGTCTTTATATTCTTTCTTCGGTAAATTGAAAAAAGTACTTAATCTCTCACTCGCACCTGCAACTATTAAATTTATCGAAACCCTTGTATAAATATCCTTTCGAATATCATACCTCTTCGCTACATCTAAAACTTCATGCACAAAATTATCAATAATCTTGATAATCTTTTCCATCTTTTCTCGGGAAACTGATGCCTTCTCTTCTTCCTTCTTTGAAACCTTTAACTTTTCTTCTCCTCCCTCTCTTATTACTTCCTTTGTTCGTAAATCTTCTGATATATCAGCTTTCGATACAGACTCTTCTTCTAAAACTCTTTCTTCTTCTCCTTCTTCCGCCTCTTTAACTTCCTCGTTACTAATCTCTGAACCTGTACTTTCTCTCTGCTCTTGCTCCTTCTTGGAAAATAAATATCTAAAAAAACTCATAAAAGAATCAAATGGATTATATTCTGACATCTTTTGATATCTGCTCTTAAAAAGAGGGCTTAATCCTTCAATCCTTAACGGAGAACTCAAATCTATATCTTTCCATGGTATTAAAATTATCGAAGAAAATATCGAGATAAGTATAAAAATAATAATAAATGCACCAAAGGTTATCGAATATAATGTGGAGGAAGACCATCCTGATCCAAAATTATTTAAAAGTAATACTACTAAATAAGATATTAATGACGCTATAACTAAACTTGCTAAAATCAATAAAAAAAGACGTAAAAATAATCCCGTATAAGATATTACTCTTTTGTTCTTACCTATCCTTTGTGGCGAAATGTTATCTAACCATGAAGAATCTGAACCATATCTACTACTATATGACCCTGATTTAGAATAATACTTCGAGCCTTGCATTATCCTTTCACTTAAATAAACTACTACCTCATCTCCATGATTCGTCTTCGGATCATAACGTTCTTTTACTACTTTCGTAGGACGATTTGTTTGTTCTTCTAATTCTTTGGCTTCACTTATAGCTATATCCCTCTGTGAGGAAGGATATCTAGAATATATACTCCATTCTCCTTTATCAAAAAGGTAAACTTCATAGTTCGTAATTAAAGCCACGGCACTTTCCTTTATTTTCGCCTAATAAACTTTAACCTACTTAAATACCTAAAAAAAATGAAAAAGACGTTAAAAAACCCATCCTAAAAAGAATGGGTCTTCTTTTACATAACCTGAAAACTTCTACGCCTTGATACCAAAACCTGCAAAACGCTTGTTAAACTTCGCTAGTTGACCTCCTGTATCAACTAAACGATATACTCCTGTCCACGCTGGATGGGTAAGAGGATCTATATCTAATCTTACAACGTCTCCTGCTTTCCCAAGCGTAGAACGTGTCTTTATTTCGGTTCCATCGGTCATTACTAAAGTTATTTCATGGTAATCCGGATGAATATCTTTCTTCATAACTAGCTCCCAATAAAATTAAGGGCTGAAATATACAGTAAAGAAAATCAAAAAGCAACTATTTCCTTTCAATAATCTCTAAATATATCTTATCTTCTTGTACCTTATTCCCTAAAGCCCTAACTTCTATACGGGTCGAACGAACACCCTCATCTAATAAAACTGATCGCGCCGCAAGTGCTCTTGATAACGATTGCCTCCTCGCTTTACTAGAGCCTGATTCTTCATCTCGTGCATAAGACATTATCCTAACACTTATAGTCTCATTGCTCTTAAGACGAGAAGCTAATGTCTTTAACTTAGACTCATTCTCTGAACTTAAAATCGTTGCATCAGAAGAAAATTCTAATACCAAAAGATCTCCCGAGTCGGAAAATGTCGATGAATCTTCTTTTCCAGAATCTTGCTTAACTTCCTTCTTTTCCAACGTATTGTCTCTAACTTCCTCGCTCTTCGATATATTCGAATCTAGAAAATCTTTGGATACGCTCTCCTTATTTCCTTTTTCTTCCTTACTTCCTTCTTCTTTAACTTCTACTGGCTCTGTCTTAGAAACCCTAGGAACTGGAGCTGCATCTCCTCCTAATACAACTGCTGAACCTGCTTCTACTGTCCCCTCCGAACTCTCAGGCGAAACTCTTTCAACTGTATCGGTACCTGTTGATATCCCTAAAATATCTGGCTTAGATACATTCTTAGGATAAACTTTTTTCTTTGTTCTCGCTCTCTTATCTGAAACTTCTTTGCGTTCCTGATTCTGAACCTTCTTAGCTGAACCTTTTATCCTTGCTGGAGGTGTTAATTTAACTGGACCTTCTTCTATCGATATATCATCTAAAACGCTTAAATCAACTATAACGTTCGGAGAATTCACATATATAACCTCTTCTCCTGCTTGAACTCTATTCGAAAATAATATTAACGAAAATCCTAAAAATATCGATAAAGTTAACCTATAAATGTGTTGCACAAGTCGCCTCCAAACTCTATCAAAATAACTCCTCTTACTATATTCTTCTTTTTGATAATGAATTCGATATTTCCTTATCCATATTATCATTAGATGCTATTATATCTTGAGAACTTAAAACCTCTGAAGACTTCTCTTCCCATCTGCTTCCCCTAATATGACCTCCTGCTTCTTTTATCAAAAGAAAACCTGCCGCCGTCTGCCAAGGTCTACTACCTCTATATATACCTCCATCAAAACGTCCCGATGCTACATACGCTAGATTTAATGATATACAACCTAAACGACGTGCTCCTAACGTCTTCTTCAATAATGGTAGCATATAATCACTCGTCTTTTGTAAATCTTCCTCAACAGCAAAATCAACCCCTATAACAGCTTCTGATATTTTCTTCCTACCTGAAACCCTCAAACGCTTATCTCCTTGAGAAGTCATTAAAAATGCACCAGAACCTCTCTCTGCATAAAAAAGCTCATCCATTATAGGATTATAAATAACTCCAGAAAAAATATCATTATCCCTATAAAGAACTAAAGATACGGAAAATAATGGTATGCCATGCAAAAAATTAACTCTACCATCCAATGGACTTATCAAAAACTTATTGGAGATATCTTCCCCTACTATTTCCTTATTATCTTTTACCTTAAAACCATAACGAGGTCTAACTTCTTGTAAATAGTCTAAAAGTACCTTCTCTACCTTATTCTCTGTTGTTGACATAAAATCTGCTACGCTCTTCTCTGATGCTTGCAAATTCTCCAACTCTCCAAAATCTCGGATAATCTTCTTGCCTGCCTTCCTAACCGCCATGATCATAACATTTAAAGATGGTGATAAAGAAGACATTAGCCTCTCTTCTTTAGGATTCCTAAATGCCCTCAACCTTTGTATTTCTGACATCTTTTATCTTTTTTTCCTTCTTTAAAAGCTTAACCCTTCGCTCGCTCAACATAAGAACAATCCGAAGTAGAAACTACTATTTTCTCTCCCTGACCAATAAATGGAGGAATTGTTATTCTCATACCATTTTCTAGCTTAGCTGGTTTATAGGATGATGTAATGGTTTGTCCTTTTACAACTGGCTCACATTCTACAACTTCCATTATAACAGATGGTGGTAAATTTACGGATATCGGACGATCCTCTATAAAATTAACCGTAACCATCATACTATCTTGTAAAAAACCCGCACTTTCTCCCATAACTGATGTCGGAACTGAAAATTGATCATATGTCTCCGTATTCATAAATATAAGATTATCTCCTTCTTTATAAAGGTACTGACAATCCCTTTCTTCTGACATTAACTTCTCTACCGTATCTGCTGTACGCCAACGCTCGTTCGTCTTGGTTCCTGTCTCTACATCTCTCATTTCTACTTGAATAAATGCTCCCCCTTTACCGGGCTGAACTAGATTAATCTTTATAACTGACCATTGTTTTCCATTATGTTCTATTACCCAACCTGGACGGATTAAATTTGCGTTCTGTTTCATTTATTTCTCCTTAAAATTTCTTCTTTTGTTCTGGAAGCTACCATATCTCTTCAATTCCCGCAACTTCTTTACGAAAATATTTAAAAACTTTTCCCTTGTATCAAATCTATACCGTGATATTACAAAGACTATTGCAAATTATTTTAAGGAAATAAAATCATGAATTGGTGGAAACCTGAACTTTATCAACGTAAAATAACTTTCTTACAAGAAAGACAAAAAATTATTAAATCAATCCGAAATTATTTCGATGAACAAGGCTTCTTTGAAGTAGAAACTCCTTCTTTACAAATATCTCCTGGATTAGAGGTACATTTAAAAGCTTTTAAAACATCTTTAGAAGAACCTTTCTATGACAAAACTAAAACCTTATACTTACATACTTCTCCTGAATTCTCGATGAAAAAACTCTTGGTCGCAGGGCTCCCTAAAATCTATCAAATCTGCCATGTCTATCGAAATGCTGAACGCTCTGATAGACATCATCCAGAATTTACAATGATTGAATGGTATCGTGCTAATGATGACTATTTATCTATTATGGAAGACTGTAAAAAACTAATCCGAAATGCCACTAAAAATCTTGGGAAAAACATACTCTCTTATAAAGGATCTTTTTGTGATCCTTTCAAAGATTGGGAAATGTTAACTATTCAAAATGCTTTCCTTAAATATGCAAATATCGATGTACTCGCTACTATCGATAACCCTGATAATCCAGACCCTAATCCTCAAAAACTTATCAAAGAAGCAAAAAAAATCGGCATACATTGTTCTGAAAATGACCGTTGGGAAGACGTCTTCTTCCGAATCTGCCTAGATAAAGTAGAACCAAAACTAGGTTTTAATGGAGTGCCTACAATATTTTATGAATATCCTAAATGTTTAGCTGCTTTATCTAGAAAAAAACCTTCTGATCCTAGAGTATCTGAACGCTTCGAACTATACGTATGTGGGCTAGAATTAGGTAATGCTTTCTCTGAACTAACCGATGTCCAAGAACAAAGAAAAAGATTCACTGCAGATATGGATATGAAAGAAAAACTCTATGCAGAACGATATCCTATCGATGAAGACTTCATGAATGCTTTAGCTTTCGGTATGCCTCCTTCTGCAGGTATAGCCGTAGGTGTTGACCGCTTGGTAATGGTAATCACTGGGGCTAATAATATTGATGATGTCTTATGGGTACCTGTAACAAAAGAATAAAAGCAAGGAACTTATTTCTTTAAATCTATTTGCTTGTTTGCATATACTCGAAAATACTATACTATCCCTCGCTTGGAGGGATACTTTTACATGACTGATTATCATACTGAAATACTGACAGACTATCCGTTGGCTATGAAACAACCTCCTGGAATTCCTGCTGACTTTAAACTAGAAGCTAAATTCATTCCTTCAGGAGATCAGCCTCAAGCAATAGATCAACTCGTTAACGGAATAAATAATAATCAAAAAAATCAAGTCCTCCTTGGCGTAACTGGCTCTGGAAAAACTTTTACAATGGCTCAAACCATAAATCGCTTAAAAAAACCTGCTTTAATCCTTGCTCATAATAAAATTTTAGCAGCTCAATTATATCAAGAAATGAAAGAGTTCTTCCCTCATAACGCTGTCGAATACTTTGTTTCTTACTACGATTATTATCAACCAGAAGCATATATTCCTCGTACAGATACTTATATTGAAAAAGACTCTGCTATCAATGAACAAATAGATCGAATGCGACATGCGGCTACTCGCAGTATCCTAGAAAGAAGAGACACTATTATTGTTGCTTCTGTTTCTTGTATATATGGCTTAGGAAGTGTCGAGTCTTATTCTCAAATGGCTTTCGCTGTCCGTAAACAAGATACTTTGGAAATTAAAAATTTAGCAAAACATCTCGTAGAATTACAATACCAACGAAATGATATGGCTTTTAATCGTGGGTGTTTCCGGATAAAGGGAGATACTTTTGATATTTTCCCAAGTCATTATGAAGATACAGCTTGGCGGATATCTTTCTTCGGCGATGAAATAGATGCTATATGTGAGTTCGATCCTTTAACTGGAGAAAAAGGCGCAAATCTTGAGGAAATTATCATATATCCCGCAAGCCATTATGTAACTCCTCGTCCAGCTTTATCAAAAGCTATCAAAAGTATAAAAAAAGAACTAGCTGAACGTCTCTTATTCTACGAAAAACAAAAAATGCCTTTAGAAGCTGAAAGATTGGCTCAAAGAACTAATTTTGATTTGGAAATGTTAGAAGCTACGGGATCTTGCAAAGGAATTGAAAACTATTCTCGTCATCTAACTGGACGTAAACCTGGGGAACCGCCTCCTACCCTTTTTGAATATCTCCCTGAAGATGCTTTATTATTCGTTGATGAAAGTCATGTAACTATACCTCAATTACGAGCTATGTATCGAGGTGATTTTAGTCGAAAAAGTACTCTTGCAAATTATGGCTTCCGTCTACCTAGTTGTATTGATAATCGACCGTTAAAGTTTGAAGAATGGGATCAAATGAGACCAAATACTATCTTCGTATCAGCTACACCTGGAGAATGGGAACTTAAACAAACTGAAGGATGTTTCGTCGAACAAGTTATTCGACCTACTGGACTTGTTGATCCTGTCTGTATCGTTAAACCTGTGGAAAACCAAGTAGATGATCTTATGGCTGAAGTTAAAATCGCTGCTGCAAAAGGAGAAAGAGTCTTAGTTACAACCTTAACTAAACGAATGGCTGAAGATTTAACTGAATATCTCGCTGAACACTCTATTAAAGTACGATATATGCATTCAGATGTAGAAACCTTAGAACGAATAGAAATTATGCGAGAACTTAGAAAAGGTTCTTTTGACGTATTAGTCGGTATTAACTTACTGCGTGAAGGTCTTGATATCCCTGAATGTGCTCTAGTTGCTATCTTAGATGCCGATAAAGAAGGCTTCTTACGCTCTACAACTTCTTTAATCCAAACTATAGGTAGAGCGGCAAGAAACGTAAATGGGCGCGTAATCCTTTATGCTGATAAAATTACCAATTCTTTACAACTTGCTTTGTCTGAAACTGAAAGACGTAGAGAAAAACAAACTGCTTATAATCTTGCTAATGGAATATCTCCTGAAACTATTAAGAAAAATATTTCTTCTGCTTTACAAGAAATATCTAATCAAGACTACATTGATGTAAATAAAGAAATATCCATTGCAATACCTCCTAAAAAGTTAAAAAATATTATTGCTGACTTGGAAAAGAAAATGTTGATCGCTGCTGAAAATCTAGAATTTGAAGAAGCTGCTAGATTAAGAGATGAAATAGCAAAATTACAAAAAAATGATTTGGGCTTAAATAACAATCTAAGAGGAAAAAAGTGGAAGAAAATTTAAACCCTTTACAGTATAATCGAAAAGCTGAAGAAATACCTGGAAATCTTTTCCTTAAATATGATTTCCCTGTAAAATTAACTTTTTTAAAATCTCTAAGTGGACCTCATATCTTCGGAATATATGAAGTTGATGATAATGGATTTTTAAAAAATCCTAAAATCGCTTTTCCTAACTTAGCTCCAGATTCCTTAATCCCTACTGTAAGTTCTTTTGCTTTACCAAAAGATTATATTCGTAAAAAAATAAGCTTCTTCCTTATCAATAATGGCTTCTCTTTAAACCAAAATATTCCTGACTTCTCTAATCTGGCAGGCAATAAAAATGGATCCTTATTCTTCTTTGAACGTTCTCTAAATTGGAAGGCTATTCCTGCAAAAGAAAAAAATGGCGAAATATTTTGGATAGATCGAGAAAACCATGCCTTCTTAGAAAAAACAAAACCAGCTTCTTTAGAATCTAAAAACCCTGTACTTATTTGGGATTCAGAAACTTATGGACCACAGATCCTTGCTGGACATATATTCCATACCATTGCAAAAGGTGCTTATTCTTTACTAAACCCTGATGGTTTCCAACATGCTGCTATCTATTTCGATAATGCTGGAGACTCTCTAACTATTGGCTTCTGTGATATCCTTAAACCAGAAAGTGCTCTATATAATAATATTAGATTAAAACTATTAATCGGCGAAGAAAACTTTATGACTTTATATCCTGAATCCTTTGCTCCAGGATTATCTTTAAAGGAATTAGCTAATGAGCAAATTAAATCCTTAAATATAAAAATAGTCGCTGGACGACAAAATAATGATCGCCTTCGTCCTTGGGCTCTATTTTTAGATGAAAATGGGCAAGTAGAAGATACTTCTATTACTCTTACTAATATAGATCAACATGGGTGTCTGCTCTTACAAGGAAAAGATTCTTTTATTGTATATGAAAGTGTACTTGAACATATTCGCTTAATAAACATAAATAAAGAAGAAGAAAATAAACCTAGAACTATATCTTTAACTATAAAAACTAATGATAATATACATACTTGGGAATTAAACGCTTTCCCTAATGCTTCAGCTTCTTCAAATTCTTCTGTAACTATAATTAAAAAACCTTCTGATAAAATAGAGGAAAAATTGCATATAAAACCTGCTATTCCTATGAATAATCTAAATATAGACACTAAAAAAAATGAAAGCTTCAAAACTCAATTGCGACCAACTCCTTTGGCTGCAGCAGAAAGAAAAACTGTTCTAATCACTGGTGCTGCTAAACGAATCGGGAAAGAAATCGCTCTGGGTTTTGCTAAAGATGGTTGGAACGTTATTATCCATTGTAATAACTCTATTGCTGAAGCTCGCGAATTGGCTAGAGAAATTGGAAAATGTAAAGTTCGAACCGCTCTATTACAGGCTGATCTAGAAGATGAAAATGAAGTAGTACAAATCTTCCCTCAAATATTTAGTGTTTTTGAAAAAGTAGACTGCTTAATAAATTGTGCTGCTGTGTTTGAAAAAGATTCCTTTGATTCTGTATCCCTAGAAACTTGGAATAAACATATGATGATAAACTTACGCGCTCCCTTCCTTTTAATGCAAGATTTTGCTGCTCAGTTTGCTTCAAATGATGGCTCTATCGGAAACATTATTAATATAACCGATCAAAAAACTGTAAGACCAAATCCTGCTTTCTTCAGCTATACATTAAGCAAATGTGCCTTGGCTGATATGACAAAAATGGTTGCTCTCGCTTTAGCTCCTAATATCAGAGTAAATGCCATTGCTCCTGGTATAGTGCTTCCTTCGCCTGAAATGAACGCTAAAGAAATGGAGGCTAAAATAGCTACTTTACCACTAAAACAAAAAACAAATCCTCTTCAAATATATAATGCTATTAAATTCATTCTTAATACCGATGCTTTAACTGGAGAAACAATTATTATTGATGGAGGACAACATCTATAAACATTCTCTTATGAAAATTACTTACTATGTAATCTAATACGCTAAATTAAAGAGGAAAAATTGGCGGAAAAATCTCAGAAAATTAGTAGTTTCCTCCGAGGCGCTTCATTGATAAAAAAACGCCTCCCTTCTTTGCCTACCCAACCTGGGGTATATCGCATGCTAGATAAAAATGGCAACGTTCTTTATGTCGGTAAGGCTAAAAATTTACGTAAAAGAATTACAAATTATACTCAATTTGAACGACTATCTGCAAGAATACAGCTTATGGTCTCTATGACAGAAGACTTAATTGTAATCACTACTAATAGTGAAGCCGAAGCTTTCTTACTAGAAAACGACCTTATTAAAAATCTTAAGCCTCATTTCAATATCCTTCTTCGTGATGATAAAACTTTCCCTCATATTCTAATTACAGAAAATGAAAAATGGCCTCAAATACTAAAACACAGAGGAACAAAAAATATTAAAGGAACTTATTTTGGTCCTTTCGCTTCGGTACAAGCTGTAAATCAAACCTTGAAAATACTACAAAAAGCTTTCCTTTTACGTTCTTGCTCTGATTCTGTCTTTGAAAGCAGAATAAGACCTTGCCTTTTATTCCAAATTAAACAATGTTCTGCTCCTTGCGTAGGAAAAATTGAAAATACTGAATATTTAAAAATGGTTCATGATGCTAAATCCTTTATGAAAGGGAAAAGCTCTGAAATACAACGAAACCTCGGAGAAAAAATGGCTTATCTAAGCAAAAAACAAAAATACGAAGAAGCCGCTATTATTAGAGATAGAATTAAAGCTTTAAACCAAGTACAAACTCATACAATAATTGATATCTCTTCTGAAACAGAAATTGATATTATTGCAATATATAAAGAAGATGATCTTGCTTGTATCCAAGTCTTCTTTATCAGATCTGGTTTTAATTGTGGAAATTACCCTTATTTTAATACAGGAATTAAAGAAATTACTGAAAATGAAATCTTAGAAACCTTTATTGGGCAATTCTATCAATCCCATGATAAACCTAAAGAAATTATTCTAAGTCACAAATTAAAAGATGAAAAAGAAATCGAAAAAGCTTTAAATCTTAAAATAAATTTTAATCCTAAAAGTATCCGAAAAAAATTGCTAGAAAACGCCTTGTTAAACGCAAAAGAAGCTCTAGCTAGACATAAAATCGAAAAAACCGCTGATGATAAAATAAACTATGAATTAGCAGAAATTATCGGTCTTAAAAATCCTCCTAAAAGAATAGAAGTATTTGATAATAGTCATATCCAAGGAACTAATGCTGTTGGAGCTATGATTGTCGCTTCTCCTGACGGCTTTAAAAAAAGTGCTTACCGTAGATTTAATATCTCTACAAAAAACATAACTCCAGGAGACGATTATGCAATGATGCGAGAAGTATTAACTAGAAGACTTTCTAGAGGAATAAAAGAAAATGATTTGCCTGATTTAATTATTGTAGACGGGGGAAAAGGACAATTTAAAATTGCTCAAGAAGTTATGGATAACTTAAAAATCTCGACAATAAAAATTCTAGGAGTCGCAAAAGGAGAAAATCGAAATGCAGGCGATGAAACCTTAATCCTTGATTCTGGAAAACGTTTAAAACTTCCTCTTAATTCTCCTTTATTATTCTATATCCAAAGACTAAGAGATGAAGCTCATCGCTTTGCTATAGGATCTCATCGAAATCGAAGAGAAAAAGCTATGTTCTCTAATAAATTAGATAATATAATAGGTATTGGGGCTAAAAGAAAAAAAGCTCTACTGGAACATTTTGGTTCTGCTCGAGAGGTTGCTCAAGCTTCTTTAAGCGAACTCTTAACCGTAGAAGGAATAAATGAAAATATTGCTAAAAAAGTCTATACATACTTTCACCCTTATGGTTAATTATAGAGAGTCTTATTTTTATTTTTTGGGGAAGTCTAAAAGTGTATAATTTGCCTAATATCCTTACAATATCAAGAATCCTTGTTATTCCTTTGATCGTTTTGCTGTTCTTCTTTAATAGCCCTTTTGCTATATTACTTTGTGGAATTCTATTTATTGCCGCTGCTGTAACTGATTATTTCGACGGATATCTTGCTAGAACGATGAATCAATTATCTAGTTTCGGTCGCTTCCTAGATCCTATCGCAGATAAACTTCTTGTCTCTTCTGTCTTATTTATGTTAGTTGCAACTATGCAGATTCCTTTCCTTGGAATTATTCCTGCTTTAATAATCCTTTGCCGAGAAATTACGGTCTCTGGTTTGCGTGAATATCTTGCAGAACTACAAGTAAGTATGCCGGTCACAAAATTAGCTAAATGGAAAACTGGTTTCCAAATGACTGCAATACCTGTAATCATCTTTGGTAAAGAAATATGGTTATTAGCTGATATCGGTTCCATTCTATTATGGATCGCTGCTATGTTAACTATAATCACAGGATATGATTATTTACGTGCTGGTATGAAATATATGGACGCTGTCCCTATATCTCAAAAAAATGATGATAAAAATGCATTTAAACAATCAAAATAAATATAAAAAACATATCCTTGTTATAGATGATGATACACGTCTAAGAGAGTTATTACGTCGTTTCTTACAAGAAAATGACTTCAGAGTCTCAACTTCTAAAAATACTACTGAAGCTCGTGAAATAATGAAGTTATTTATTTTCGATCTACTTGTTGTCGATATTATGATGCCAGAAGAAAATGGTATTGATTTTACAAATGATATCCGAAAATTTACAAATATACCTATATTAATGTTAACGGCTATGGGAGAACCAGAAAATCGAATATCAGGCTTAGAAAGCGGGGCTGATGATTATTTAACTAAACCCTTTGAACCTAAAGAACTACTATTAAGAATAAAAAATATTCTAAAAAGAATCCCTTCTGTAAAAGAAGAAAATAAAGGAATATTAAAACTTGGTCTTTGTTCTTATGATACAGAAAATGCTTGTTTGTTGAAAAATGGTCAAAAAATTAAACTTACTCCTGCAGAATCAACTTTATTAAAAATCTTTGCTTCTCAAACCGGACAAATCTTAACTAGAGAAGATATTGTCCGAAAAACTGGAGATGAAAATAATCCTCGAACAATAGATGTTCAAATTACTCGCTTAAGAACTAAAATTGAACCTGATCCTAAAGTACCTCGATATCTCCAAACAATCCGAGGAAAGGGTTATATTTTATTGCCTGACTAAACAGGGAGATATTTTTAATATGAAAAATAATTATCTATCTTTCCTTACCAAATTTATCAATTTCATCCATTATCATATAATGCCTAAAGGTTTATGGGCTCGTTCTTTACTTATTATCGTTATTCCTTTAATCCTTCTGCAGCTTATAATTGCTATCTTCTTCTATGATCAACATTGGCAAACTATAAGTAGACGAATGGCTAATAGCATTGCTGGTGATCTTACTTTTGTTATCGCTTTAATGCAAAAAACTGATGAAAAAAATCTCAAACCCTTATTCGATGCAGCTCAACGAAATTTGAAAATCGGTTTTTTCTTTACCAAAAATGCAAGACTCCCTACTAATACATCTTTAGATACTGATAGTATGGTCGTGTCCGAACTTAGTAGAGCTTTAAAATTCGCTTTCGGAGAAACCTTTTCTATTCAAGAAGGAAGCTTAAAAAAAAGTGTTAATATATATATACGTCAACCTGACGGACTACTAACCGTAACCGTACCTAAAAAACGTTTCTTTAGTTCAACTGCTTATGTATTCTCCGCTTGGATGCTAGGCTCTTCTCTTTTATTATTTATTGTTGCTATCTTATTCTTGCGAATCCAAGTACGATCTATAAAACGATTGGCTAAAGCTGCTGATAGCTTAGGAAAAGGTCATGATGTAGAAAACTTTAAACCTGAAGGAGCTACGGAAGTTAGACAAGCTGCTCTCGCTTTCCTTGCTATGCGAGATAGAATTAAACGACAACTTGATGAACGAACTACTATGCTTGCAGGCGTATCTCACGATCTACGAACTCCTTTAACTAGAATGAAATTACAATTAGCTATGATGAAAAAAAATGATGCCTTAAATGATTTAAATCAAGACGTCTTAGAAATGGAAAATATGCTCGAAGGATATTTAGCTTTTGCAAGAGGCGAAGGTAAAGAACCTTTCAAAAAAGTCGAAGTATCAAATTTAGTAAAAAAAATCGTTCAAAATATGCGTAAAAATTACCCAAATATTGATCTCCATGTCGAACAAAAACAAGAAATAATGTTACGTCCTAATGATTTCTCTCGTTGTATCTCTAATATCATAGGAAATGCTAATCGATACGCTAAATATACTAAAGTAAATATCGGTGTTAGAAACAATTTCTTAGAAATAACCGTTGATGATGATGGTCCTGGAATCCCAGAAAAAAATCGAAATGATGTTTTCAAAGCTTTCTTCCGTCTAGACGCTTCTAGAAACCAACAAACTGGAGGTGTCGGGCTCGGACTTACAATAACTAAAGACATTGTTATTGCCCATGGTGGTGAAATTACTTTAGCTGAAAGTCCTTTAGGCGGTTTAAGAGTACGTTTAATCTTTCCTTTATAGTTTTTAATTTTTGATATATAGACTTATAATAACTTTGTTGTTATAGTGACTTATCTAAAAATAAACAGGTTTGAACTTAATGGTAGCCTCAAAAAGAAAAAAAACGGCAAAAATGCCAAATAGAAAAAAAATTACCCCTTCCGCTATGAAAATAATGGAAATCGGAGATGAATTTCCTTCTCAAAATAATCTTCCCTTAAATCCAAAATCTTCCCCTAAAGTAAATAGGAAAACTAAAAAAACTAAAAATATAGATAATAAAACTTCTGAAAAACAAAATATTCAAACAAAACCTAGCACTTATACTTTCGGGTTTGGAGATGGAGAAAAAACAATTATTGCTATAAATGAAAATGATATCTTGGAAATTTCTGATATCGGTGCTCCTTCTTATTCATTAGCAGATTGGAATATTATAATTTCTAAAACAGAAATTATCCCTTTAGCTGAAAAAACTGGAAAAACTATCGATTTTCCTAAAGGAATGACTCGGGGAACCCTCTTAAGTGAAGATGGTTTTCGTGCTGATTTCTGTAATGTTGAAAAAATAACTATACCTGAAAATCAACAACAAAATAATACAGAAAAAAATCATCTATTCTTAATGGGAAACTTAGGTTCAAAAGGAGATGCTGCTTGGGGACTTGTTGTTACTGGATGTAGAGTCGTAAATCTAGCTAAATTTGATAACTTCTCTTTAAAATTACTACCAGATGAAATTGCTGTCCTTACTGGACCTCAAGGAAATATTTTACATCTTGCTAATTTCTCTGAAATTAAAATACCTAATTTAAATAATATAAAAACTGAATTTCAAAACTATAATTTAAAAGAAATCTTATTAGAAACAAATTCTATTACCCCTGAAAAGCAAGAATTATTTTATTTCTCTGCAAATGATGAAAACGCAGAATTTATTGGAACACCTCTACGTTCTGTTATTCGTATAGAAACGTCTTCAACTTATGGATGGAATGTTAACTTCGAAAATGGTCTTATAATGAGTCTATCAGATGTAAAAGAGTTCCAATCTAGACATGGACGATTACCAGATACGGCAGGAATCATATCTCATGGCGATAAAACCTTAAAATTTACAGGAACTACTGAAATACTAGTTTATGAACCACCTTCTTATTCGTCATTTGATTTAGCCTAAACTTTATCTCTTGCTTTTTTCGTAGCTAAACGCTCTTTAACAATATATGAAACAGGGACTAAGTATATTCCTTTTGAAGAAAGGCTCGGTATCCATTCTTGAAGTGCTTTTATTGTTCCATCATGTGGATGACCTATTCCTATCGCAAAACCTCTTTTCCTTGCTTCTTGCTCTAAAAGATGTAACTGACCTAAAATATACGAAACTTCATCTTTATTATCTATAAATACATTCCTACCTGCTGTCGCAACCCCCATGGAATCTGCAATACTTACTCCTAAAGAACCTGGTATCGTCCTAGAATCTATAAAAAAAAGACCATAAGAAGAATATGCTTTCATAAAATGCTTCATGCTCTTCATATCCTTCGTAAACTTACTACCCATATGGTTGTTTACTCCTACAACGCCTTGAGATAAAAGATCTGAAGATAAGTTCTTTTTTAAGACCTCTGATACCTCTAATGCTGACATATGCGTAGTCAATGACTGTGGACCAGTATCCACCGAGCTCTGAGCTTCCATGGGAATATGAAGCATAATCTCTTTACCATTCTTCTTTGCTTCTTTTATTTGTTTGGGTAAATTATTTGCAT
>CALXRE010000003.1 GCA_944390645.1 uncultured Alphaproteobacteria bacterium | reverse complement strand
AGATTTATCTATTTTATCTCCTTGTTCAGATATAAAGTTAGATAAAGCTTGTGAAAGAGTCCTTAAACGGGGAATAAAAAGAAATAAAGATACTGCTAATATCGTATCCGTAAATTTTATAAAATATTCTAGAAAATCTTCCTTATCTTTTACGGCAATTAGTTCATTAGCTCGTAAAAAAATCTCTTCATGAAAATCTTCAAAAAAGGTATCTAAATTTGATTGTTCTTCTATCATATATTAATCTATCCAAAAGATTATTCTATCTTGTCCTTCTTCTATTCTTATAGAATAGCCTCCGTCTTTCGCGTAAAGCATAAGTAAAACTGCTACTATATTTAAAGAATCTGGTGTGTAGTCTTCTGAGCCAGAAATAATGCTCTTTATTTTATCTGAAACTATTGCGTTCTTCCCAGAAACCTCTACTCGATCTTGATGAACACTTATTATACCTCCTCGAGTAATAATATTACTTGAAAGTAAGCATAAAATCATCATAAGTCTAATTAAAACATAATCTTCTTCTCCACTAGGTGCCCATTGTAACGTCATACCGTTTAGCGTATTAATATATTTATTCGTTACATCAAATGCGTTCGATGGAGAAAAATTTGAACTCTCTGTCCCAAAAGCTAAACGAAAAAAATTCAGCTTTGAGGCTACGCTTTGAGCACTGCTATTTAAAAGCTTTATTGCTTCTTGTAAAAAATCTTTATCATTTATGCTCTCTGAAATTAACTCACAACCGTTCATAATTGCTCCTACTCCCCCTGCTATGTCATGCGTAAAACGAGTAAGTAAAAGTTCATTCAATAATTTCTCAGTCATAATTATAAAACTCTAAATAGACAGACACAAAATATGGTGGTACTATAACAGATATATAACTAAAGATAAAGGGACGTTTATTCGTGGTAATTGAAAATTCTTCTGTAAATTTGATTCATTCTGGAATCGATTTAAATCGTATCGCCTCAAGCTCTGTGCGTGGATTTAATGGAGATAAAACTGATAATATTAAAACTCAAGTATCTAGAGAAAGACCTAATGTTGAAATCAAAAATAAAATTATGGCAGATGGAAAAATATATAATCCTGATGCTCCTCGTGGTACTTACTTAGATATAAAAGTTTAGATATAAAAGTATAGTAATTTTCTTTTTTCTTTATTTAGGCTTGAATTTGTAAGAAAGATAAAGCATAGGCATATCTATAAAAGAAAGACCTAATCTTAACCAAAAAACTCCTAAAATATAACTAAATATTAAAATGCTTAAAGCAACGGGTTCTTTCGCTAAAAACCAAAAGGCACAAAAAGAAAAAACTATATTGTCTAGTAATGTCCCTATCGATGAAGAAATTATACCTCGAAACCATAAAAACTTATTCTTAAATAAAATAAGTAGCTTTGAAAAAATTAAAATATTTATTAGTTGACTACTTGCAAACGCTAAAAGACTGGAAAGTAAAATGGATGGAGCTGGCATAAATAAAGCTTTTAAGTGGTCTTGTATGCTAAAAGCCCAGATGTAATCTTTAATATCTTCTCCTGCTTTTAACTTCTCTACCGTTATTGGCGAAAAGGATAAGGTTAAGGTCATTAATATTACAAAACATAAATAACCTAAAAAACTTAACTTAATAGCTAAAATCGCTGCTTGCTTCCCGTAATGTTCGTTGATTATTTCTGTCGCTAGATAAGTAGAAACAAAAACTACTGTACCTAATGGTATTGGATTGGAAAAAAAAGAAAAGGGAACTAACTTTAAAACTTGAATGTTTGCAATTATTATCGCCATGGTTATATATGTGTAAAGACCTTCTTTCCCAAAATATTTAAAAATCAATAAAACCATAACGTAAGACAATATAATTTCTGCTAGTAAAATAAATAGCGGATCTATGGTCTCTAAATAAGCGACAATATCAATAAAAAAAGTGTTCCCCATATCTTTTCTAATATTTATTTGGGAGATAAAAGCATCATCATTTGTTTACCTTCTATCTTAGGCTTTTGCTCGATCTTTATAAGCGTTAATAAGTCTTGGCATATACGCTCCATTAAATCTTCTGCCATCTTATGATAAGCTATCTCTCTTCCCTTAAATCTTAAAGAAAATTTGACTTTATTTCCTTCCTCTAGAAAACGTTTCGCACTCTTTAACTTAACTTCATAATCATGTGTATCTATACTAGGACTTATTTTTATTTCTTTTATTTCTACTACTTTCTGTTTCTTTCGTGCTTCCGCCTTTTTCTTCTGAATCTCATATTTATACTTACCATAATCCAGAATCTTACAAACAGGAGGTTCCGCATTCGGAGATATCTCTACTAAATCTAAACCAACCTCTTCTGCTCTCCTTAAAGCTTCTTTTAAGGAAACTACTCCTGCTGTTTCTCCATTATCAAGGATTAAACGAACCTCTCTCGCTACTATATCCTCATTGGCACGCGGACCCTCTCGGTTCGGAAGTGCCTGCATACTATCTTTACTTATAAAACTTCTCCCTTAAAAAATAGTTCTTGTAATAAATAGATAAAAAGCTTTTATTCATACTATTTATCTGGCTCCTTCTATTGCTTCGCCAATTCTTCGTATATCTTTAAAGTCTTGGCACACATGGCGCGCGTAGAAAAATCTGTCGCTGCACAATTTACTGCTGTTTGTGTCAAAACTTCTTTTTCTCGCTCACTCATATCTAAAACTCTCTCTAAAACATCGGCTAATGAGTCGCTATCTTTACTCTTGAATAAAAAACCAGTTAATCCGTTTTTTATCGTCTCACAAGCTCCTCCTTCATCCGCTGCTATAACTATCTTACCCATAGCTTGTGCTTCTACTATTGTCCTGCCAAACGCTTCTGGCTTCGTAGAGGCAGAAACTACTATATCGGCTAACATATATGCAGCTGGCATGTCATCACAGTAAGAAATCATCCTTACTTTACCTCCTAATCCTAAACTGGAGGCATAATGTTCTATCTCTTTCCTAAAACTATCTTTACCTTGTATACTACCAACAAAAATACAATAAAGATCTTCCCTCTCTTTTAAACGACTTAACGCTTCTAACATTAAATGATGTCCCTTCCATCGTGAAAGACGACAAGGAAGCATGATAATCGTTGCTCCATCTGGAAGATTCCATTTCTTCGATAAAGATATAATTCTCGTCTTGCTTACTTTCGTAGCATCAAAAATATCTGTATCTACACCTCTATGAACAACTCTTATTTTTTGTTCAGAAAGTTGATAATCCTTCTTTATAAGGTTGGCTATGTAATCAGAAACAGCAATGACTAAATCTCCTTTTGTCATTATGCTGTTATAGAGCTTCTTAAGCTTACATGGTCCCATACTATAAGTACCATGAAAGGTCGTTAAAAATTTAATGCCTGTCTTCTTCGCTGCAAAATAAGCACTCCATGCAGGAGCCCTAGATCTAGCATGAATAATATCTATTCCTTTCTCTCTAATAATTTTTGCTAGTATCTTTGAATTCTGCCAGATCTTAAAAGGATTTTTAGTCGATACTGGAAGCGTGATATGTTCTACTTTTATGCGTTGAAGATCCTTGGTTAAAAAACCGCCAGAAGAGCAAACTAATGATTCATAACCATTGCTCTTTAATGCTTTGGCTACTTCTATCGTTCCTCTTTCAACTCCTCCTCCATTCAACGATGGCAGTATTTGTAAAACTAAAGGAAACTTTCTTTCAGAGCCATCCGATAAAACAGAATTAGTATTCACCGCGGTATCCTGCTTTTCTATCGTAAATAAGATTGTTTCGAATTTCTTTCGGTAAAGCTTCTTTATATCCTAGAGATTCCATACATTCTGCGTATTCTTCTCCATCAACCATAGTAGAACCATTAAAATCATTTACATATATTGGCTGAGCCCCTCTATATGGAATGAATGATGCCCATACTTTACCTTCTTCTGGATCCATACGATTCTTAGGATCATGAGGACCAGGTGAAAGACTATCAAACATCGCATAGGGTGAAGTATCAAATGGCCACGAATCTGCTTCTCTAATACAAAAATTATGATCTTGCACAAATTTATTCGGACCTATATCTCCTCTTCCTTGCCAATGATAAACGCTGCTTTCTGTTCCACTACAGGATATAGAACCAACGCTAACTATAAAAATAAGCAAAAATCTTAAAAAAAATGTACTCATGATACCTTTTACAAATAGTTATTTTTCTTTACAATAAAATAATTGAAGAAAAAACGCTACAAAATTATACAACTTTTATTAAAAATCAAGTTCTGAATAATAGGGAGGGGGAATTATACCTGTTTGTCGGTCATGTAAGATGCTTCTAAACGACGGTCTGGATTTTATTCTCATGTACCAATCTTTTGCATCAGGAAATTTATCCCATGGAACATCTCCTAAATAATCAATAACTGATATCTGTGATGCCGCTGAAATGTCTGCATAAGAAAAAATATCTCCTGCTAGCCATCTCCTACGAACTATTAGCCATTCTAAATATTGTAAATGCTCTCTTAAAAATGCTTTCGATGTCCTTATTGTAACAGAATTAGGAGTCCCTGAATAACGTAAACTCTTAATTACTTTTTCTATTAAAAGACCACTCGTAACCTCTCTTGCAAATTTTTCATCAAACCATCGTGTCAATCTTCTTACTTCTACTCTATCATTTAAATCCTTCCCTAAAAGACTAGGATCTGGGTATGCTTCTTCTAAATATTCACAGATAACATTATGCTCTGGAATCGTGTTGCCTTCTCCTTCTATTAAAACTGGTATCTCTCCTGAGGGATTAATTGTTAAAAATGCTGGATTCCTAGAACTTAAATCTTCTGAAATCAAATCACATTGAAGTCCTTTCTCTGCTAACGAAATCCTTACTTTACGACAAAAAGGAGATAAAATATGGTGATATAATTTTCTCATAATTTATTTATATCCAATAGTTTTTAATCTTTACTATCATAGCCGTACGCGTATAAAAATAGAAAACTTTATTTAACAAAGGATTTATTTTAATGATACAAACTATTGTCCTCGCATTAATCCAAAGTGCTACAGAATTCTTGCCCGTAAGTTCTTCGGCTCATTTAATTATCGTCCCTTACTTGGCTTCTTGGAAAGATCAAGGTGCTGCTTTTGATGTCGCTATGCATCTTGGTACATTAATCGCTGTTATCGTGTATTTTCGAAAAGATGTTATAAATATTATATCTTCTGCTTTCTTAATCTTTAAAAAAGAAACTATTTTAAACTCTAATATATTCTTGTGCTTATTGGTCGCAACTATCCCTGCTTTACTCTTTGGATTCTTTATAGAAGTAATTTTCCATGCTGATTTCCGTAATGTTAAAATCTTAGCTATTATGTTAATCGTTTTTGGTATCATCTTATTCCTTGTCGATAAATTAAAACCTCAAAATAAAAATATGAAACAAATTACCTTAAAAGATGCTCTACTTATTGGGTTGGCTCAATCTTTAGCTCTAATCCCTGGAACTAGTCGATCTGGAATATCTATAACTATGGCTAGATTCCTTGGCTTTAATCGTGAAGATGCGGCTCGATTTTCTATGCTGTTGTCAATCCCTACTATCCTTGCTGCTGGAGCTTGGACTGCTCTTAAGTTATTTCAAACCGAAAATATCGAAGTATTTAATTCTCAATTATTTGTCGGTATGATCGTTGCTACTTTGGGCGGTATGTTCGCTATTTGGTTCTTATTAGCTTGGTTGAAAAAAGCTTCTTTCGGTATTTTCGCTGCCTATAGAATCGTTTTGGGCGGTATTCTTTTGTTTTTAGCTCTTTAATATTGTCGACTTGATCCACCAATTAGGATACTTGCCTTTAAGCGTAACTTCTGCAAACTGCGCTTTCTCTAATGTATCATAAATGCCAAAACAAGTAGAGCCACTGCCTGACATGCGAGAGAGTAAACAATCTTTACTATCCTTTATCGCTGATAACGCTTCTTTTATTATGGGTTCGAAGTTTATTGCTGTCTCTGTTAAATCATTCCGACTTTTCTGTAGAGCTAACGATAAACTTTGTACATCTTTGTATTCAGGCAAAAAAGAAAACTCTTTACTAAAATGATCCTCTCGAGAACGAAAAATCTCCCTAGAAGAAATAGGAACCATTGGATTAACTAATAAAATACCCATAAAAGGAAGCTTAGGAGCTGGCTTTAATTCATCTCCTACTCCTCCTACTAGAACTGGGCGACCATAAAGACTTGCTACAACGTCTGAACCAAGTTTAAAACCTATCTCATAAAGCTTCTTTAATGAAACCTCTTTCTTCCAAAGCTTTTGTAGGCCAATTAAAGCCGCTGCTCCATCTGCAGTCCCTCCTCCTATACCTGCGGATATCGGTAATCTCTTAACTAAAGTTATTTCTCCTGATGGCTTAATCCCTAGCTCTTTTGATAGCAAAAGAGCTGCTTTAATTATGCTATTATCTTCGCTGATTGAAAGATTTTTTGCAAAATCTCCTGTGACTTCTAAACTGAAATCTTTTGATGGTTTGAAATATAAATCATCTCCAAGTTCCGTAAAAACAAAAAGACTATCTAAAATATGATAACTATCTGATGGCCTTTTGCTCAAAATATGTAAGTGAAGATTTATCTTAGCTGGAGCTGCTTGGATAAAAAATAAAGACATTACTCTTTTCTCTCTTTCTTTTCCCATTCATCAAGACCATGGGATAGCTTAAATTTAATACGAGAAACATCCATTGGTGTTATTTCAAAATTGAAATTTAATGCTTTTTGCCATTGATAATAAGCCTCTCTTTTCCTTCCAACTTTCCAATAAGCATCTCCTAAATGGTCGTTTATTAGAGAATTGCCTGGTTCTAATTCTACTGCTATTTCTAAAATCCTTACTGCTTTATCATATTCTCCTGTCTTATAAAAAGCCCAACCAAAACTATCCATAATATAACCATTGTCAGGACTCTTTTCTATCGCTTGAGCTATCATATTCTTTGCATTGGTCAGATTTTTCCCTTTCTCTAACCAACTATAACCAAGATAATTTAAAATAAACGGATCTTCTGGATTCTTCTCTAAAGCGGTTAAAAAATCTTGCTCCGCTTCTTGCCACTTGCCTGTTCTCTCTAATGAAATTCCTCGACTATAGTAAACAGTCCATGGTGTCTCTTCTTTATTACCTATCTTTTCTATCGCTTGACTATAAATTTCTGCAGCTTGGCTATAATTGCCTTGATCTCTATACGAATCTCCTAACTCTATTAAAGGAAGAACT
>CALXRE010000002.1 GCA_944390645.1 uncultured Alphaproteobacteria bacterium | reverse complement strand
ATTAGCAAAAAATAATGAGGATATTTTCTTCGTTGCTTCATTAGAAACAGATACTTTATTGCTAGATCAATATCTATCTTCTAAACAAACTGTTTATCCTGATTCTACTTATCCTATAACTTATGACTGGACAAAAGAACCTATTATATCTTCCGATTATCTAAAAAATCTAACTGCACAAATAACTTTTTCTGCCAATAATATGGTACTCGGAAATCTAAATTTAAATAATGCTATCTTTAAAATTAAAATTGCTAATAAAATATTGGAACTTACTTCTCTTAATGCTCTTGTTGGAGAAGAGGGTAAAATGAACATGAAAGGAGTTATGGATTTCCGAACAGATATTCCTGCTTTCGCTGCAGAAGCTTCTGCAGAAAAAATTAAAATAAATAAAATCTTTAATAATATAGATACTTTTAATGTATCGGCTAATTCTGCGGATTTATCTGCTCGTATTGCAGGAAAAGGCAAAACTATTTATGATATACTTTCGTCTTTAACTGGAACTGGAAATTTATCTTTCATAGATGGGGAATTGATAGGTTTCTCTTTAACTTCAGCTTATGACTTTATTAAAGAAACTTTTACTCTAGAAAATCCTCAAACAACTACTTTTATTCCTTCTTTTAGACAAGCGTTACAAAACAAACAAACTCCATTTAATAAGTTATCTGGATCTTTTAATATCAAAAACGGAGAATT
Organism: uncultured Alphaproteobacteria bacterium; assembly: GCA_944390645.1. Taxonomy (GTDB): domain Bacteria; phylum Pseudomonadota; class Alphaproteobacteria; order CACZRW01; family CACZRW01; genus RGIG5556. Next base: position 3,120 of record CALXRE010000002.1, on the reverse strand, counting down.
AATTACTAATCCTTTAGATTTAACTTATAATGAAAATAAACAAGCTCTTATTGCTTTTAAATTAAATCTAAATACTTATCAATTTAACACTGCGATAAAAGTCCTCGAAGATAAACAACTTAACATTCCTTCATATGCGATGAACTTAAAGGGTAATCTTGATTCTCCTTCTTATTCATTCTCAGATACAGAACTCGCAAACCAACTAATAAACAAAGTAAAAGATAGAGAAAATCAGATTAAAAAAGATGCTATTGAAAAAGCAAAACTCGAAGAAACTCAAAAAACACAACAAAAACAAAAATTTGAAGCTGAATTAGAAAAAGTAAAAAAAGAAGTTGGAGATGCTTATCAAAAAGTATTAAACACTGAAAAAATGGCTAAACTTACAGGGTCTCTTCAACCCTTAGCTAATTTAAATCGCTCCTTAGGAGAAAAAATACTTCTTGATTTCTCTCCTTTGCTTGAAATGGCTTCAAAAAATGAAATAACTGATGATGATATTAATCAAGTTCAACAAATTGCTATAAAAGTACAAAATCCAATATCAAAAATTAACGAAAACTATTCTAAAGCTTTAGTTGTATCTGCTAAATATACTGCAAAACAATATGCTCAAGATGCTGCTAAATTCGTAAAATATGCTAGAGATATGGAAAAAGCTAATCCTTTTGCTCCTATCATATCTGATGCAGCTAAAAAAATTGATGATGCTGGATATGAAGCTGAAATATCTTCCAAACTTGCTGAAGAAGCTACCTCTGAAAAACAAGCTGAAGAAGCCGTTATAAGAGCAAAAAAAGCTTTTGATATCGCAAAAGAAGAGGTGGCTAGAATAGTGAAATTTACTGGTTCAACTGAAGGACTAGAATAAAATAAAAAATAAACTTGTTTACATACTATGGTATGTAGTATACTCTTTGTATACCCGAAAGAGTACGGCGGGTATAGGGGAGTGTTTATTCATAAGCCTCCCCTTTATTTTGCTTAATTTAATAAAATCAAAATAAAAAATAATTTCTCATTGCATTATGAGCTAATAAATAATCACTTAATGGTCGACTTATGTGTATAATACTTTTCTTTACCTTGTTCCTTAAAGACACTTTTTTACTACTTATTGTTCTTTCCTTTTTAACTATTGTAGTAGTCTGTATCTCTCTTGGAAGTGCAACAAATTTATAACAGGAAACTAAACGAAACGCCTCTTCTTGCTTTCCAGAATTAATTTGTTGATTGAAAATACTAACTAAATTCTTTGCAAAATCTCCAATAAAACCTATCTTCCTTTGTAACATTAATAATTTTGGGCTCGTTAATTGCTGATACAAAGAATTATATTCAATCCCATGGGCTAAAATAAATGAACTAATTATATTAATTCCTGCTATATTCTGTTTTTCATATGCTGTGCTAAGAACACTAGTCCCTTCATCATCTATAAAACTATATGCTCTCATAATTATTTCCTGAGCTACAAAATTAGAATAATACTTTCTTAAAGATCTTTGTAACTCTTTAGTCTTTTGAAAAAATATCCCATAGTCGCAATGGTTACTTATACTTTTTAATTGATTAAAAACTGATATCTCATCAGCTTTCTTATCCCCAATAAATATAAATTCTTCTTGCATCTTTAAACCTCGCTTTGCTTCTTATTAAAGATCAAAAGAAAGCAATTCATTAAGAATCTATTAACATTAATGGTTAATTATTTCAATATATTTGTCTATATTTTATTGTTAAAAAATTATTACAATCAATGTTTTAACTATATTTAGCTTAGCTATCTACTTGTGTGTACTTGATTTTGTATCTTTAAATACTTCAGAATTCCAACGTTTATGTATCCATAACCATTGGGAAGGATTCTCTTTTATCCATCCTTCTATAATATCATTAAGCTCTTGTGATAATTCTTTTATTTTATCTTCACTCTTTTCTTCCGTACCCGAGTAAATAGGAGGGTAAATTGTAACCTTAAAATTAACTCCTTTTGTTCGTTCCGTTTTAACCATAATAATCGGACAATTAAAACGATATGCAAGAAGAGCAGGGAAGTGGGTTGTCATTGCAGGTTTACCAAAAAAATTTAACTCTAATCCTTCTCTTAACTTTTGGTCTATTAACATACCAATAAAACCTTTTTGCTTAGCTAACTGGATTATACGAATCCCTGAATGCTTACCTTTAGGAATCACTTCTCCATTATTTTCTAATGTACGAAAACGAAAAATGTTCTCAAAAAAAGGATTGTTAGGACTTCTATAAACGGTATTAAGCTTTATTCCTAAACTAGATGCCACTAATGAACATAACTCCCAATTCCCCATGTGAATAGAAACAAATACGCCTCCTTTGCCTTCTTTTAAAACTTTTGTAGCATATTCTGCTCCATCTATTTCCATCCTCTTTAAAAAAAGGTCTTTACGGGAAATATGAGGAAATTCTCCTATCACTCTTCCTATATTTTCCCACTCATCACGAGCGATATTATTCAAATCTTTTATACTCTTATCAGGAAAAACAAGGCTTAAATTTAAAAGCGCTACTTTGTTTTCCTTTGTAAAAGGACCTATAATACGAACTATTTTACCCATTAAATATGATGAAATATCAACTGGTAAAATTCTTAAAAATATGATTAACGGAAAACCAAATAGTGCTTGGATAAAATAGATACAATGCTGCCATATACGGTTTTTTTTATGCTTTTCATATATGTTCTTAACGTTATTAATCATGCGATATTAAAAAATCTAATATTTTAGCTTCATCTTGCCAAGAAATGTTTACAGGAACACTTATTATATCTCCTTTGTCAAAAGAGGAAAGTTTTACTTTATCTTTTTCTGTGGTTACTAAAATAGCATTTAATCTGATCGCTTCATCTTTTAGTTTTATTATATCTTTTTCTTTATACTGATAATGATCAGGAAAACTTTTTTCTTTAATAACATCAACTCCATAGCTCTTAAGCATAGAAAAAAATTTCTGAGGATTACCAATACCTGCAAAAGCTAAAACTTTCTTACCTTTTAAAGCTGATATTACTTCTTCATTTGGAATAACAATACAATTAAAAATTTCTATCGTAGGTTTAATTTTCTTTATCTTATT
>CALXRE010000001.1 GCA_944390645.1 uncultured Alphaproteobacteria bacterium | reverse complement strand
TTTCAATTCGCATATAATCAGTATCTGTAGCCGTTTCAGGATTAGCCAAGACTAATTTGTCGTTAAATATATTAAGGCTTTTATTTTCCATAGCACCCATATTAAAATCACTAACAGCCACGAGATTAAACAAATTCAAATCATATTCACGACCGAAAGCTTTTTCATCCCAAGCAAAAGCTTTTTTAAGAGATTTCATAGCATGTTCAAGACGATTTTCTTTACCTTTTTGAGCATATATTCGAAGAGATACAGACTTTCCTGAAATAGTTATAAAAGTATCCTCGAGCATAGCAAGATCACCAGCAACCAAAGCGAAAAGATAGGAAGATTTAGGGAAAGGATCTTCCCATACTACGAAATTTTCCCCCTCTTTTACCATATTTCCATTAGAGAGCATAACAGGATACTTTGTGCGATCAGCATAGATAGTAACTCTAAATTTAGCCATTATATCAGGGCGATCAGGGAAATAGGTAATTCTACGAAATCCTTCTGCTTCACATTGCGTACAGAAAATATCTCCAGATATATAAAGTCCTGACAACTTAGTATTACTCTCTGGATTAATTTCATTTTCAATTTGCAACTCTAGTTTTTCAGATGGAGGATTAAGTATAAGCAAAGAACCATCATCTAGAATTTGATATTCCTCTGCAGATAGAGTTCTATCATTTAGTTTTAAAGATAAAAGTTTTAGATCTTCCCCATTTAATAGAATTGGTCTAATTTTTTTTTCTTGATAATTTTTTTGCAATTTTAGACGAGAAACCACTTTAGTTTTTTGTTTATCTAGGAAGAAAGTAAGTTCCACACTATCGACGAGATAATCAGGTTTTTGATAATCTTTGCGATACTTAATTTTTGGTTTTTGTAACATTTTTACCTCGCCAAGAAAAAATTAATATGTTTTAAATAAAGAATTTAAATTTCCTTTTATTTGTATATCTTTATGGAATTGTTGGTTTCCATTATATGCTGGGTTTTTACCTTGGACTTTTAGTTTAAGGGTCATATCCTTGTTTAAGGAACCATCGATTTCTCCTTTTATACTTGAGAAATTCAAGTCACTAAATATTAAGTTTTCTTCTGAATTTTGTTGTAAGTTTCGAGTTTTGTTAGGTTGATATTTAATATAACCGCCACCAACAGTCTGAATATCTCCAATTAATATTTGAATATCATTTGGTCTCAAAGCTATAGGTAAACGAGCATTAAGTTTTCCACTCATTACAATATCCATATTTAACATTTTAGCCAATTCAGCCATATCAACATCTTTTATCACTAACATTGAAGGAGAAGCATTTAAAGCGAACGGAATAGTTATTCTATCAATATTGGTAGCTCTTCCCGAAGCAATATTAGCAGAGAAGTCATCAACGATAAAACCATTTTGACCATTTAAAGAGAATTTCATCCGCACATTTTTAAAAGGAAAGATTAAATTTAGATTATCTGCGGTAAGTAATTGATTAGGCATTGTTGTTAAAGGATTAAAGTTAGTTACGATGAACTGTCCATTTAAGCCAGAGACTTTTATATCACCTTTTCTTGCGGAGAAATCAGAGAAAGAGAACATAGCGGGACCAGACACGCCAGAAGGTCCCCAAGATATGTTTCCTTTAGCAGAGAAAGTTCCTGATACATCTTTTAGATTAGCTCCGATGAAAGGAAATACCTGTTCAGGAGTTTTATCTGCAGAGAAGATTATTTCAGGAATTGCAAATTTTGCCACCCCCCGATCTTTAAGGTAATCATATATTCCCGCCATAAAGAAAGAAGAAGCATAAACAGGAGTTTGAATAATCAATTTAAATCTATGAGCATATTCATCAGGGACAGCCTCTAGGAACACATTAGAAGGAGGGAATAAAACTTTATCCCCCTTCATTTCCACCAATGAAGCATAAAGTTTTAAAGAAGGATTTTGATTAGTTGAGAAAGCGGTTTCAAATTTAGCACCATTAACAGAAAAGATAGAGTCATTATATGCTAACCTATCTAAGAGCAAAATAGCCTGATAATTTCCATTATAATCTAACGATCCAGACAAGATTCCTTTTTCAGCTTGCATAGCAAATAGATTTGAAGTTGTTACTCCAGCGAAAGCGCCTCTAAGGAAAGGATTTAATAAAGTCATATTAAATGCAATTTTATCTTTTGATATATTAAGTATAGGCTTGTTATCAGAGGCTATATTTACACTAATTGTGTCTTTTGTATCAAAACGAGAATTAAAAGCAGGTAAAACGATACCATCAATATTCATATTTAAAGGGTCATTTAAAGTATAAGAACAAGCATTATTTTGACAATTTAGAATTCCATCAGCATTTAATTCAATTTTTCCACTTTTAAAGTTTCCAAAAGTTATTCCCTTAGAAATAATATTTATTGGTAAATTTCCTTGAAATTTTGTTAAATTTCCATCTAATTTAGCCTGAGATATTTTGATATTTAAATCTCCTATTGGCAAAGCTATAGATATATTTTCAGTCTCTTGCTGAAAGAGCTGAGAAGGATTAGCTTCATTATTTGGATTTTGTCTTCTTGTTCTTAAAATTTCTCTTCCCACAATTGGTTTTGGATTACTTTCTAGAAGTTCATTTTTAACTTCCTCTGTATTTATATTTAAAGAAGCATTCAAGGTTCCCCGATTAAAAGTTCCATCAGTATCAAAATTGATGTTATATTGTCCCAATTTATAATTTGATTTAAAAGACCATTTTGAAAGTTGATTATTTTCTAAACTAACATTGAAATCACCAGAAGTTTTTGAAGGGATTCCTTGGAATATGAAATCAGAATTTTTATAAGTTCCCGTAAGAGAATAATTTTTTCCCCAACCAGATCCTTTAGTATCGATCGTACCAGAGAAATTATCAGTTTTAATTTTTAATGGTGCAGAAAAAGTAAATACATTAGCGATTCTTCCAGACAAAGAGAACTCTGCCGTTCCATTTTCCTCTCCGAAGATAGAAAATTTTCCATTATTTATAAGTAGCTTATCAATAAATATTTTTGGTCTTCCATCTTCTTTAGCGATTTCTGAATTATTTTTTATTGAAGAGAAAAAAGGAGAAATAATAGTATTATTTTTCACTTCGGCTTGTAAATTTAGGAGGTTAATGTTTATTTCTTGGACTTTACTATTAAATATGAAATCCCAAATATTATAAATTATTATCACTTCTTTAGCTATTTTTGAGCCATTTTTATCGATAACATCAACCAATATCAAATTAGTGGAATCTGCAAAAACAACGTTATATGAAGCAATCGGTAGATTTAAATTTTTAATTACTCGAGAAAAAGCGAATTCAACAAAATAAGAGAAAGTGAAAGAGAAAAACAAATAAACAATTAATATGGAAGCAAATATTCCGCCAGTAATTTTTGCAAATTTTATTTTATTTTTAATAATTTGATATTGTATTTTTTGTAACCATTCAGAGAATTTATTTTCTTTAGGTTGAGTATTTTGATTATCGTCTTCAAATCTAGTTCTAGCATGTCCGACTAAAGTTTCATATGCTTCATCATCAGAAGTATATTGTAGATTTTCTGGATTTATATTGTTATTTAGGTTAGTTTCTTGAGGCATAGGAGGCAACTGAACATCTTCACGTTTAAGATTTTGATCATTTGCTATATTAACATTTTCAGTTGACATATTATGCAGTTCTGAAATTTTTTCTTCATTAAGGTTAGGATAGGTTTCAGTTTGTTTTTGTTCCTGAGGCATAGGAGGGATATCGATATGATCAGATAGAGCCTCTTTAGGCATTTCTGGAATATTTGAGATATCATTTTTTTCAACCATTTTTTATCCTCATAGATTATAAGTTTAAGATAAGATTAGAATTAACTTCCATTTCGGTCAACGGGATTGATATATTAAAGTTAGTTTATAAGTCTTTTTAATAGGATAATATATGAGATATTTAGCTGTATTTATTATTTTAAGCATATTTTTTTATGTCCCCCAAATATCGTATGCAGAAGGAATTATTCCTTTATCTATTTTAAGCAAAGACGAGAAAAGACATGATTTTCAAGTATTAGTGGCAAAAGATTCGATTAGTCAAGCAAGAGGATTAATGTTTAAGAAGAAGATATCAGATGATTTTGGGATGCTTTTTGATTTTGGAGAAGAAAAAGAAGTAAAGATGTGGATGAAGAACACTTACATATCATTAGATATGTTATTTATAAATGATTTAAAAGAGATTGTTTTTATTGTTAAGGAAACAGAACCTTTGTCCTTAAAAATAATTTCAGCCCCCAAGAAAGTTAGGTATGTATTAGAAATAAAAGGAGGAATTAGCTCTCGACTTGGGATAGACCCAGGAGATAAGATTAGTTTTTAATAATAATTATAATATCTATTATAATATCTATTGCACAAATCATTAAGCAATGATATAAGCACACGATATTTTTATTTCGGGGTGTAGCTCAGTCTGGTAGAGTACCTGCTTTGGGAGCAGGGTGCCGTAGGTTCGAATCCTATCGCCCCGACCAATACATAACATAGTATGTAAGCTCACATACTATGTTATTTTTTTTCGGGATAAATTATTATAGATTTTCCATCTTTTAATTTTATCTCTTTTTCAG